>JBKPQY010000238.1:0-18217 GCA_046734315.1 Actinomycetota bacterium | reverse complement strand
GCATCTGTGGCCGAGTTGAGCAGGAGCTTGGCGCTGTTGGCTGCCCCGGCGGACACGACCACGATGTCGCCCTGATACGTCTCGCGACCGCCGTCGCGGGAGACCACCACGCCGGTGACCACCCGCCCCGAGCTGTCGGTTTCCAGCTTGGTCACCTCGGCGCCGGTGAGCAGGGTGACGTTGGGGCGGTCCAGCACCGGCCGGACCGCGATGACCTCGGCATCGGCCTTGGCGTGTACCAGGCAGGGATAGCCGTCACACCAGGTGCAGCGGATGCAGGTGCTCGCCGGCCGCCTCGCCTCGTCGAGCATGATCCCGCACGGTGCGTGGAACGGGTGGTAGCCGCCCTCGGCCAGGTCATCGAAGATCTTCTGGATCCGGGGCTCGTGCGAGACCGCGGGCCACGGGTAGGGCGCGCTGCGATGGCCCTCGGTCGGATCCTCGCCGGCGTTGCCGTGCACCTGATACAAGTGCTCGGCCTTGGAATACCAGGGCTCGAAGTCGTTGTAGGACAGCGGCCAGGCCGGGGAGAGCCCGCTCGCATGCTTGATCTCGCCGAAGTCCTCGGGGCGCAGCCGGTATAGCGCCGCGCCGTACAGCTTGGTGGCCCCTCCGACGAAGTAGTGGACCTGCGGCTGGAACGGCTTACCGTCGCGATCGAACCACCGGTCAGGGGAGATGTACTTTCCGTCCACGAACACCGGTTTCGGGTCCCAGTTGTCCATCTCGCGGGGGAGGAAGTCCCCGCGTTCGAGCAGCAGGATCTGCTTGCCCGAGTCCGCGAGGGCATGTGCGAGTGTTCCTCCCCCGGCGCCGGTCCCGATGATGATCACGTCATAGTTCTCGGTCACGGGTCCACCATCGCCGCCTGAAGAGCGCAAGACATCCCCTTGTTCGGGCTAAATGGCCCGCCCGCCTCAACCGGCAATACCCACATCGAGGCGATGCACGGACAGTCGCAGCCGATCACCATGACGATCAATGAGAATCTAGGACGGTGCCGCGGCGATGAACGTTGATCTGGCGCGTATTCAGTTCGCGTTCACGTCGATCAATCACTTCTTCTTCGTCCCGATCACCATCGGCCTGGCGTTCTTGACCGCACTGCTGCAGACGGCCTGGTACCGCAGCAAGCGGGACGAGTACCTGCGGCTGACCCGGTTCTTCGGCACGCTGCTCGTCATCAACATCGCGATCGGCGTGGTCACCGGCCTGGTGCAAGAGTTCGAGTTCGGGATGAACTGGGGGGCGTACTCCCGGCTGGTCGGCAACGTGTTCGGTGCGCCGCTGGCGATGGAAGGGCTGGCCGCGTTCTTCCTCGAGTCCACGTTCCTGGGGCTGTGGCTGTTCGGCTGGGACAGGCTGTCGCGCCGGCTGCACCTGCTGACGATCTGGGCGGTCGCGTTCGGCAGCGTGCTCTCGGCCCTGTTCATCATGGCGGCCAACTCGTGGATGCAGCACCCGGTCGGGTACACCATGGTGAACGGCAAGCCGCAGCTGAACGACATCTGGGCGCTGTTCACCAACCCCGTCTTCGTGTGGGGCTACGCCAAGGTGCTGTTGGCGGCGCTGACCACCGGCGCCGTCGTGATGCTGGCGGTGTCGGCCTGGCAGCTACGGCACGGCGGGGACCGCGATGTGTTCAGCCGGTCGGCCCGACTGGCGTTGATCGTCCTGCTCCCGGCGATTCTGCTGACGATGCTCGTCGGCGATGAGCTCGGCGTCATCGAGGCCAAGTATCAGCCGATGAAGATCGCCGCGGCCGAGGCGCAGTGGACGACCTGCCAGCCGTGCTCGTTCTCGCTGTTCCAGATCGGCGGCGGGAACAACGACCACACCCCGACCCAGATCATCGAGATCCCGCACCTGCTGTCGCTGCTGGCCACCAACCATTGGAACGGCCAGGTGGTAGGGATGACGCCGCTTCAGGACCAGTACAGCCAGCAGTACGGCCCGGGCAACTACGTGCCGAACGTGTTCATTCAGTACTGGGGGATGCGGGTGATGGCCTATCTGGGCGTGCTCACCTTGCTGATCGCGCTGTGGGGTTTGTGGTTGGTCTGGCGCAGAAGCCTGGTCACCTCCCGGAGGTTCTTGTGGGTGGCGACCTGGGCGGCGGTGCTGCCGTTCCTGATGAACACCGCCGGCTGGCTCTTGACCGAAAGCGGCAGGCAGCCGTGGATCGTGCAGGGCATCATGCTGACGAAGGACGGGATCTCCCCGACAGTCAGCGTCACCTGGCTGTGGATCAGCCTGATCGCCTTCATCCTGGTGTACGGCACGCTCGGCACCGTCGACCTGTGGCTCATGCTGCGGTACTCGCGTAAACAGTTGCCGGCCCCGCGCGACCAGACCCAGGTCAGCGAGCCCCTGCCCGCCGTTCAGTACTGAGGGGTCCCGATGAGCGCCTTCGTTCCGTTCTGGTTCATTGTCATCGCGATCTTGTGGACCGGATTCTTCATCCTCGAGGGGTTCGACTTCGGTGTCGGCATGCTGCACAGCGTGGTCGGCCGAAACGATGCCGAACGCCGCGCCGCCATCAATACGATCGGGCCGCTCTGGGACGGTAACGAAGTCTGGTTGATCGTCGCCGGGGCCGCGATGTTCGCCGCGTTTCCCGGCTGGTACGCCACCATGTTCTCCGCCATGTACCTGGCGATGGTGCTGTTGCTCGCCGCACTGATCGTGCGCGGGGTCGCGTTCGAATTCCGGGGCAAGCACGACGACGCACGGTGGCGCCGGACCTGGGATGTCTCGCTGACCGTCGGCAGCGTGCTGGCGCCGCTGCTGATCGGGGTGGCCCTCGGCGACTTGCTGCACGGGCTGCCGATCAACTCCAGCCAGGACTACACCGGGACGTTCTGGGACCTGCTCCAGCCCTACGCGGTGTGGACGGGAGTCACCCTGGTTCTCGTCTGCGCACTGCACGGCGCCACATTTCTTTGCCTCAAGACCACCGGCGAGATACGGCAGCGATCCGGGCTCGTCGCCCGGCGCGTCGCCCCTGTCACAGCTGCGTTCGTCGTCGGCTTCATCATCTGGACGCACGTGACGGCCAGCACGACGTTCTTCCTGAACCTGATCGAGTTGCTGGCCATCCTGGCCGTCCTTGCCGCTGTCGCGCTGGTCTACGCCCGCCGCGACGGGTTCGCGTTCAGCGCAACCACCGTCACCATCGCGTCCTGCATCCTCGCGATCTTCGTCGATCTCTACCCCAACGTGATGGTCTCGAGCACGAACGCGGCCTACAACCTCACTGTGCATAACACGGCGTCCACGCCGTACGCGCTCAAGGCGATGACCGTCGTGGTGGTCATCTTCTTGCCGCTGGTCCTCGTCTACCAGGCGTGGACCTACTACGTGTTCCGCAAGCGGGTAAGCGCGAGCGACTTCCAGCCGCCTGCGCCGCCGCCTTCGCAGGCAGTCGTGGAGCGCGCGGGAGGGCCCGCCGCGGCCCCGGTGCCCCCGGGGAGCTGAGCAGCACCCCGCGCGCTCTCGAATGGCAACGATCTTTCAGGAGGGACGAGATGTCTGACAAAGTCGACGCGCTGGTGATCTTCGGGGCCACCGGGGATCTAGCCAAACTGGAGACGTTCCCCGCGCTGGTGGGGCTGGTCAAGCGAGGCGTTCTCGACGTCCCGGTGGTCGGGGTGGCCAAGAGCGGCTGGCGCCTGGAGCAGTTTCGGGACTACGCCACCGCATCGCTGAAGCTCAACGGGATGGACCCGGCCGAACCGGCGGCGGTCAAGATGCTGAACCTGCTGCGATACGTGGACGGGGATCTCGGCGATGACGCCACCTACAAGGCCATGTCCGACGAGATCGGCGCGGGCGAGAAGGTGCTGTTCTACCTCGAGGTGCCTCCGGTGCTGTTCGGGCGGATCGCGCCGGGCATCGCCACGGCCGGCCGCAGCGCCGGCGCGCGGGTGATGGTGGAAAAGCCGTTCGGCACCGACCTGGCGTCCTCGCGGCAACTCAACGACACCATGCACCGGTACTTCCCGGAAGACGCCATCTTCCGGGTCGACGACTGGCTGGCTTTCGACCCGGTGGAGAACGTGCTGTTCGTTCGGTTCGCCAACTCGGTGATCGAACCGGTGCTCAACCGCAACTACGTGCAGGACATCCAGATCACCATGTCCGAGGCGTTCGACGTCTCGGACCGCGGCCGGTTCTACGACCGGACCGGCGCCATTCGCGACGTGCTGCAGAACCACATGCTCCAGGTGCTGGCAACTGTGCTGGCAGAACCGCCGAGTGGGACCGGCCTTGCTTCCTGGCTGGATGCCAAGCACACCGTGGTCGACGCGCTAAGCCCGCTGAGCCCCGAGAACACGGTGCGCGGCCAGTACGAGGGTTACCACGAAGTTGACGGCGTCGACCCGAAATCAATCACAGAGAGCTACGTCGCGGTCCGGCTGAGCGCCAACACCTGGCGCTGGGCCGGGGTGCCGATCTTGATCCGCGCCGGGAAGTGCATGCCGGTCACTGCCACCGAGATCAGCATCACCTTCAAGGCCCCACCGCACGACGTCTTCGGCATCGAGCCCGCCGTTCCTGAGGACACGCTGCGGTTCCGGATCTGGCCGGAGACCGCGGTCGGCCTTACCGTCCACGGTAAGAAGCCGGGTGCCGGCTGGGAGCCGCTTGCCGAAGAACTCTCGTTCGCGCAGTCACCGGGATCGGACATCCGCCCGTATGACCGGCTGATCGGCGCGGCGCTGGACGGGGACCGCTGGCTGTTCGCCCGGCAGGACACCGTCGAGGCCGCGTGGCGGATCGTCGACCCGGTGCTCGGCGATGTCGTCCCGGTGCACCCCTACGCACGGGGCACCTGGGGCCCGAAGGAGGCGGACCGGCTGCTGACCGACCGGGAAACGTGGCGCAACCCGGCGGGGTGACCCCGAGGGTGCCATGAGCGCTATCGACCTGAAGCTGCTGCACCATGCGCGGACAGCCAGGAGCTATTTGATCGTCACCGTGCTGCTCGGGCTGCTGGTGACCGGGCTCATTTTGACGCAGGCGACGCTGCTCGCCCACGCGCTCGCCGCGGCTGCGCTCGGCAACGGCGCCGACGCATTGGCCGGCACCCTGGTGCTGCTGCTGACTGTGGTCGCGGCCCGGGCCGCGGCCACCTACGGCGGTGAGGCTGCCGCGTTGCGGGCGGCTGCGAGCGTCAAGTCGCAGCTACGGCGCAAGATGATCGCGCATTGCCTCAGGCTGGGGCCGGCGTGGCTCGGTGGGCAGCAGCCCGGTGCTATTGCCGCCCAGGCGACGCGGGGGCTGGATGGGCTGGACTCGTACTTCTCGCGCTACCTGCCGCAACTGGTGCTGTCCGTGCTGGTCCCGGTCGCGGTCGTGGTGACCGTGACCGCCACCGACTGGATCTCCGGTGTGGTCATCGCGCTAACGCTTCCGCTGATCCCGCTGTTCGCTGCCCTGGTGGGCCTGCACACCAGGGCGCAGACCCGCCGCCAGTGGCGGCTGCTGGCCCGGCTGGGCGGCCACTTCCTGGATGTAGTTCAGGGCCTGCCTACCCTCAAGGCGTTCGGGCGGGCCAAGTTCCAGGAGAAGGTGATCGCGAAGGTCACCGGCGATTACCGATCGGCGGCCATGGCGACACTGCGCATCGCCTTTTTGTCCGCGCTGATTCTGGAACTGTCGGCCGCTCTGGCCACGGCCGTGGTCGCGGTCGAGACCGGGCTGCGGCTGCTGTACGGGCACATGCCGTATCAGGCCGCACTCGTGGTGCTCCTGCTCACCCCGGAGGCTTACCTCCCGTTGCGGGCCGTAGCCGCGCAGTACCACGCCAGCGCAGAGGGTGCCGCCGCCGCTGAGAGCATCTTCCAGATTCTCGAGACCCCGCCGAACCCACAGACCGTCCAGGCCACGGCCCCGCGTGCCGCCCGCATCGCACCTGTTCCCGACCTCCGCTCGGCCACCATACGACTCAGCCGCGTGACCGTGGCTTACGCGGGCAGGGACCTTCCGGCCTTGGGCCCGCTCAGCCTGGCCATCGGTCCCGGTGAGCTGATCATGCTTGCCGGGCCCAGCGGAACGGGAAAGAGCACGCTGCTGCGGCTGCTGCTGCGGTTTGTCGAGCCGGCCGCGGGAAGCGCAAACGTCAGCGGAATCGACCTGGCCGCCGTCCCGCTCGACGCCTGGCGTGCCCAGATCGCCTGGGTGCCGCAGCATCCACGGCTGTTCGCCGGTTCGGTCGCGGACAACGTTGCCCTCGGCCGGCCCCACGCCACCCGGGCCGCCGTCGAAGACGTCGCCAGGCTCGCCGGAGCGGCAGCGTTCATTGAGGCGCTGCCGCACGGCTACGACACCCGACTGGGAGAGGGGGCGGGCCAGCTCTCCTCGGGCCAGCGGCAACAGCTCGCCCTTGCTCGGGCGTTCCTGCGGGACGCCCCGCTGCTCCTTCTCGACGAGCCGACCGCCCATCTCGCGCCGGCTGCCGCCGCGGGTATCGACCGCGTGATCCATGAGGCGATGGCAGGCCGCACGATCGTCGTGGCCACCCATCGGTACGCGCGCGCCGAGGGCGTCAGCCAGGTCATCACCTTCGACGACAGCCCGGCGGGCGTCGCGTCCCGGCCGGCGAGCGCGCTTGCCATGGCGGCCAACCCATGACAGCCGGCCCCGGCGGCGTCCGCCCGGAGCGAGATCAGCGGCCTGCGCTACTGCGGCTGCTGGCGGTGGCTCGCCCGCTGCGCCGCAGGCTGCTCGCTGCGGTAGTCTCCGGCGCCGCGGCCACAGGCTGCGGTGTCGCCCTGCTCGCCGTGTCCGGATTCCTGCTGGCCAAGGCGTCCCAGCACCCCAGCATCATCGCGATCTCGGCGGCGGTGGTCGCGGTACGCGCGCTCAGCATCGGCCGGGGCGTGTTCCGCTACCTGGAGCGGCTGGCCTCGCACGACGTCGCATTCCGCGTGCTGGCACGGGTACGGGTCACCATCTGGCGTCGGCTGGAGGCGCTGGCACCGAGCGGGCTCGCGCTATTCCGGTCCGGGGACTTGCTCGCCCGATTGATCTCGGACGTGGATGCGACGCAGGACCTGTTCATCCGCGGCGTCACCCCCGTCCTGGCCGCTGCCCTGGTCGGTGGCGGAGCGGTGTTTGTGTGCCTGCTCATCCTCGCCCCAGCCGGAGCCGTGCTGGCGGCCGGCGTGCTGATCGCCGGCCTTGTTGTGCCGGCCGCCGCGGCTGCTGTGGGTAGGAAGGCCGCCCGGGCGGCCGCACCCGCCCGCGGTCACCTAGCCGCGACCATGACCGACCTCTTCGACGGGGCGGCTGACCTGCAGGCCTTCGGGGCCGCCGGCGCAGCGCTCGGCCACGCCGACGCGGTGGACGCCGAGCTGACCCGGCTCGACCGCCGGACTGCGGCGGCTTCCGCCCTGGGCGCTGGGCTGATGAGCGCGGTCACCGGCCTCACGGTCTGGGCAGTCCTGCTGCTGGGCGTCGCCGCCACCGGGAACGGCGCACTGTCCCGGGTGCCGCTGGCGGTGCTCACCCTGACCGCGCTGGCCGCGTTCGAGGCGGTCAGCGCCCTGCCCGCCGCCGCCGTCCAGCTCAGCCAGGGCAGCGTCTCCGCGGGCAGGATCGTGGCAGTCACCGACACGCCTGATCCCGTCCAGGATCCGTGTCGCCCGCGACCCATCCCGTCGAGGCCGTTCAGCATCCAGCTACGCGATGTCACCGTGCGTTATCACCCCGATGCGCCGCCCGCCTTGGATCGGATCAGCCTCGACCTGCCGCCGGGGCGGCGAGTGGCGCTCGTAGGCGCGAACGGAGCTGGTAAATCAACCGTAGCCGCAGTGCTCATGCGGTTCTGTGAGGTGTCCGGGGGCACCGCTTTCCTCGACGGCCACGACCTGGCCGACTACGCGGCCGACGACGTACGGTCGGTCGTTGGCGGGTGCCCGCAAGACCCACATCTTTTCGACACGACCATCCGCGACAACCTGCGGCTGGCCCGGCCGGGTGCCACCGACGAGGAGCTGGAGGCCGCGGCAGCTCGCGCCCGGCTGCTGCCGTGGATCGTCTCTCTGCCCCAAGGCTGGGATACCCCGGTCGGCAGCCATGGGGCGGCCGTCTCCGGTGGCGAACGGCAGCGGCTGGCGCTCGCCCGGGCTTTCCTGGCGGACCCGGCACTGCTGATCCTCGACGAGCCCACCGCCCACGTAGACCCACCTGCCCGCCGGGCGCTCACCGCCGATGTGCTGCACGCCACCAAGGGTCGTTCGGTCTTGCTCATCACCCACGAACTCGACGGGCTCGATCAGGTCGACCAGATCGTGGTCCTCGCGCGGGGAAGCGTCGTCGAAAAGGGCAGCCACCAGGAACTTCGCCACGCAGGTGGGCACTACCAGCAGTTGTGGGAGCGCGGCGGCGGGTTCACGGACGGCAGCACAATCCCGGCGGCCAGGGTCATACCGGCAGGGAGCACCGTATGAAGTCAACCGCTCACCCGTTGCGGATGATGTGGTGCTGTCTCCGCCGAGGGGAGCGTGGAAACGCTCAGCAGACGCGGACCAACGGCGATCACCCAAGAGAACAGCATGCCGCGATGGCTCCGGAGGGAATCATGCCGAGTCGCAGGGGGCGACTCTCGCAAGCGCCGCCGCCGGGTGTGAGGTTGCGTTCAGAGACGGGCGAAGGTTCTGCCGTGAACCTGGACCCTGACGAGGCGCTGCAGCCGGCCGCTGTGCTCAGCCAGGTACTTCTCGATGCCAAGTTTTCCGTCCCGCAACCTCGCCCGGGCGCACTTGGCCGTGGCGATCTGATAGAGACCGCTCGTTCAAGCGGTTGCCGCCTCATCGCGGTCACGGCACCACCGGGCTACGGCAAGTCGACGTTTCTGGCGGAATGGGCGGACAGCGAGGATCGCCCGGTGGCCTGGCTCTCCCTCGATCGCTTCGACGACGATCCTGCGACTTTGCTCGCCTCGCTTGCGTACGCGTACAGCCGAGCCGGCCTCGGCCGCGGGGACCTGATCGTGGGCCGGCGACGTCATGGCGTGTCGGTGCTCGGCCGCGCTGCGCCACGACTGGCGTCGGAGTTCCGGGCAAGCTGCATTCCGTTCGTTTTCATGCTCGACGATCTCCACAAGCTGCAGTCACCGGCCTGCCATGACGTGCTGGCCATGATGATCTCGGCGCTACCCCCGGGATCTCAACTGGCCGCCACGAGCCGTTCCGAGCAGCCTCACGTGCCACGGCTGCGAGCCTCAGGCGACGCGTTGGAGTTCGGCGTCGGCGATCTGGCTCTCGACGCAGCCGGGACTACCAAGATCTTCTCAAACGCAGGGGTAAGCGCGAATCCTGAGCTGGCGGCCGCGGTGACCGAGCGGACAGAAGGCTGGCCGGTCGGCCTTTACCTCGCTGCGTTGATCGCGAAGGAGAGCCGCAGCCGGACGCGGATGATCACCGGTGACGACCGGTATGTCGCCGACTACCTGTACAGCGAGGCCCTGAGTCAGCAGCCGAAGGCTGTCCAGCGGTTCCTGCGCCGCACGGCCGTGCTGGATCAGCTCTGTGCCCCGCTCTGCAATGCGCTCCTCGGTTCCTCAGCGGCGGCCGTTCACCTGCGCCGCGTAGAGGCACACAGTCTGTTCATGCGTCCGCTGGACCGCCAGCGGAATTGGTATCGCTACCACGCACTCTTCCGGGAGTTCCTGCTCGCTGAGCTGCGCCGCACCGAACCCGACATCATCCCGACGCTGCACCGCCGAGCCGCCGATTGGTATGAGTCCAGCGGCTCGCCCGCACGGGCCGCCGAGCACCTGCTGCACACCACCGACCGGGACCGCACCACGCGCCTGGTCACCAGGTTGGTCCAACCGACCTACATGTCCGGGCAGCTGTCAACTGTGCAGCGCTGGTATCGGGCGATCGGCGATCTGAACATTGAACGCTACCCACCGCTCGCAGTGCTCAAATGCTGGGAGAGCGTGCTGACCGGCGATACAAGTGGGGCCCAGCGGTGGGCGGCGGTGGTTGACGCTGCGTCGTTCGATCTCGTGCCCGGGGATGGCTCCGCCTCATTCGACTCGGCCAGGGCCATGTTGCGGGCCGCCATGTGCGCCACGGGTCCCGACTCGATGATGGCCGATGCGACCTTCGCTGTTGTCCAGGAATCGGCCTCGAGCCCATGGCGCGACACCGCATTGTGGTTGTTCGCGGAGGCGCACTTGCTCGCCGGACACGTCGACGAGGCAGGCGCCGCATTCGCCCAAGCGTCCGCGGCTGCCGCCACAATGAGCAACTTCGCCACGATTCCCATCTGCGAATCTCAGCTCGCCTGGCTGGCTATGGACCGTGGCGATTGGGACGAGGCTGCCGTCCGACTGGAGCACGCGCTTGCCGTGGTCGACGCGAACCGGATGCATGACTATGCCTGCAGTATCGCGACCTTCGCGGCGGCGGCGAGGCTCTCCCTGCGCCGTGGTGACCTGAAGGAAGCGCAGCAGCAGCTGAGCCGCGCGATGCGGGCACGCCCGGCGGCCACCTCCCTGCTGCCTTATCTCGCAGTCCGGCTCCGGCTGCAGCTGGCAAGGCTCTACCTGGCAGTTTCCGATCTCGCCACGGCCCGTCGGCTGCTCCTCGAGATCGACGACATCCTGAGCCACCGCCCCGCCCTCGGGGCCCTCATCGGCGAGCTCAGAGATTTCCGTGGCGTCCTTGCTTCCACCGCCGCCTCCGGGGCGATAGGGCCGCTGCCACTTACCCAAGCCGAGTTGCGGCTGCTGCCCTATCTGCAAACTCATCTGACCGCCGACATGATCGCGGAGCGACTCTTTGTCTCCAGCCATACGGTTAAGACCCAGGTCAAGGCGATCTACCGCAAGCTCGGCGTCTCCTCTCGCAACGACGCAGTACAGAAAGCGTCGGCAATCGGCCTGGTCGGCGTGTAGCCGGATCAGCACCTGCCGGACGACGCTGCGATCGACGCGCGAGTTCAGGTGGGCAGGATGTTGATGACTCTGGCGAGCACGACGACAACCACGACGACGGAGACGAGTGACTGCAACGCCATGAGTGCTTTCGCGCGGCCGCTGAGCGGCATCGTGTCAGTCGGGCTGAAGGCGACGATGTTGGTGTATGCGACGTAGAGGTAATCGAGGAAGCGCGGTCGCCAGTTCGGGGGCGCGAGTCCTGACGTTTCCGTCTGGGGAAACTGGAAGTCCGGGTAAGGCATTGGGTCGACGACGCGGCCGGCCGGACCACCGAGATCCAATTGCCAGTACAGCACCCCGAAGGTGATCACATTCGTAAATAGAACCAGTGCGCCGGCGACAAGCAACCGACCGGCGGTCAGGGCGATTCCGTCCACCTTGCCGCCGTCGAGCACCAACACGACGAGCCGGGCGGCGGCTGCGGCATTGGCCACGATGAGCGCACCGAGGAGGGTCATGACCGTGGGACGGGCCTGGCGCGGGACCGGCCCAGGCTTCGCGGCGATAATCAACATAATGAGAACGACGGCAGCCTCGACGATCGGAACGACTGACGGGGGACCTACTCGGTCGCGAACCGGTACGAGGACCTGTGGCAAGATCGTGAGAACGATGGCCGTCAGCGGCCAGGCGTAGCTTTCCGGCGCCAGCCGAGCGTGATCAGCCTCGTCGGATGAGGAACCAGGTTTTCGATTCATCCGTCCTCGACGTCATCGACCGCGGTCGCCGTGGGTAGGCCTGCCACGGTCATTTTCGTCCAGGAGTCCATCGATCGCCGCAGGCAGCGCCGGGCAAGTGGATGGTGGAACGCGCTCGGCTCTGTCAGCGCCCCGGTTCGGCGGGCTGGCGTGCGTCAGCGGGGAAGAACATGACTCGTCCGTGCACGCCTATAGAGGCATCGAGAATCTTGTCGCCGAGAAGATTGACCGCCGCTCTGTCCAGGAAGACGCGAGCGCCGTCGGCTGCAATTACGACCGTGTCCTCGGGCTCCGGCGCCCGCGCGAGACGGGCCTTCAGCGGAACTGCGGAAGAAGCGCGCGCGATGCGCAGTCCCGCGTCGTCAGGAGCGCTGCACCCGTCAAGGAGATGACGAATCGCTGCCGCAGCGAAGTCGGTCACGATCAGCATGCCAATTCCTCCTCGGGTATCACTTGGCGCGCGGCGGACGAGTTTCGCGCCGGGTTGTTCGGTCCTCGAATCGCCGTGCGTAGAAAAGCGCGCCGTCGCCCGGATCCGACGTTTCACACGCCCCGTTCGGATTGGGGCCAGGCGGCGGTATGTGGATCGCAGCCCCCGATGGGTTTGGTGGCTTTCACCATCGGGGGCCGCTGGCCTCATAGTCAGCACGAGCGCTGTGGGTCCGCTGGAAGCCGACGATGTAATGGCTTGGAGGAAATTGCGAGCCTCACGCGCGGTTAAATGCAAGGATCTGATCGGCGCCAGCTATCGCATTCGAGCCGATCCCGTTGAGCCGTTACATTTTGCTGGAAGAGCAGATCGAACAGGTCCGCCGAGGCGGGGCTGGCAGATGCAGCCGTCACCCCTGTGAGCGCGGCCGTGGGAGGGGTCCGGGGAGCATCGCCGGACCGTAGCCGGTGCGCCCGATCCCGCGTGGGAGCGCCGTCGTCGACGGCGAGTCATTCTCAGCGGACACATTGGGAATCCTCAGCGTTGGTTCGGGTCTCCGCGATTCCTTGAATACCGACGGCCAGAGCCGTCGCTGTGTGAAGGAGAGAGATGTCCGAGCCGACCGAGTTCGACCAGCCGTTGCAGCCATGGCTGCCGCTGCAGTACCCGCAGCCGCCGGAACCACCCCGGCCGAAGCGCAACAAGCGCAAGGTGCTTGTCGCGGCCGGGGTGGTCGGTGCACTGTCGGCGGCCGGCATCGCCGTCGGGGTGGAGCTCACCTCACAGTCGAAGACCATTTCGGGAACCGGGGTGCGGGCTCAGACACTGCCCGCGACCTCCAACCAGGGATCGACCGGATCGGGATCCGGCGCATCAGGATCCAACGGCTCGGGGTCGAACGGTTCCGGAGCCTCAGACCCGTTCGGAGGAAGCGACCCGTTCGGAGGGCTCGGCGGCAACCCGTTCGGGGGTAGCGGCGACCCGTTCGGCGGGCTCGGCGGCAATCCCTTCGGCGGAAGCGGCAGCAACCCGTTCGGGGGGAGTGGCGGGAATCCCTTCGGCGGCGGTTCATCCGGTAGCAGCGGCACGGCCGCGACCGCTGCTGAGCAGGTGGGCATCGTCAACGTGAACACGGTCCTGAAGTACCAGGGCGCCCAGGCTGCCGGAACCGGCATGATCCTGAACTCCAGCGGCGAAGTGCTCACGAACAACCACGTCGTGGACGGGGCCACCAGCATCTCGGTGACTGTCGCCTCGACGGGAAAGACCTACACCGCCACGGTGGTCGGTACGGACCCGACCGACGACGTTGCGGTGATCCAGTTGCACAACGCCTCCGGCCTGCAAACCGCGAAGCTGGGCGACTCGTCCAAGGTGTCGGTAGGCGACGCGGTGACCGGCGTGGGCAACGCCGGCGGCACCGGAACGCTCACACAGGCTTCGGGCACTGTCGAGGCGCTCAATCAGTCACTGACCGCCACGGACGACAACGGCCAGAACGCCGAGCAGCTGACCGGGATGATCGAGTCGAACGCCCCGATCCAGGCCGGTGACTCGGGTGGGCCGCTGTACAACTCCAATGGCGAGGTCGTCGGCATGGACACCGCCGCCGAGGCAGCGTCCCAGTCATCGACCGCGTCCCAGGCCTACTCGATCCCGATTGACAAGGCGCTGAATATCGCCCACGACATCGAGTCCGGTGTGCACAACAGCACGATCCACCAGGGCTACCCGGGCTTCCTGGGCGTCTCGATCGCCGACTCGTCCGCGAACGGCTTCGGCAACTCGGCGTCGAGTGTCGCGGGTGCGCAGATCGGGTCGGTGGTCGACGGCTCGCCGGCGGCCGCGGCGGGGCTTGCCGCGGGCGACGTCATCACCGCGGTGAACGGAACGGCAGTGAGCTCGGCCAACGATCTACACAGCGCACTCGCCAAGGACAAGCCGGGCACGAAGGTGACCATCACCTGGACGGACACCTCCGGGCAGTCGCACAGCGCGTCGGTCACCGTGGCCACCGGGCCGGCCGACTGATCCGACTCCGTTCAGCCGTAGCAGGCCTTCGCAACCGCGAGGGCGACGTCATCCGGCACCTAGCTGCTAGGTCCGCCCAACCGCCGGCGCTGCCGGCGAGACGGTGTCCTTGCCCCGGTCGAGCTGCGTGTTGAGGTTCACCGCGGCGCTGATCAGGGACAGGTGGCTGAAGGCCTGCGGGAAGTTGCCCAGCTGTCCGCCGGTGGCGTCGATCTCCTCGGAGTACAGACCGAGATGGTTTGCGTAGGTGAACATCTTCTCGAACACCAGCGTGGCCTCCTCGAGCCGCCCGGCGCGGGCCAGGGCGTCGACATACCAGAACGTGCACAGCGAGAAGGTGCCCTCGTCGCCTCTCAGCCCGTCGGGCGATGCGGCCGGGTTGTACCGGTAGACGAGGCTGTCGGAAACCAGCTCGCGGTCCATAGCCCGCAGCGTGGACAGCCACATCGGGTCACGGGGCGCGATGAAGCCCTGCAGCGGCATCATAAGCAGCGAGGAGTCGAGTACCTCGGTGTCGTAGTGCTGGGTGAACGCGCCGACCTTGGGATTCCAGCCGCGGGTCAGGATCTGGTCGTAGACCTGGTCGCGCACGTCGGTCCACCGGGCAAGGTTGGCCGGGCGGGCGCGGCGCTGCGCCAGCCGGATCGCCCGGTCCAGGGCCACCCAAATCTGGAAACGGCCGTAGGTGAAGTTGCGGCGGCCGCCACGGGTCTCCCAGATTCCCTCGTCGGGCTGGTCCCAGTGCTCGCACAGCCAGTCGATGATGCTGCTCAGCTCAGCCCATCCCTGGTGAGCGATCTGGATCCCGCGAGAGTCGGCCAGGTAAATCGAGTCCATCGCTTCGCCATAGATGTCGAGCTGCAGCTGGTCCGCGGCACCGTTGCCGATACGCACCGGACGGGAGCCACGCCAGCCGTCGAAGTGGTCCAGAGTCTCCTCGACCAGGTCCGACGTGCCGTCAATCCGATACATGATCTTCAGCGGGCCTGATCCGTCACCGGCCTGCTCGGCGACGCGGTCGCGCAGCCAGCCGGCGAACGCGGTCGCCTCCTCGACGTACCCCAGGCCCAGGAGCGCATAGATGGAGAAGGAGCCGTCCCGGACCCAGGTGTACCGGTAATCCCAGTTGCGCTCTCCGCCGGCCTGCTCGGGCAGCCCGGTGGTCGGCGCTGCGACCACCGCGCCGGTGGGTGCGTAGGTCATCAGCTTGAGCGCCATGGCCGAACGGTTGACCATTTCTCGCCATCGGCCGGTGTAGGTGGACCGGCGCAGCCACGACCGCCAAAACCGCGCGGTGTCATCGGCAAGTTGCTGGGCTTCTTCGGGCGAGACCCGCCGCGGCGTGCCGCCCATCGACTCCAGCACGACGCCGCCGATCTCGCCTTCGCGCAGGGTGCGCGTCCACCGCACCCCGTCGCCAACATGCTCCAGCGTGATTCCCGCGCTCTCGAGCGACACTCCCTCGGGCGCGATAGCGTGCGCGGTCAGTTCCATACCCTCGGAGACGAACATCAGGCCGTGCTCCGTGATGTCCAGCTTGTGCGGCTTGCGGGCGTAGTCGAAGCGCGGCTGGATCTCGATGGCGAACCGCATGACGCCGCGGACCACCCGGATGTTGCGGACCAGCCGGTGCCGGTCGGTCGCCGCCCCTTCTATCACCGGCATGAAGTCGTGCACCTCGCCGACCCCGTCCGGGGTCATGAATCGCGTGACCAGGATCGCGCTATCCGGCAGGTACAGCTGTTTGCTCACGTAATCGGAGCGGTCTGGCGCGATCCGGTAGAAGCCACCGCGCTCGGCATCGAGCAGGGAGGCGAAAACGCTGGGCGAGTCGAACCGGGGACAGCAGAACCAGTCCAGGGTCCCGTCGGTTGTCACCAGGGCTGCGGTTTGCAGGTCGCCGATCAGGCCATGGTCGCTAATGTTGGGATAGGTATTCATGATCTTCACCGCCTGATCTGATGGCGGGTCGCCGGAGGTTTTGGCCGAGCCGATCCATTGTCCGACCGCAGGCCGGCATACCGCTCTATGTGCCGAGCTTTGCGCGCGCGAGGCTGGTCGGCATCGCCCAAAGAAGGTTATTAATTTGCGACGGGGTCGTTGGGGCGCTCGGTGAGCGGAGTCGTTTGGGTGGTCATCCACGGGTCCAGAGGCAGCGATGCAAGGATCGCCTGCAGCTCAGCCAGGTTTTGGGCTCGCCACAGTCCGAGCGCCCGGGACGTGCCGGGCTCGGCGGGCAGCGCCCAGAGCCGCACGAGCTTGCCCTCCTGGGCGAGTTGATACGCGCGTTGTGCTTCGCGCGTCGTCAGGGCGTGGACGACTTCGTCGGCGGCGCCGTCGGGAACGGTCACCGTGAAGGCGGTCAGGAACTCCACGGCTTCCCCTAGCTCAGCGTCTGTTGTGCGTTCGGGCGATCGCGCCCCGGGGCCGGGTCGTTCGGGTGGTTCGACAACGGCGTGACCTGGTCTGTTCGCCAGACACGTAGCGGCATCGAGGCGAGGACCCGCTCGAGCTCGTCCTCGTTGTCGGCGGCGAACAGGCCGAGCGTTCGCCATTCGCCCGGTTGCAGCGGCGGACGCCACAGGCGAAGCAGGTGTCCTTGCGCCGCCAGTTCACCCGCACGGACGGCCTCACGGGCTCGTACGTCCTGCACGGTCTCGTCCGGCGTCCCGTCCGGGACCCGGGTCGTCATCGTCACCAGATACTCCATGCCTATGACTCCTTGGTCGGTTGAGCGTGAACCCTCGGCCGTCTCACGGGGCCTCAGGTTGAGCGATCGGTGGGTGCCCCGTCTACCGCGTCGGCTGAGCGGGCGATGCCTCCTGGATCGGGGTAAGCAGCGGACGGGCGTTCTTTAGCGCCCGGCTGGCCGGATCGGTCTTCACGGTCCGGGGTCGTGCTGGCTGGGGGTGGATCGTGAGATCGTCCGGTCCGGGTCTCGCGCCGCACGCTTGGCATGTGCCGTCGGCGCCCACAATGCCCCCGCAGCCGGTGTGCGTGAACGGTCGGCGCCGCCGCTCGGGCATGTAGAACTCGTTGCCCCAGGCCATCAGCGACCAGATGCCCGGCCAGAGGCGTTCGCCCTTGTCGGTGAGGATGTACTCGTCGCGGCCGCTCGCCGCCGCGTCGCGTTTGAGGATGCCGTGCTCGACGAGGAAGTTCAGCCGCTCGGTGAGCACCGCGCGGGGAATGCCGAGGTGGTCGCGGAAGTCGCTGAACCGGCGCACGCCGTAGAACGCGTCACGGATGATCAGCAACGTCCACCGCTCGCCGACGATCTCCAACGACCGGGCCAGCCCGCATTCTTGATCGAGATATTCACGGGGAAGTGCCATGGGACCAGTATGCCACTTGCCAGTTCGGTGACCGAACCTATATGCTCAACAGATCGAGAGTTCGTTCACCGAACCACAAGGGAAGGGCTGATGGCCGAGCAGTCGCTGCTGACCCGCCCGTCTGAACTCGTCCGGACGAAGCGCCGCACGTTGCCGCACGGCATCGCCTATATGCATGCGGCCGCGGTCATCGGGCTGTGCCTGTTCGCGTCCGTCGTGCCGTCGCCGCTGTACCGCTCCTACGCCGCGCGGTGGCACTTCTCACCGCTGACCCTGACGCTGATCTTCGCCACCTACGCCTTCGGCGTGCTGGCCGCGCTCCTGCTGGCCGGCCGCGTCTCCGACCAGGTCGGACGCCGGCCGGTACTGCTGGTGTCGCTCGCCACGCTCATGGTGTCGTCGGTGCTCTACATCGCCGCCGACGCCACGCCGTGGCTGTTTGTGGCCCGCGGCGTGCAGGGCATCGCCACCGGGGCGGCGATCAGCACGGCCAGCGCGGCATTGCTGGACCTGCACGCCCGCCGCGACCCGGTGAGCGTCGGCTTGACGAACGGCGTAGCAAGCGCCACCGGCCTCGGCCTGGGCTCGCTGGTCTCCTCAGCGCTGGTGCAGGCCGGCGTGGCACCGCGCACGCTTCCCTACGTGGTGGTCCTCGTGCTGCTCGCCGTGGCCCTGGCCGGCGCGTACTGGATGCCCGAACCGGTGCTCGACCGCTCCGCGTTCCGGCTCACCCCGCAACGCCCCCGGGTACCGGCCGGAATCCGCC
>JBKPQY010000237.1:0-7892 GCA_046734315.1 Actinomycetota bacterium | reverse complement strand
CTTCAAAGGCGTGGGCTCGGCACGGGAGTCGTCGGTGAGCAGATGAGGGACTCGTGCCTCAGCGATGGACGGTTCGGCTACGAGTGAGACGTTGAGTCGCGATCGCCAGCCGGAGATGTTGTGCTGGTAGTGGCCCGGCTTGCAGCACCTTGTCACTGGACGAAGACGTCCCAGCGCGGCGCGGGCCGGGTGGCGCGACGGTTCGCGATTGCCTAGACGGGGTTGTGGCGCAGGAGCCGAGCCTCGCGTCGTGCGCGGTTGCGTGCGACGACGGCGCGTTGGGCCTCATCTGAGCGCCGACGACGTAGTTCCACGGCCAGACCCCGCAGAGCTGGTGCCTGGTCTGGTCGCCGTCAGCCTCGGCGACGGGATGGTGTTCACGACCTTGTACATCGCCGCCTCGACCGGCGTGCCCGGCCGAGGCGGCAGGGTGTCGCCTCGGGGATCGTCACCACG
The DNA here is from genome assembly GCA_046734315.1 of Actinomycetota bacterium. Lineage (GTDB taxonomy): Bacteria > Actinomycetota > Actinomycetes > Mycobacteriales > Jatrophihabitantaceae > DASXRA01. The sequence goes on along the minus strand of JBKPQY010000237.1, from coordinate 7,436 downwards.
AGCTCGGGAGTTGGCACTTCGGTCGGCCTCGACCTTGTCGTGGTGGCAAACACCAGCGCCGGTGGACTTGGTGGCGGGGCGCCGCGGATCGCCGCCGCTGCCGGGATAAAGGCAGCGGTTCTCCTATCGTGGCCGGGATCGCGATCACATTCCCGATAACCGTCGTCCTCTGGGCTGCCGGACACCCACAACCAACGCCAGCATGAGTACCGGACGGGGCCGCGCGGATCGGCGGATCCTGCGCGCCCGGATGGGCAGCTTCCGAAGCTGCGCCCTGCAGACATCGCGATCCGAGCCGGCGTTTGCTGGCCTAGCCGAGACCCGGCTCTGCGGAGTTCGCGCCAAGATTGATGAGCTGAATATGCGGGACCTCGCTGGGCAGATCAGAAAGTCGACACGCGGCGGCGCGGCCCGTTTCGGGCGCCACGTGCGGTTCAGCGCTAGCCGCAGCCGCCCTTCTCTATTCGTGGGTGGAGCCAAAGACAATACCTGGCGGTGATGTGCCACGGCCGGCCGGTGTCGACGATTGGTTCCGGTACAGGCACAACACCAAGGAGGCACGAGGGCCATGACTATGGAGCTCGAAGCGACAGACCTCAGGGCCGAGGCACGGCGATGGGTTCGCAAGAAGCGCATTCTCTACACGATCCTCGGCATCTATGCCGTCCTGAGCATCATGTGGTTCGCCCTCGACATGGCGGACGGCACCGAGAGTCTCTGGTTCTACTGGCCCATGCTGGGGGCCGGCATCGCGGTCGCGGTAACGGCCGTGGTCATCTTCGGCGTGGGCGGCCTTTTGGGTGTCGGCTGGGAGCAGCGCCAGATCGAGCACTACGTGCGGTCGCGGAGCGGGCAGCTGCGAGAGGTGTGAGCGATCAGAACCCTCACCGGCGGGTGCTCGCGCGTGGTCGTGAGCGCGTCAATCGAATCGATCGAGAAAGGACGAGCTCATGGCCAACCCATTTCAGGCGATCGTGGGACGGTGGCAAACCGAAGGTCACGTGATCGCCCAGAAGCCAATTCCGGTCCGGGGCAGCGACGTGTACGAGACCTTTCCCGGTGGTCACGTCCTGATTCATCACGTCGACGTGACCCTCGGAGAGTCGCCGGTAAGGGCAATTGAAATCATCGGCGAGCCAGACGATCAAACCCTTCGGATTCCAGTCCGCAGGTGCGAGTAGTTCGCCTATGCCATCGTCCGCAGCAGCGACGCGAAGTCGCCGAGCGGCCCGAGGTGGGTGAGCTTGTCGGGGTTGACGATCGAGCTGATGCCGGTGATCTGAGCACCGTCGATGTCGAGCGCGAGGACGGCGACGATCCGTTGCTGGGCGTCGAGGTAGAGCGCCCCCGGCCCGCCGTTGAGCTCGGCCGGGCGCAGGGACAGGCCGGGAACGCGGGCGACCAGACGCATCCAGTTGATCACCGTGTGCGCGACACGGCTGCGGCCCCGCAGCGACCGTGCCAAGGCGGGCGCCCTGCCGCCGCCGTCGCCGGTCAGCGTCACGTCGTGGGCGAGCAGCGTCTCGAGCCCGGCGAGATCGCCCTGCTCGGCGGCCGCGAAGAACCGTCGGCCGAGCTCGTCGCGCTGCTCACGCGTGGTCTGGAAGCGGGGCCGGCGCTGCGCGACGTGCCGGCGGGCGCGCGTGGCGAGCTGGCGCACGTTGCCCTCGCTCTTGCCCACGATCGCCGCGACCTCCGGATACCCGCAGTCGAACACGTCGTGCAGCACCAACACGGCCCGCTGCTCGGGCGACAGGCTCTCCAGCAACACCAGCATCACCACCGACAGCGAGTCCGCGGTCTCGGCGTGCCGGGCCGGATCGTCGGGACCGGCGGTGATGATCGGCTCGGGCAGCCAGTCACCGACGTAGTGCTCGCGACGGGCCCGCGCCGAGCGCAGCTCGTTGATCGCCAGACGGGTGGTCACGGTCGCGACGAACGCGCCCACGAGGCGATCTGCTCACCGGCGTCGAGCGCCTGATGCACTCGCAGCAGCGCCTCCTGCACCATGTCCTCGGCCTCCGACACGCTGCCGAGCATCCGGTAGGCGATCGCGAACGCGACCGGCCGCAGCTCATCGAGCAGGCGCTAGGCCCCAGACCACAAGCCACGGCGGATCGACGGCGGCTTTAGCGACGCGCCATGTCCCGGGTTCGCGATGGCACAACGCGCAGCGTGCGCCGATGCGTGTATGGGTAGGCGGCGTTGTGAGGGAGGACGAAGCAAGTGACATTTGAACAGTTCGTGCGGGGCCAGCTGCGTCCGCTGCTGCGGATGGCGACGGCGATGTCGCTGAATCCAGCGTTGGCTGAGGATCTTGTTCAGGATGTCCTCCTGAAGGTGATGCGGCGCTGGGATCACGTCTCGACCCGGGACGATCCGGTGACCTATGTGCGGCGCATGCTCGTCAACGAGTACATCTCGTGGCGCCGTAAGTGGTCGCGGATCATACCCAGGGCAGAGGTGCTGCTCGATGATGACCAACCCGATCCGGCGGCAGCGCTCGCCGAACGAGCCGACCTGGTTTCGCGGCTCGCCGAGCTGCCGAAACGACAACGCGTCGTGTTAGCCCTGCGCTACTTCGAAGACCTGGACGACGCGCACATCGCAACCATCCTGGGCTGCCGGGTGGGCACGGTGCGCGGATACGCGTCGCGCGCGCTAGAGACGCTCCGCAAGGCGGCGGCCGACGAGCACGCACTCGAGAGAGGAACCCACTGATGAACTACTCCGACAACGATATTCGAGCCGCCTTCGACTCGATCGCGATTCGTGAGGGTGCCGAGGAACGCATCCAGGACGCACTCCAGCAGGCAAAACTCGTCTCGCGCGGCCAGTTCGCGGGACGGCGGGTCGCCATCGTCGGTAGCGCCGCCGCGGTCGCCGCGGTGGCCGCAACCGTGCTCACCGTCGGTCGGGCGGACCTGTTTGGTAACGACTCGCCGATCAGCCCGGGCCGTTCCGGTCGTCCGCAGACGCTGTCCTCCGGGCATGCCCTGTGGTCGGACGGATGGCAACCTGGCGACCCGTCGTTCCTCGCGCTAACTACCGGGCGCTTTCACGCGGACCTCGTGGACGGGCAGGCGTGCGCGTGGCTGGACCAAATGCGACCCATGAAATGGCCCAAGGGGTGGACGGTGAGCTTCGAACCTGACGCCGTACTACGCGACGCACACGGACAGATCGTCGCGCACGAGGGTGAGCAGGTGACCTTCGGCGGCGGCTTTTCGGGAACCGACGCGAAACCGAGCGATACCTGCGGCCCCGCCGGTGAAGAAATATGGCTTGTGCAGAGCGAGCTTCTCCATCCATAGCGGTATCCAGCTGAACATGTGCGTTGACTGGTGCCGTGCTAGTCAGCCAACTGTCGCGCCGTCCCTACTGGGCCTGTCCGATGTGCTGGTCTACCAGGGCAGCGCTGCGCCGGCCGCCCCGGCGGCACCTACGCAGATCTCCCATGCAGCAACCTCGCAGCCTCGATCTCCTACGGCGACTCGTCCCGCGGTCGACACCGGCACCACGACGATGGTCTGCGACGGCAAGGTGGTCGGCTTCGGGTGCACTTCATCACCGACGGCAGCACTTCGGATGGCGAGCCGTTCACGCTCGTGCGAACGAACCGGTTCGCGTCCCTGTATGACATCTCGACCGAGTCGGGCCCCGAGGCGGCCGATGACCTGTGGGCGATCGAGTCAAACGACTTCACCGACGTCACGATCAACGAGGTCAGGATCTCGACCCAGTTGAACCCTGCCGACCGTGCCTTCTCCGTCGGCAAGATCGAGCGCAAGCTCGGCACCGGCTACACCACGCTCACCAACTCCTCCACGGTCGCGGCTCGTGCCGGCACGACCGTCACGCTGCGCGTGACGCTCAACTCGCGCCGCAACGCGTTCGGCACCAAGGTCGTGATGCTCTACCTCAAGGCCCCGTCGCCCCGATCGGAACCTACGGCAACCTGACCGTCGGTCGAACCTATTCGCCCAGCAGCAGCCCCACCTCCTTCGACGACCTGCTCACCAAGCTCGCCACCGCACCGCGCAACGACCAACTGCCCGGTGAAATCGACGCCTACGCCAAGGGCAAAACGCTGACAAGCAAGACCACGTACCTCGTGCGTGACGTGGTCCAGGGCAGCCGAAGCTTCGCGTTCCGGATCTCGCGCTGACCCGACACTCGAGACGGGCGGCACCTCACCGGCGTGCCCGTCACGCTAGCGGTCCCCGCCTGCGATCCTGACCCGCAGCGAAGATCATCGGCAAGCACGGACACGGCAGGGTCGCGATGTGCCGGCACGCGCCGGCGGCCCGTAGGTCGCTATGTCCGATACCGATCCTCGAACAACCCACCGACGCACGCGCCTATCGCACAATTGCCCAGGGCGCACGTTAGTCGACCTGACGCGCCAGAGCCGGCAACCGAGCGCTAATCAATCACCTGCACATTCGTCACGCGATGGCCCTTGCTAGGCGAGCGCCCTCATGAGCGCTTCGATAGCGGGATGGCGCGCTGCGCCGCTCCTGACCGTCGTAAAGATCTGCCGTGTCGGGCGCCCATGAAGCCGTTGCGTCACTGCGCCTTGACGGTATTCGGCACCTGCCAGGTCGGGAAGCAGAGCGGCTGCCAAGCCGGCCTCAACAAACCGCAGGTGGGTATGCAAGTCGGTGGCGGTGTAGCGGATGTCGGGCTCGAATCCGGCTTGCCGACAGACGGCCACCGCCCATTCCCGGGGGGTGGTCCCGACAGGTTCCATCACGAATGGGCGCGACGCGAGCGCGCGCAGGGACCGTTCGGTCCACAGCGTCGAGGTGACCAGTCGCAGCTCGTCGGTGAGCAGGTCATGGCGTTCGGTTTCCCGTGAGCGCGGCAGCGGATGGCCGGGGTACTCGTCGGCGAGCACGATGTCGAACTCCCCGGAGGTGAGGGCCGGCAGGGCGATCTCGGGCTCTAGCTCGGTGATCTCGACCCGCAGTGAGGGGTGCAGCGTGTGGAGTTTGGCGAGTGCGGGCGGGATAAGAGCGAGGACCGCGGTTTGGAACCCGGCCACGCGCAGCGTCCCGACTGTATCGTGCGCGGACCGGGCAAGCGCGGCTTCAGCGCGTTCCATCTCCTCCAGCAGGACCTCGGTGTGTGACACGAGAACGTCGGCCTGCGCGGTGAGCCGGACCCGGCGGCCGGTGGGCTCGAGGAGGCGGACTCCGGTTTCCCTTTCCAGCGCGGCGAGTTGCTGAGACACCGCGGACGGGCTGTACGACAGCGCCTGTGCCACCGCGGCGATAGTGCCCCGCCGTGCGAGCTCGCGCAGCAGCCTTAGCCGCCGAAGGTCGAGCACCACAGCCCCTTTTCAAAAGCATCAGGTTTACTTCACATTACCATGCTTATTCCCCTGCTGGTCCTGATGAATCGCGCACTGAACCATTGGACCCACGACGACGCCGCCGCCTCGAGGGCGGGAAGGAGGGTCGGGTAGTGACATCTACGACTGCTACAGCAGGCCCGCTCAAGCCGAGGGTGCGGGTTGGGGGAGGCGTCGAGCGCATTATCGGCTGGCTGATCGTCATTGCATCGGCGCGGGATCACATCGAGTTGATCAACTTCACGGACGGCGACCTGTTCATGCTGGGGACCATCTTCAGTGCGAACTTCCTGGTCGACTGGCTCGGCTTCACCTCTCCCAGTCTGCAGGCGACGCTGGCGTTGATCTTGACGTTCCTGGCGACCATGGCATTTGTTCGGTCATCAATATGGGCGCCGAGTTCTTCGCTTACCGGCGCCTGTGACGCGCGCCGAAGCTGGCGCCGTTGATCACCGCGGTCGGGCTGAGCTTCGTGTTCCGGAACGTCGGCCTGAAGTGGAACGGCTCCGCGCCGAAGCAGTGGCCGAGCGTGATCAGCACCGGCGGGTTCACCATCGGCGGCCTGCTGGTGCGGTGGTCGCTGATCGTCACCCTGAGCGTCACGGCGCTGCTGCTGTTCATCCTGAGCTACATCGTGCAGCGCACCAGGCAGGGCAAGGCGATGCGCGCCACCCAGGACCGATTGATGGGCGTCAACGTCGGCCGCACGATCTCGTTCCCGTTCGCACTAGGGGGCGCCGGCGCTGGTGCTGCAGCCGTGCTCTCGGTACAGACGCTCGGCACGATCCGGTCCGACCACTGCTTCCAGGTTCGGCAGCGAATCATGGAGAAGGTGTAAGCATGTCGACGTCTACCGCTACGGTCCGGCCATCCCGGAGGCACAGCGTCGGCTCGTACGCGTGGCCGGTCGGCTTCGGGGCCGCGGTCGTGCTGGTGTTTGTGTTCTACCGCTACTGGCTGCCGAACATCGCGAACTCGGGCGAGAAGTTCGTCGGTGACTGGTTCCCGATCACCACGCTCAACGTATGTGTGATCTGGGTGATCATGGCCATCGGCTTGAACATCGTCGTGGGATATGCCGGCCTGCTCGACCTGGGTTATGTCGCGTTCTGGGCGATCGGTTCGTACACCGGCGCCTGGCTGATGTCCTCGCAGTTCTATCAGGTGACGTTCCACTTCGGTGCTCCGTCGTCGCTCGGGCCGAACGCACCGGGTATCCACTTCAGCTTCTGGCTGGTGCTGGTCGCCGGTGCCGCGTTCTGCGCGCTGTGGGGTGTGATCATCGGTGCCCCGACGTTGCGGCTGCGCAGTGACTACCTGGCGTTCGTGACGCTCGGCTTCGGTGAGATCATCCCGCAGGTGTTCCAGAACGGCGACCAGGAACACATGGGCTTCAACCTGACCAGTGGCACCAAGGGCATCGGGCCCATCGACCCGATCGGCACCGGCTGGGTAGCGAACCTGAAGGGCGTCGATCCGGCGCTGGGCCTCAGCAGCTATGAGCTGCCCTACAAGTTCCTGGTGTACTCGCTGATCGCGGCGTTCTGCGTGTTCGTCTCGCTGCGGATCAGGCGGGGCCGGCTGGGCCGGGCGTGGCTGGCCATCCGCGAGGACGAGTTGGCGGCGAGCATGATGGGCGTCTCGCTGGTGAAGACGAAGCTGTCCGCATACGCGGTCGGTGCCGTGTTCGGTGGGCTGGGCGGTGTCTGCTACGCGACGCTGGTCGGCAGTGTGTTCCCGAATTTCAGCTTCAACTTCTCGATCACCATTCTGCTTATGGTGGTGCTCGGCGGCATGGGCAACGTCTGGGGCGTGATCATCGGCGCGTTGCTGATCGCCTGGATCAACTACACCGGGCTGGCCCAGTTCGGTAACTGGTTCAACGACCAGTTCAACACGCATGTGAACTTCACATCGTGGAACTTCCTGATCTTCGGGATCATCCTCGTGCTGATGATGCTGTTCCGCCGCGAGGGCCTGCTGCCCGAGTCGCGCACCCGGCTGATCATGCGCGAGCCGGCACGCACCGAGCTCGAGGCAGTCGGCGCGGACATCGAAGCAGGAGAGGCGGAAAACCTCG
>JBKPQY010000236.1:0-5233 GCA_046734315.1 Actinomycetota bacterium | reverse complement strand
ACACCTCACAGCCCACCTGGGCCAGCCGGGCGACGACACTCGGCGCGCCGATCGGCATGCCCGCCGTCGCCGCCGGGCGCCCGACCGGAATCACGATCTCTACCTGTGCCGGGCCCTCGCCTACCACGGTGAATCCCGGGGCGGCGTGCGCGCCGCCGTGTTCGACGAGCAGGTCGACGCATCGCTGCAACGCGACCGCTGCGATGTCGGGGTCGACGCCTCGCTCGAATCGTTTCGCCGCCTCGCTCGGCAGCTTGTGGCGCCGCGCGGTGCGCGAGATCGACGCCGGGTCCCAGTGCGCCGCCTCGAGCACCACGTCCACCGTCGAGGCATCGATGTCCGTCGAGGCGCCGCCCATGATGCCGCCGATATTGATCGGGCCCCGGTCGTCGACGACGAGCATGTCGTCGGGGTCCAGCGTGCGCTCGACGTCGTCGAGGGTGCGCAGCACCTCGCCGGGCCGAGCGCGGCGTACCCCGATCGGCCCGCTGAGTTTGCGACGGTCGAAGGCATGCAGCGGCTGGCCCGTCTCGAGCATGACGTAGTTCGTCACGTCGACGGCGAGTGAGATCGGCCGCATGCCGGACTGGCGCAGTCGCGCTTGCATCCACGACGGGGACGGCGCCTCGGGATCAAGACCGGTCACGGCGCGCATCGAGTACATGTCGGCGCACGCCGGATCGACGTCGCCGACCGGGTAGGCCCGGCCGTCGACCGGCGGCACCGGCACCGATTCGGAGACGTCGCGGAACGGCGCCTCGAATGCGGCGGCGGCCTCGCGGGCCAGCCCCCGGACCGACAGGCAATACCCGCGGTCGGGCGTGACCGCGATATCCAGGACAGCGTCACGCATCCCCAGCGCGTCGAGCGCGTCGTCGCCGGGTTCGCCGGCATCCGGTGGCAGCACGAGGATGCCGGTGTGGTCGTCGCCGATGCGCAGTTCCCGGGCCGAGCAGATCATCCCGTCGGACACGTGGCCGTACGTCTTGCGCGCACTGATGGCGAAGCCGCCGGGTAGCACCGCCCCGGGGAGCGCCACGACGACCAGGTCGCCGACCGCGAAGTTCAGGGCACCGCACACGATCCCACGCGGCTCGGCTTCGCCCACGTCCACCGTACACCAGCGTATGGTCTTACCGTTCTTCTGCGGCTCGTCGTCGAACGACAGCACGCGGCCCACGATGATCGGCCCCGACATCGCCTCGGCGGCGGCGTCGACGCGCTCGACCTCGAGGCCTACTCGCACGAGCGCGGCGCCCACGTCGCGCGGCGTGGTGCCGTCCGGAAGTCCGACGTGCTGCGCCACCCAGTTGACAGCCGCCCGCATTACGGCTCCATTCCGAATGCCTGGGTGAACCGGACGTCGCCCTCGAGCATGTCGCGCATGTCGTCGGCGTTGTTGCGGAACATCAGGGTGCGCTCGATGCCCATGCCGAACGCGAACCCCGAGTACCGGTCCGGGTCGATGCCGCAGGCGCGCAGCACGCGCGGGTTGACCATGCCGCAGCCGCCCCACTCGATCCAGCCTTCGTTGTTACAGGTGCGGCAATTCCAGTCCGGGTTGCCGACCGACTGACCGCGGCAGACGAAGCACAGCAGGTCGGGCTCAGCGCTCGGCTCCGTGAAGGGGAAGTACGACGGCCGTAGCCGGGTGACGATGCCTGGGCCGAAGAATGCCTGGGCCATGTGGTCGAGGGTGCCCTTCAGGTGCGCCATGGTGATGCCCTCGTCCACGACCAGCCCTTCGACCTGGTGGAACACCGGTGAGTGCGTCGCATCGAGCTCGTCGGTGCGAAACGTCTTTCCCGGGCAGATGATGTAGATCGGCGGATCGCGTTCGAGCATCGCGCGGGCCTGGACCGGCGAGGTATGCGGCCGCAGCACCAGCCCGGACCCGGGCGGCGCCACGTAGAACGTGTCCATGAGGGTGCGGGTCGGGTGATCCGGGCCGATGTTGAGCGCGTCGAAGCTCAGCCACTCGGACTCGACTTCGGGGCCCTCCAGCACTTCGTAGCCCATCGCGACGAACACGTCGCCGATGAACTCCTGGAGCGTGGTGAGCGGATGCCGGGCGCCCGCGATGCGACGGTCCCACGGCAGCGTGACGTCGACCGCCTCGTCGACCAGCACCCGGGCGTCACGCTCGGCCTCGAGTTCGGTCTGGCGGGTCGAGAGCGCCGCGCGCACCGTGTTGCGGGCCTCCCCCACCCGCTTGCCCGCAGCGGCCCGGGCCGCGGGCGGTAGCTGCCCGATCTCGCGGTTCGCCAGCGCCAGCGGCGAGCGGTCGCCTGCGTGCGCAAGGCGGGCGGCCCTGAGCTCGTCCAGATCGGCCGCCTTCGCGATGGCGGCGAGTGCGTCGTCGACGTTGCGCTGCACCTGCTCCGGCTGCAACGCGACCGGCTCGACCGGGTCGTAGCTCACGAGCGCGTCCTCAATTCAGGGATGGTGCAACCGAGTCTATGGGCCTCCCGGCAGCGGATAACCGAAGGCCGCCGCGCCTGGTGCGCGGCGGCCCGGCATCGCGTGGCGTCAGGCCTCGGACTTGACCTCGGCCGCCAGCGAATCCATCCCCGCTGCCGCCCGGGCAGCTGCTCGGGCCGCCTTGCGCTGCGCGACCTCGTCGTACGCTCGCTCGGCGAACTCGGGGTCGAGCGCCTTGCTCTCGACCTTGCGCTGCGGATGGCGTGCCCCGATGTAGGCGTCGAGTTCGGGACCGGATTCCCAGGAGGTGATGAGGCAGTAGCGCGGCTGCGCACCCGGGTGCCAGACGGCGTGCCACAGGCGCTGAGTGTCGATGATGACCTGGGCGCCGGCCGGCAGCGGTATACGTGTCTCGGTGGACGGGTCGTCGACATCCTCGCGCAAGATCATGACCGACTCGGGGTCGTCGGTGAGGTTGAAGAACCCGCGCACGATCCAGCCGGTGCCCTCGGGGTTGAGCCGGTTGTTGTCGTCGCGGTGCAGGTTGTAGAGGCAGTCGGCGTAGGTGTTCGGCTGTAGTTCGATCACCCGGCAGCGGCCGATGTTGGCGCCGGGCTCCTCGGCGCGGGCCTTCAGGCGCGGCGCTTTCGCGATGTTCTCCGGAACCCAGACGCCGTCCTTGTCCGTCTTCGGGGGCGTGTGGTGCCAAAAGCCGTTGCACTCCAGGTCGCCGTAGGCACTGGCCAGCGGCGCGAACCGGGTGTCACCGGACGACTTCCAGTCGACATACTCGATGTCCAGCCACTCGGCGGGGTCTTGCGACTGGTCGTAGCGGTCCAGCACGACGTATCCGGAGTCTTCGAGAACAGGCAACTTGACGTAACTCATAGGATTACGCGCGACCTTTCGCCAGGGAGATATCGAAGCCCGGCGAACCTATCACGCACGCCACGAGGCCCCGCTCAGGCGCGCTGCGCCCGGGCCGAGGCGTACAGGCAGACCGCCGCGGCGGCGGCCACGTTGAGGCTTTCCGCGTGACCGTATAGAGGCACCCGCACGGTGCGGTCGGCGCAGGCGAGTACCTCGTCGGAGAGACCGTTCGCCTCGTTGCCGAACAGCCACGCGGTCGCCTTTTCCAGCGCGTGGCCGTCGATGAGAGCGTTCAGGTCGTCCGCACCGGTGCCGGTGGCCGCCAGGACCGTGCATCCGGCGGCCCGAGCTGCCGCGACGGCTGCTTCGGCGGGGACGTCGGTGACCACGTCCACGTGGAAGATGCTGCCCGCCGAGGCTCGTACGACCTTGCCGTTGTAGACATCGACGCTGTCCCCGGTGAAGACCACGGCGGTCGCGCCGGCGGCGTCCGCGCTGCGGAGGATCGTCCCCGCATTACCCGGGTCGTTGGCGTCGACAAGCACCGCGACGAGCCGCGGATCGGTCTCGAACGCCTTGCGCAGGGGCACGTGCACCTTGCGGCACACCGCCACGACGCCCTGCGGGCGCACGGTCTCGGAGAGGCCGGCCGCGGCCCGCGCGCTGACCTCGTCGACCCGGACGCCCAGCGTGCGGGCCGCATCGACGAGCTCGGCGTTGCGCTCGAGCGCCTCGGCGGTAGCGAAGATCGACAGCACCACCTTCGGGCGCCCCAGTGCCTCGCGCACTGCCTGGGCGCCTTCGGCGAGAAAACGGCCGGCCTCACGGCGAGACTGCCGGCGGGTGAGCCGGCGCGCCGCCACAAGGCGCGCGTTGGTGTCGGCGATCAAGCCGCGGAGCTGCCGGCGCCGTTCGCCGCGACCGCGTCCTTGGCTACCTGTGCGAGGGCTGCGAAGGCGGCGGCGTCGGAGACGGCGAGCTCGGCCAGCACCTTGCGGTCGACGGTGACGCCGGCCAGGCGCAGGCCCTGGACGAAGCGGTTGTAGGTGATGTCGTTCTCGCGCGCTGCCGCGTTGATCCGGGTGATCCACAGCTGGCGGAAGTCGCCCTTACGCGCCTTACGGTCGCGATAGGCGTAGGTCGAGGAGTGCAGCAGTTGCTCTTTGGCCTTGCGGTAGAGCCGGGAGCGCTGACCGCGGTAGCCGGATGCAGCTTCGAGCGTGCTGCGGCGCTTCTTGTGGGCATTCAGTGCCCGCTTGACGCGTGCCACGGTGGATTCCTTGAACAGATCGGGCCGCCGTCGAGGCGGCGGCTGGGAGGGATGGACGAACGGTTAGCGGCCGAGCAGCTTCTTGATGCGCGGCGCGTCGGCGGGGGCGACCTCGGTCGTGCCGGTCAGCCGGCGAGTCAGCGTGGACGGCTTGCGCTCGAAGTTGTGCCGCTTTCCGGCCCGCTGCCTGAGCAGCCGGCCGGTGCCGGTCACTTTGACACGCTTCTTGGTGCCGCTGTGGGTCTTGTTCTTGGGCATTGACGATTCTTTCTATTCGCGGCCGCGGCTGGCGGCCGGGCCCGCGTGCCTGGCGGGCTTCACGTTCCGGTGCGGCGCGACCACCATGATCATGTTGCGGCCGTCCTGCTTCGGTGACGACTCGACGAATCCGAGCTCCTGGATGTCGTCGGCGAGACGCTGCAGCAGCCGGAACCCGAGTTCGGGCCGGGACTGCTCGCGCCCCCGGAACATGATCGTGACCTTCACCTTGTCGCCCTGCCTGAGGAACCGCTCGACGTGACCCTTCTTGGTCTGATAGTCGTGCGAGTCGATCTTGGGGCGGAGTTTCATCTCTTTGATGACGGTGAGGGTCTGGTTGCGCCTGGCCTCGCGTGCCTTCTGCGCGCTCTCGTACTTGAACTTCCCGTAGTCCATGAGCTTCGCGACAGGCGG
>JBKPQY010000235.1:0-4634 GCA_046734315.1 Actinomycetota bacterium | reverse complement strand
CACCGACGCTGCCCGGCCACGCACGCGGCGACCGGGCCGGAGTTACTCACGACGACTACGTCGCCACGGTTACCGCTGCGCTCGATTCCCACGTGGGCCCGGTCGTGCTGGTCGGCCATAGTTTCGGCGGAAGCGTCATCTCCCGTGTCGCGGAGCTTCGCCCCGATCGCTGCGACAGCCTCATCTACTACAGCGCGTTCGTGCCGCACGACGGCGAGCGGGTCGGTGACAGCCTCCCCGCAGCCATGATCGAGTTCCTCGACGCGGCGGCGGCCACCACGTCAGACGGGTCGATCGCGCTGCCGTACGAGCACTTCCGAGACGCCTTCGCCAACACCGTTGACGAGGCGACGGCCAAGAGCCTCCACTCCCGGCTCGTCCCCGAGCCGCACAAGCCGATCTTCGAGCCGGTCCCGCTGCCGAGCACCGCACGGCACGAGGTTCCCACGACCTACATCGCGTGCCGCGATGATCGAGCGCTTCCCCCGGGAACCTTCCACCCCGGCCAGTCCGGACGCCTTCCCTCAGCCGGCCTCATCGAAATCGACGGCGACCACGAGGCGCTGCTGACCGCGCCGCACCGTCTCGCATGGGCGTTGCTCGCGTCCCTCCGGCCGACCGACAAATGATCGTTGTGCGCAGCGTGGGCACATCCCGGGTTGCCGCAAAGTGCCGCGTCGGTTCACCTCCGACCGGGGCCCCACCCGACGTCGTGAGCAACCGGCCGCCTCACGGCGCGCGCGGCGACTGCGGCGCCTCGACGGCGTCCGTCGCCATCTGGAGTTTTGGCCGCCTGGGCGGGATGGGTTCCGACGGCCATCTTCGCGTGCCGGTCCACAGCGCGGGCGGCGCGTCGAGCTGGCGGGCGAGTGCAAGCGCGGCGGTGTCGTAGTTGGCTCGCCAGCCGCGAAAGTGCGGCCAGGCAGCCTCGTCCGTGCGCTCGATCGGGTAGCCGAGGCCGCGCAGCATCGACGCTGCGGTGCGAAACTCCTCGAAGCTCACGGAGATGGGGGCGTCCGGGTCGGGTTCGGCCGGCACCCGCAGCCGCATGCTGCGCGCGATCCGATCGAGCGCGACGAACCCCATGCGCAGCGCCAGCCGAGCGGCCAGCTTCGGTTCGCGCGACGGCGCCAACGACAGGTGCAGGGCGGCGGCGTCCATAACGGCGATCAGCGAGGTGAGCCAGTGTGAGAGAGGTCGAGGTGATCTCAATCGGACCAGGGTCAGGTACGTCGTGTGTGATTCCGCCACCTCGGCGGCCCAGCGCTCCCACGCGGTGAACAGGTCGTCGAGGACGGGACGGGCATCACCGTCGTATATGCCCCACTTGGTCCGGGCCAGGATCTCCGGACCCCACGCCGGCGCGCCGGCGCGTGCGACGAGCAGGGTCACCTCGGTCTCGCGCCGGTTGAACCCGGCGTACAAGGTCGGCAGGTACCCGACCTGGAGGCCGATGACGATGAGGCCGCTGAAGGCAGCGACGTATTCCAGCGCCGTACTGGCGCCGCCGGCCGGCGCTGCGTAGCCAAGGGTGAACATGGATGAGCCCGCCTCGGAGAAGGCCCGGGCCGCCTCGCCGTGAACGCTCGGGAGCAGAATCAGCGCAAACCCGACCACGAGAAGCGCGAGCCACAGCGCAAGGCGGACAAGCAGCGTCATCGGCGCCTGCCAGGCGAGCACCCGATCTCGCACCTCGAACGAGTGCACACCACGAGTGGCCCGAAGGAAGACGGTATCGAGCAGTCGCTCGCAGAACCGTGAAATGAATGAGCTGACATTCCGCGGCACAACCAGCGTCCCGAGAACGCTGGAAAACGTCGCCGCGATCACGGCCACGCCGGCCGCGAATCCGATCCACGATCCAACCACGAGCGCATTCAACCGAACTCGGGCGCGCCTGGCACTAGCACAGGCCCCCAATACGTGCATACCGCGCGCCGATTACGGGTATGCCCAGGTCATCGGGCCCTACGGGCCCGCCAACCGGGTGCAGGAGGCACACCATGATCATCGTCGGATTCGTGCTCTTCGCCGCAACCGTGGTGATTGCTGCGGCGCTGATCGTTCAGAACCCCGCCACCGTGACCGTTCACGCGTTCACCCAGCTGTGGAACGTCGACCTGCGGTGGGTCGTGGTCGCCGGGCTGGCGCTCACCGCCATAGGCCTGTTCGGCCTGGGCATGATGCGTCGTGGCAGCGCGCGCCACTTACGCCTTCGCGGCGAGCGCCGTGCGCTGATGGCCGAGAACAAGCGGCTGGTCAAACGGACGGCTGCGACTGCGCCGGCCGGTGCCGAGCGTGACACCACGCCGCGGACGGCGCCGGCCGCGAAGCCTCGCGAGCCGGTTCCGGCCGCATCGTCCTCGGACCGGCCCGGTTTCCTCGAGAGACTGGTACCCGCGAGACACCGCCGGGTGGCGAGCTGAGCGAGGGCGGCTAGAGCGAACGGTCGCGGGCCGGCAGCCGGCTACGACGTGAGCGTGCGGCTGCCGGTCGACGACCCCGAGATCAGCGGCGGTAAAACCGCCCGGCGTATCTCGGCACGGCGAACTCGAGCGCGACCGCTGCGAAGCCGAGCAGCATCCAGAACATGCTGCCCTGGCCCCACACGGTGTGCGTGTCGCGAGCCTCGGCGATCGCGCCGACGACGAACATCACCACCGCCGTGAGCATGATGATCTTCAATGACCTCTCCTCCAACCCGAGACGCGTGCCAGCACGTCGGGTAATAGATAGCACTTCGGTGTCCGACGTCGCCCGTACGCTGAGATCGTGACCGACGGGCGTGGCGTGCACCGGGTCGTTGCGTTGGCGCTGCCCGGTGTCGTCGCCTTCGATCTGTCGATTCCCGCGCAGGTCTTCGGGCACCGATCCGCCCGTTCGCGCTACTCCTTCGCAGTGTGCGCGGCCAAGCCGGGAATGGTGATGTCCTCGACCGGCTTCGAGGTGGCGGCCCGTTTGGTCTGGAGGTATTGGGTCGGGGGGACACCGTCGTCGTGCCGGGTTCGATCCGCTCGACTCGCCCGACGAAGCGAGTCTGACGGCGCTGCGGGGGCGCTGCTGCTCGGGGCGCACGCATCGCATCGCTGTGCGTCGGCGCCTTCGCGTTGGCGGCAGCCGGTCTGCTCGACGGCCGGACCGCGACCACTCACTGGCAAGAGGCCGACCGCTTCCGCGAGCGATTCCCCGAGGTGTGGTTGAACCCGGACGTCCTCTACGTCGACGAGCGGCGCCGCCGTGGTGCTCGGCGCGACGATGCTCATAGCCGCGAGTCTTTCCGCCTGGCGCCGCGAGCAGGACTTGTACCGCCCGCTCGCCCGCACCTGCGCTGCCGTGGCCGTCGTGTGCCTCGGCATCGGCGCCGTACGCCCGGCGCCACTCGTCCTCGGGGTCACACTCGTTTCAGCATCCCGTGGGCGCTCGCAGTCGCGCAGCGGCTGGCCCACGGCGCCGACTCACCCCCCGAGTAGTCCCCTGCGCACCCCCGGCCCCGACATCGCCACCTGAGTCGCCGACAGCCCGTTAGGAGAACAAGGATGCTCGACCCCGACGTACGCCGCCATCTCGACGGCACCTCGCTGGCGCACGTGGCCTCGGTCCTGCCCGACGGCGCGCCCCACACCGTCCCGGTCTGGGTCGGCACGCACGGCGACCAGGTCGTCTTCCTTACCGGACCGCGCTCGCGCAAAGCCCGCAACCTGCGCCGAGACCCCCGGGTGGCGCTGTCCCTGGCGCCTGCCGACAATCCGTTCCAGCCGGTCATCCTCCGCGGCAGGGTCACCGAATGGCTCGAGGGCGAGGCGGCTTGGAAGATCATCGACCAGATCTCGACGAAGTACACCGGCAACCCTTACCCCCGAGGAGAAGAACGCATCGTCGCTGTCATCGAGCCCGAGCGGCAGACCCTCGGCATCGGCTGAGCGAGCGGGCTGGACGGAGCGGAAGCTCCCGCGGTCCTGCCCGACGCGGGCTAATCTGCGGCGGTGAGCGCGATCGAGTGGCTCCTACAGGGCGACCCCGCGATCGGCTGGCAGGTGCTGCGCGACCTCACGAGCGCGTCCCCCGACGAGGTGGCGGGGGCGCGCGCGCCCGGGTCGAGCACGAGGGTTGGGGCGCGCGCCTGCTCGCGCTGGAGGATCCTGACGGACTGTGGGCGGGCGGCGCATGTTTCCCCGCGTCCTACACAGGCGGTGACCTGGGCCAGCCCTGGACCGCCACGATGCACACGCTGCAGACCCTGCGACTACTCGGGCTCGACCCCGCGTCGGCGTCCGCACGCCGCGCGATAGCGCTCATCGCGGCGAACGGGCGCTGGGAGCATGAGGGGCAGCGGTACTTCGACGGCGAGGTGGAGCCGTGCATCAACGGCAGGACGGTCGAGGCCGGGGCTTACTTCGGCGCCGACGTCGCAACGATCGTCGAGCGCATGCTCGCCGAGCAGCTCGATGACGGGGGCTGGAACTGCGCGGTCGAGTTCGGATCGATGCGGTCCTCCTTCGACACGACGATCAACGTGCTCGATGGCCTGCTGGAGTTCGAGCGCGCGACGGGCGGGTCCACGGATGTGCGCACGGCCCGGCGTGCCGGTGAGGAGTATCTGCTCGAGCGCGACCTGTTCCGTCGCAAGAGCACAG
>JBKPQY010000234.1:0-12085 GCA_046734315.1 Actinomycetota bacterium | reverse complement strand
ACGTAGCTCAACCGAGTGAAATGATCACCGAGGCCACGCGTCCAAGCGATCAGACACACGCTTTACGAAGCGTGGTGGTTTGCGGTTCGCGAAACTGCGCCGAAACTGCAACCACTCCCCGCCAGTTGATCAAGCCCTCTCCGACGGCAGAGGCACGAAGCCCCCGGAAACACTGGGCTATAAGAGGGCGGTGGCGCAGGGATTCGAACCCTGGGAGGCTTGCACCTCACACGCTTTCGAGGCGTGCTCCTTAGGCCACTCGGACACGCCACCGCGCACGAGAATACATGGCCCCTGATCAGCGCCGGGCGGCGAAGAAGTCGGCGAGCAGCGTCGAGCACTCGGCCTCGCGCACGCCCGCAAGCACCTCGGGACGGTGATTCAGCCGGCGGTCGCGGACGACGTCCCAGAGCGAGCCGACCGCTCCCGCTTTGGGGTCCCAGGCGCCGAACACCAGACGCGACACCCGGGCCAGCACCACGGCGCCCGCGCACATGGTGCACGGCTCGAGCGTGACGGCGAGGGTGCAGCCCACCAGCTGCCAAGAGCCGAGCGCGGCGCCGGCTCGCCGCAGCGCCAGAACCTCGGCGTGCGCCGTCGGATCA
Source organism: Actinomycetota bacterium (assembly GCA_046734315.1). GTDB lineage: Bacteria > Actinomycetota > Actinomycetes > Mycobacteriales > Jatrophihabitantaceae > DASXRA01. The sequence continues at coordinate 11,480 of JBKPQY010000234.1, read as the reverse complement.
GAGAGCGCCTCCCGCTCGTTGTGCGCGGACGCCACGAGGCCCCCGGACGCGGAGAGCACAACCGCCCCCACCGGCACCTCGCCCAGCGCCGCCGCCGCGCGAGCCACGTCGAGCGCAGCGCCGATGGCAGCCGAGGGCGACGTCACACGCGCAGTGCTTCGAATGCGTCTGCGCAGCCGGCCTTCTCGCACACGGCGGCGATCAGGTCGATGGGGAGCGTGCCTTCGCGCGCACACAGGTCGAGCAGTTCGCCGGCCGCCGTGCCCAGGTCCTCGGCGAGGCCGGCGTCGCCGAACGGCGCGCTGTCGTGCGCGGGCGGCGCGTCCTCGTCACCCACGAGGACGTCCTCGCCGATCTCGTCGAGCTCGTCGGCGACCAGGGCGGCGATCGGGTAGGCGTCAGCGGCATGCCCGTCAGAGAGGAACACCCGCGGCTCGTTGCCGCGGTCGACGCGCGCGAGCACGGCGTACTCGTCGTCCTGTTCGACGACGAGCAGCCGCACGTCGCCGGACACATCACGCGTGACCTCGACCAGATCGTCGATGCTCTCGCAGTCGTCGAGGTTGACCTCGACAGCACGCCACTGCTCATCGGAACGTGCCAGGACGGCGGCAAAGTAGCTCATCGCGGTACCCGTGCGGACTCGATGGCCTGGGCATACGAGTCGGCCATGCCGATGCGGTCGATGATGGTCTCGAGCATCTCGTCCGGGTAGGCGTCGAGGTCGTCGAGAACGACTTCCATGTCGTCCTCGGCCAGACCCAGATCGGTGAACAGGTCCAGGTCACCGATCGGCCAGACCTCGTCGAGCTCGTCGTCGTCGGGCGGGTCCTCTCCCAGCCGCTGCAGCACCTGCTCGGCAAGGGGGTACTCGACCGACGCCGTCAGGTCGGACAGGAGCAGCGAGATCCGCGCACCGTCCTGTCGGGCGATCAGAAAGAACTCGTCGTCGACGTCGGCCACGACGAACGGCCCGCCGTCGGGCGGTTGCCCGCGCAGGGCAGCGATCAGGGCGCCCAGGTCGTCCAGGACTGCCGGCGGCAGCGGCTCACACCGCCACTGCCCGGCATCACGGAAGGCCGCGATCGCGAAGCCACGCTGCGCCATGACCTCCACCCTCTGCGAGATGCGTGAGGTCTCGATCCTGACACGTCATCCGGCACCGTGGAAGTCGGGAGGAGCGATGTGTGCGCCCCCCGGCCGGCCCAGAGCGGGCTCGATCAGGGGGGCGATACCGTCGCAGTCATGACGGCGAGGTTCGGCCGGGTCGCTGTGCTCGGCCTGGGACTCATCGGTGGCTCCCTGCTGCGGGCGATTCGTCAGAGCGGGCTGCCCGTCGTCGGCTATGACGTCGACCAGCAGACCGCCGCCGCCGCCAGCGCAGCCGGATTCCCGGTCACGGCAAGCGACGCCAGCGCGGTGCACGGCGCCGACCTGGTGGTACTTGCCATGCCACTGCCCGAGGTCAAGGGCGCTCTCCAGTCTCTCGCCGCGCACGTCAGTCCGAAGACGGTGCTCACCGACGTCGGAACGCTGAAGTCGCCGGTACTGGAGCTGGTGCGGGGCATCATCCCCACGGTGCGGTTCGTCGGCGGGCACCCGCTGGCCGGCACGGAGAACAGCGGCTGGGTCGCGGCCGACCCGCTGCTGTTCCGCGACGCGCCCTGGGCGCTCACCCTCGAGACAGACACCGACCTGGGGTCCTGGATCGCGCTTGCCGAGCTGGTGTGCGACCTGGGCGCAAAGCCCGTGCCGGCCACCGCCCCGGAGCAGGACGCCGCCGTCGCCCACGTGATCGGCCTGCCGCACGTGCTGGCCGAAGCTCTCGCGCTGACCGGCCTGACGGGCGGCGAGCTGGGACTGTCGCTGGCCGCTGGGTCGTACATGACCGGGTCCCGTGTCGCCCGCACCCGTCCCGACCTGGTGGCGACGTGGTGCGACGGCAACCCAGAACTCGTCCACGCCCTCGACGACGTCATCGCCCGGTTGCAGGACGCCCGGGCCGGCCTCGCCGCCGACGGTTCGGTGCTCGACCTGGCAACGGCTGGGCACACCGCGCGGATGAACTGGGAGCGGCGCCGGTTCGAGCCGGTCGAGCTCGCCGCCGACGCAGCCGAGCTGCTCGAACACGGGCGACGCGGCGGATGGATCACAGCTGTGCTGCGCGACGTCGACGGCGTGCGGCTGCTCGGAATGCGTCCCCGTACGTGATCCCCGGTATCCGACTGGTGGACGTCGTCCGGTCCGGCTTCGTCGAGAGTGTCCACAGTGGACACCTCGTCGTCCTCGACGTGGTCGAACTCGGCCAACCGCGTCAGCCGCTGTTCCCGCGATCGTCGAACAAGCCGCTGCAGGCCGTGGGTATGCGCCGCCTCGGCCTGGACGTCCCGCCGCCCTACCTTGCCCTCGCGGCCGCGTCGCACAGCGGTGAGGCGGCGCACATAGCGGGTGTACGGGCGATGCTCGCGAGCGGCGGGCTCGGCGACGACGACCTGGGCTGCCCACCGGCGTGGCCGCTCGACGAGACGGCGCGTCGCTTATGGCGGGAGCCGCAACGCATCACGATGAACTGCTCGGGCAAACATGCGGCCATGCTGTTGACCTGCCGGATGAACGGCTGGCCTACCAAGAGCTACCTCGACCCCGGCCACCCGCTGCACCGGTCGCTGCGGGCGACCCTGGAAGACCTCGCCGGGGAGCCCGTGGCGGCGGTCGGCGTAGACGGCTGCGGCGCGCCGCTGTTCGCGCTGAGTCTCATCGGGCTCGCCCGCGCGTACCGGCGGATCGCCACAGCTCCGGCCGGGCCAGAACGCGAGGTGGCCGATGCGATGCGTGCGCACCCCCACCTCGTGGCCGGCACTGGGCGCGCGGCCACCCGGCTCATGACCGGTATCCCCGGGCTCATCGCCAAGGATGGTGCGGAGGGTGTCTTCGCCGCTGCGCTGCGTGATGGCACAGCAGTCGCCGTCAAGATCGACGACGGCTCGCAGCGGGCTGCGGAGCGGGCCGCTGTCGCTGGGCTGCGCAGCGTGATCGCCGCCGCCGTGCTGGACGAACTGGCCGACGCGGCGGTACTCGGCGGCGCCGAGCCGGTCGGTGAAATCCGGTTCCGGACAGGCCTGCTGTAATTCCCATTTGTTAGAGGCACAATGTCGCCATGGTTGGCGCCATCATCGCGTTGTTCTTCGTGGGCCTGATCGCCGGCGCGATCGGCCGGCTGATTGTGCGCAGCCCGTCGCGGCTGGGCTTCTGGGGCACCGTGCTGCTCGGCATCGTGGGTTCGTACGCGGGCGGGACGCTCGGCGCGCTGCTGTTCCACGACAAGTTCGACATCCGCAAGGCCTCCACGATCATCGGCGCGATCGCCGGCACCATCATCGTGCTGGCGATCTGGCGCGCTGCCAGTGGAAAGCGCGCCGTCAGCAAGCGCTATTGAGTGGCGGTGACGGGGATCCGGCTGATCGGCTCTGCCTCGCGGATGCCGTAGCGGGCGTAGAACCCGCGTAGTGGCCGCGGTGCCCACCAGTTCGCGTTGCCCAGCAGGCGCATCGTGGCCGGCACCAGGATCGAGCGGACGACCGTCGCGTCGACGAACAGCGCGACCAGCATCGCCACCCCGATCAGCTTGATGAACGTGATCGGCGACGCGGAGAACAGCGCGATCACGACCATCAGCAGCAGCGCCGCGGCGGTGATGATCCGCCCGGTGCGTTGGATGCCGGTGGCGACGGCCAAGCGGTTGTCGCCGGTCAGCTCGTACTGCTCACGTACCCGCGAGAGCAGGAACACCTCGTAGTCCATGGACAGTCCGAAGATGATCGCCAGCACGAGCACCGGCTGGGTTGCCTCCACCGCGCCGGTCGGGGTGAAGCCGAGCAGCCCGGACAGGTGGCCGTCCTGGAAGATCCACGTGACCACGCCGAACGAGGCGCCCAGTGAGAGCACGTTCATCAGCAGAGCCTTGACGGGCAACACCACCGACCCGAACGCCAGGAACAGCAGCACGAACGTGGCGAGCACGACGATGAGCGCCATCCACGGCAGCCGCTGCCCGAGGCTGGAAAGCCTATCGACCACCTGCGCGGTCGACCCGCCGACCAGTACGTCCTGCACATGGGCCGGATGCGGCAGGGCGCGAACCTCCTTCAGCACGTCCTTCGCCTGCGTGTCGAGTGCCTCGCCCCGGTAGGTGATGTTCACCTGGGCGGTATCGCCCCGCGCGGCTACGACGTCGGCGCCGGTCGCACCCGGCACCGTTCCTGCAGCATGGCTGTAGTTCTGTAGCGCGGCCTGCCCGGCAGGGCTGTCGACGGGGACGTCCAGCGACACTGCCCCCGTGATCGGGGTGTCGAGGTTGCCGGGGAACTGGCGCTGCAACGTGTCCGCCACCTGGCGGGACTCGGCGCTCTTCGGCTCCATCCGCTGATCGATGCCGCCCCACTTGACATGGAGGAACGGGGTGGCGAGTAGGAGCAGCACCGCCACTATTGGCAGCGCGAACACCACCGGGCGCCGCATGACCCCGGATGCCAACCGGTACCAGAAGCCGTGCTCGCGCTCCGGCTTGCGGCGGCGCACCGCCAGGGCGTCCACGCGCGAGCCGAGCACGGTGAGTAGCGCGGGCAGCACCGTCAGGGCGGCCAGTGCCGCGACCAGCACCGCGGAGATGCCGCCGTAGCCCATCGACTTCAGGAACGTCTGGGGGAAGATCAACAGGCCGGCCAGCGACACCGCTACGGTGACCGCCGAGACGGCGACGGTGCGCCCCGCGGTGGCCATCGTCGTCGTGACCGCGTCCGGGACGGCCGCGCCGCGGCGCAGCTCCTCGCGGAACCGGCTGACCATGAACAGTCCGTAGTCAATGGCGAGGCCGAGGCCCAAGATCGTCACGATGTTCACGGCGAAGACGCTGACGTCTGTGGCCATGCTGATCACGCGGAGCGAGATGAACGAGCCCATGATCGCCGTTAACCCGACGGCAAGCGGTAGCGTCGCCGCGACCATGCTGCCGAACACGATCGTCAGCAGGACCAGCAACACCGGCGCGGAGAGCATCTCGGCGCGGGCGATCGACTTCTTGACCTGCTCGTTGAGGTCGGCGCCGAGACCGTTCTGCCCGCCGACCTGCACGGTGTAACCCGTGTCTTTGACGGCGTCACGCATCGCGTCGTATTTCGACATGTCGACGGTGTCGTCGCGGTTCTTCAGCGAGACGGCGGCGAAGGTCGCGTGCCGGTCCGCGCTGACGAAATCGGGTGAGTGCGTCGTCCAATACGTGTTCGTGCCGACCGCGACGCCGGCCGGGAACTTGGCCATGACGGACTCGACGGTCTGCCGATAGCCGGGGTCGTCAACGGTGAGACCGGGGTTCCGGAACAGCACGATCACGTCGGCGTTCGTGTTGCCGACGCGCTTGTCGAGCACCGCCTGGGCTCGCTGGTTCTCACTGCCCTTGTCGTCGAAGCCGCCGTTGCTGAGCGCGCTGAACACGCCGGTGCCCCACAGGGCGCCCGCAAGCACGAACACGATCCCGCCGGCCAGCACCCACCGACGCCAGCGCACGACTTGCGAACCCCACGACGCGAACATCCGTTACCTCCGCTAACGGCCGTCATTGCAGTGAACGCTGTTCACCGTGAACGTCGTTCACTATGCTGGGGCGCCATGACCAGCGTCAACCCCGTTTCCGGCGAGCGCTCTCAGCCGACTCGCAGGGAACGGACGCACGCGGCGGCGCAAGCGGAAATCCTTCAGGCGGCACGACGTCTGCTCATCGCGGGCGGCGCGGAGCGGGTCACGGTTCGCGGCATCGCCACGGAGGTCGGCATTACGGCGCCGGGGCTGTATCGGTATTTCAGCGGGCGCGAGGCACTGCTCGGCGAGCTGTGCAGCAGCCTCTACGACGAGCTGGCCGACATCCTTTACGAGGCTCGGGATCGCGACCCCGATGCCCCGCTCAAGCAGCGCTTCCTGGTCACGTCTTTCGCGTTCCGCAAGTGGGCCCTCGAGCACCGGCCCGAGTTCGGGTTGCTGTTCGGGGCGCCGATCCCGGGCGTGCTGGTCGACATCCACATCGATCCCGACCCGGCGGCCAACCGCGGTATGCGGTTCGGGCAGGTGTGGCTGGAACTGTTCGCCGAACTATGGCGCCAGCACCCCGTCCGGGTGCCCGACGCTGACGAGCTCGATCCACGGTTGCGCGAGCAGCTCACCGAATACCACGAGCAGATCGGGCGCATCGTCCCGATCGGAGCCGTCGTGCTGTACCTGTCGTGCTGGATTCAGCTGTACGGGGCGGTAGCCACCGAGGCGTTCGGGCACCTGAACTTTGCCCTCCACGACGGGGACGCGGAGGCACTGTTCCACGACCTGATGGGTGAGCTGGCAGCCAAGCTCGGCCTCGTGCACTAGCCGTTTTGGAGTGACGCCACACCCGTCGCTATGCTGAGCGAGCACTCCAACGGGACTTGTAGCATGGAGCGGCCTGCCGCCCTCATCGTCTAGAGGCCCAGGACGCCGCCCTTTCAAGGCGGTAGCACGGGTTCGAATCCCGTTGGGGGCACGCAGCACCACCCAAGTACATCTAGGCCCCGTAGCTCAGTTGGTTAGAGTGCCTCCCTGTCACGGAGGAAGTCGCCGGTTCAAGTCCGGTCGGGGTCGCCAATCGCGAGTCGGGCAACGAGCGGAATTAGCGCGCTGATCATGCCGCCGCTCACCGACCACACAGCATCACCGTCGATGGGGAGATCCCCGTAGATCGCGCCGAGGGTCTTCTGCTCTGCCAGGGCAGCAACGCTGGTGGCCGGTCGTTCTACGGTGGGCTCACCTGCGGCGCCAATTTCTGTGCTCCCCGGTGCTCGCCCAGTGGCTATGGCTCCCCAAAGGGGCCGTCGGTCCCGCTGCGCTGGAGGGCGTCCAACTGGCGGTGAATCTCGGTGAGTGACTGCTGGATGTTGGTGAGAGTCGCCTGGTCATCGGGGGATAGGTCGGGCAGCTTCGGGGCGGGGACTAGCACGCTGGCCAGGATGCTCGCCAGCGATCCGATGATCCCAACGCCGCAGAACATGACGACTGTGGCCGTAAGTCGACCGCCCGGCGTTACTGGAAAGTAGTCTCCGTAACCCACTGTCGTGATCGTGACAACTGCCCACCACAGCGCCTGGCCGCCGGTCTTGATGTTGGCATCAGCCGACTTGCTCTCGAGCTGCAGCACAAGCACAGCGGACACCGCCAGCACAACCATCGCGGCGAGGAGTGTTACAAAGACTGCGTATCGCCCACGGTTGTCCAGCACGTCTTTCACCAGCTCACGCTTGCTCTTGCCGCGCAGCAGCCGGCTGATTCGGGCAACGCGGCTGAGCCGAGCGAGTCTCAGCAACGCGGTGTATCGAAAGAAGCTGAAACTCGGTATCGAACCGAGCAGATCCAGCCAGCCGCGTCCATGGATGAAGTAGCCGCGTTTGGATGATGCCCGCTTTAGCCGCAGCCCGAAGTCAAGCAAGAACAGGACGCAGATCGCATTGTCGTATATCTCGAGCAGCTGAGCCGTCGATCCGGACAACCCGGGCAGTAGCAGCGCCACCATGATGACCAAAGAGAAAAACGTCAGGACCAGGATGAACAGTTCGTACGCGTTGCTCTGCATCGACTCGTAATCGGCCTCCGCTGCCATCGGCCTGCCTCCGTCGCCGCTCCGGGGTGTCCCGGAATGTACGACCGCGCGGACATCACGAGCGTGTGGCTCACCGTCGCGAACGCAGGTCAGAAACCGTAGTGACCATGTTGGTCCGTAGCTCACCCGGATCAGTTGCCGTATCCCAGTGACATCAGCCCTCGCGCGGCGAAGTTTTAGGGCTTGAGCCCGAACCGGAGCGCGTCGGACTCGGTCACCTTGGCCGCGCGGGAGCCGTGAGCGTGCCAACCCGGTCGTAGTCCAACGAGGTCACTGAAAATGGTCGCCGCCTCGCCGTGGCGGAGCTGGGCACAACGCGCCGGGCGGCCGCCGAGGACTGGACCGGGCTCGCATCGGCCCGGCTGACTGACCTGGCCGGTGCCGATGTGCTCGAACGGGCAGCGCCCGAGAAATCACGTCAGCTCGAGCTTGTCTCCAGCACCCCCTTCACGAACGGATGCATCGAACTCGAATACCGACGGCCCCGCTGAAAGTCTTTGAAAGCCATCGCCACCAACGCCGTCTTGCGCACCGTCGACCGCCGCGGACACGTCCGCGGCCTAGGCCGAGCTCGGCACGTCCCGTGGGCCGCGTTCACGCGCTTCCCGGCCGGCGCGCCTGACCGGAATCATGATCAGCGCGATCGAGGCAGCTGCGAGAAGCACGGCGAGCAGAAGTGCGCCGATGCCCACCCACAGCAGCCAGGGCACGGTGGCGCCGGCATCGGCTCGGAACGCGATGCCGCGTGAGGCGTCGGCGTTCATCACCACGACCGACCAGTCACCGCCGTGCACCCGCCAGGTCACCGCCTGGGTGCCCGTTCCCTGCGCCTGTGCCTGCCAGATCGGCACGGTGCCCGGCGGGCCCGACGGCGCCCCGCCGCTGATATCGGTGTATGCAACGTGCGACTCGCCGATGCGCTGCACCCGGCTCCACGCGACGCCCGACAGATACCGGAACACGTCGCCGGTTGCCGCGATACCGACGAAGATCGGCCGGGCCGGGTCTGATGCGGTGACCCGGACGCGCACCTTGCCCAGCGCGCTGTTCTGCCAGCCCCAGTCGACCTCTCCGCCGCCGACACGCACCCGGTCGCCGCTCACGGCGTAGCCGGCGCTGCGGAACGCGACCGTGGAGGACGTCAGATAGCCTCCGTCGCGCTGGGTGCCGTTCCAGACGAGGCCCGCCACTCCGGCGGCGACCAGTCCCAGCGCAATCAGGCCCAGCAGCGATCCCGCTACCACCGAGACGACCCGTCCGCCCGTCCACCCCGAGCGCTGACCGCGAGGTGGCTCCTGGTCCATCGCAGGCGCCCCGCCGCCGGTGATATTCGTCGTCAATGCCCTCACCACCCCGAGCCCGATGCTGATCTGCCCTTTAGGCGTCGCGGCGGACCAGCAGGTACATCGCGGCCGCGAGTAGCAGCGCGGTCCAGAGGCAGAACACGCCGAAGCCCTGCCAGGGTGAGAGCAGGTCGTCCGGGCCCTTGTGGGCTCTGGCGATGAGATGGCCGGCCTCGGAGGGTAGGTAGGCGTGGACGTGTTTGCCGAGGCTGCCGGGCAGCAGCTGCGCCAAGGGCGCGAGCACCAGCACGAAGCCGATCACGCCGGTGATCCCGCCGGCGGTGTGCCGCACGAGCGCGCCGATCGCGAGCGCGAACAGGCCGAGCACCGCTAGGTACAGGCCGGCGCCGATCACCGCGCGCAGCACTCCCGGGTCGCTGAGGGCGACCGGGGCGTGCTTGTGCAGGATGCTCGCGCCGATGAAGAACGAGGGGAACGCGGCGATCTCGCCGACGATGAATACGAGCAGTGCGAAGACGACGGATTTGGCGGCGAGCATCGGTATCCGCGTGGGGATCGCGAGCAGGCTGGCGCGGATCATTCCCGTGGAGTATTCGCTGGTGATGACCATGACGCCGAGCACGCAGATGGCGAGTTGGCTGAGCTGGAAGCCGGCGCCGAGGATCTGCCACACCGGGTCGGCTTGTATGTCGGCCCGCTGCGATGCGTCTGTCTTGTCCCACTGCGCGACGGTCAGCCCGTTGATCAGTACGGTGAACCCGAGGGTCAGCGCAACCAGCAGCACCAGCGCCCAGACCGTCGAGCGGACCGAGCGGATCTTCGTCCACTCCGAGGACAGCAGCGGACCGAACGGGTGTCGTGCACGGGTCGTCGTGGCCAGCCCGGGGTGCGTGGTGGCGGGCGCGGTGGTCATGGCTGCCCCTCTTCGTGGCGCCGGCCTGTCGGCGCTGTGCTGCCGTGGACCGGGCCGTGCTCGCCGTATTCCAGGCTCTCGCGCGTAGCTCCATGAAGGCCGCCTCCAACGAGGCGCGCTGCGGGGCCAACTCGTGCAGGATCAGCCCCTCGCGGGCGGCCAGCTCACCGATCCGCGGAGCCTCCAGGTGACGCACCGTAAGCGGCCCGCCATCCGCGGCAGTGACCGCCGCGCCCTCCGCGACGAGCACCTCGGCCAGGCGACGGGCGTCCGGCGATTTCACCAGCACCGACCGCTCGGAGCTGCGCTCGATGAACTCCTTGGTCGTGCAGTCGGCGATCACCTTGCCGCGACCGATCACGACCAGGTGCTCGGCGGTGACCGCCATCTCATTCATCAAGTGGCTGGACACGAACACCGTGCGGCCCTCGGCGGCCAGCTGCTTCATCAGGTTCCGGATCCACAAGATGCCTTCCGGGTCGAGTCCGTTCACCGGCTCGTCCAGCACCAGCACCTCCGGGTCGCCCAGCATTGCCGCGGCGATGCCGAGCCGCTGCCCCATTCCCAGCGAGAACCCGCCTGCCCGCTTGCGTGCCACGGAATGCAGACCGACCAGGTCGATCACCTCGTCAACCCGCCGTCGGGGCAGCTGCTGCGTCTGCGCGAGCACGAGCAGGTGGTTGTACGCGGTGCGACCGGTATGCACCGCCTTGGCCTCCAGCAGGGCCCCGACCGTACGCAGGGGTTCGGACAGCTCCCGGTAGGGCCTGCCAGCGATCGTTGCCGAGCCTGTGTCCGGGCGGTCCAAGCCGAGAATGAGCCGCATCGTCGTCGACTTGCCGGCACCGTTCGGCCCGAGAAAACCCGTCACCTGACCCGGCTCTACGGTGAACGACAGATGGTCCACCGCGAGCTTGTCGCCGTAATGCTTACTGAGATCGCGTGCTTCGATCATCGCGATTCGCCTCCCCCGACCGAAACATCCGAGGCGTCTGCCAACCAAAATACGCCCGACCGCGCGGCCCGGCGCCAGGAATCACCACATCGACATCGGTCAGTCGCGTGCGACGACGTGGGCGCCACGGGGTCGCTGAGGCCGGCCGTGCACTCACTCGTCGAGTCGCGGAAGTCCCCAGAGCATGAGGTAGAGCACCTGAGGGCGTCCGGTGGCGTCGAATGAGCCGAACGTCAGCGTGGGGTTGTCCGGATCGGCTGCGTCGAGCAGAAAGGTTCGCTCATCCAGTGGCAGCGCGACTGTCTTGCCGATGACAAGACCATCCCCGGTGGCGGTGACGTCGACCTGCCGGTCGGGCCAGGCATACCGGCCGGCGAACCTGGACAGACTCCCGGCCGCACCGGGCGACGCGTCCAGGCGCAGCGGCGGCACCCGGATGCCGAACAGAGCGGGCATCAGTTCGGCGAACAGTGATCGGTACATGGCCCGACCGGAGCTGGCGTTGGTCATCAGAACGACGGCGGCCTGCTGATCCGGCATGATCCGCAGGACCGACCGCTCGCCATTGATGAGGCCGTCCCATCCCCAGACCTGACCGCCGGACCAGTCGAAGCGGGCCCAGCCGAGACACCAGGC
>JBKPQY010000233.1:0-5822 GCA_046734315.1 Actinomycetota bacterium | reverse complement strand
GGTGAGCGACTCCAGCCCGGCGTCGATCAGCTCGTCGAGGATCGCCTCGGCGCTCAGCCCGCTGATCTGCTCGAACCAATGGATCTCAGTCGCGGTGAAGCACTTGAGCGCGACATCGGGCAGCGCAGCCTTCAGCTCGCGTAGCACCCGCGGGTAGTACTTCCACGGCAGCGTCGGATGCAAGCCGTTGACGATGTGCAGCTCCGTAAGCCCGTCGTCCTTCATGGCGAGCGCCTTCTCGACGGCTTCCTCGACCCGCATGGTGTAGGCGTCCTTGTCGCCGGGCTTGCGGGCGAAGCTGCAGTAGGCGCACGAGGCGGCGCACACGTTCGTCAGATTGAGGTGCCGGTTGACGTTGAAGTAGGTGACGTCGCCGCTCCTGGCAGTTCGCGCGCCATGAGCCAGGCGGCCGAGCCAGGCCAGGTCATCGGACTCGTACAGGTCGACGCCGTCTTCGAAGCTCAGGCGCCGGCCCGATTCGATCTTATCGGTCAGCTCGGACTTCCGGACCGCGGTCAACGGCAACCTTCGACCCTCCTTCCCGCCCGCAGAGGGCGGGTCTTCGGGCCGAGCGCGCGTGTGGGCGCGCATCCGAGACTCGCTCCGCGAGCGTCGCTCATGACGTTCAGGGTACGTGGAGCGGTTCGGCTGACCGTCACCCGGCTGAGAGTCTCGTCCGATCGCGCAACGATTCCTCGTCCGAGGTGAGCGAATCTTGCGCAATCGCTCAACCCGCCGGTTGAACTCGGCCCTCGAACTTGGTCGACAGCACAACTGTGGTTCTGGTGCGGGCTACGCCCCGGATCGCATTGAGCGTGCCGATCATGTGCTCCAGCGCGGCGACGTCCACGACGCGCACCTTGACCACGTAGGATTCCTCGCCGGCGACGAACCAGCAGTCCTCGACCTCCGGGACGTCCGCGAGCGCTGCGGCGACCGCGGTGGGATCGGCCTCGTCGCCCAGGAAGAGCCCGATCAGCGCGTTCATCGAGTAGCCCAGCGACTCGGGCGCGACGGTGGCGTGGTAGCCGGTGATCACGCCGGCCGCTTCGAGCTTGGCGACCCGTTCGTGCACCGCCGGTGCCGACAGCCCCACGACCCGGGCCAGCTCGGAATACGTCGCCCGGCCGTTGGCGCGTAGCGCATCGAGCAGTTTCCGGTCAACAGCGTCCATGCGGCTGCGTCCCGAGCTCTCCGGTCCAGCGGGTGAGCAGGTCGTGTTTCACACCCAGCACGTCGAGCACCTTGCCGGCGACGAAGTCCACCAGTTGCTGCACGTCCTTGCCGCCGCCGCCGTAGAAGCCTGGGCTGGCCGGCAGGATCACCGCTCCCGCGTCGTGGAGTTCGAGCATGTGGACGAGTGCGGAGCGCGGGTACGGCGCCTCACGGGGGACCACGACGAGCCTGCGGCGCTCCTTGAGCGTGACGTCGGCGGCCCGTTGTAGCAGGTCCTTCGACAAACCGAGTGCGATCCCGGCAAGGGCCGCAGTGGACGCCGGCACGACCACCATCCCCCGTGTCGGGTAGGAGCCGGATGCCGGCCCGGCCGCGAGATCGCCGGCCGGCCAGTACGTCACGTCGCCGAGCTGTGCGCGGCCCAGCCAGGTGGCGAGGTCGTCACGCCAGTGCGCGTCGCGGAACGAGATACCCGTCTCGTCGCGCAGCGTGAGCCGGGCTGCGCGGGACACGACCAGATCGATCGCCTCGTCCGCGTCGAGCAGCCCGGCGAGCACCGCGCGCGCGTACGGCGTACCGGACGCCCCGGATACGCCCACCACCCAGGGCGTCCGCGTCATGCCCCGAGCCCGTGCACGACCAGGTCGGCCAGGGCGAACGCGAACAGGCCTATGCCGATCACGCCGTTCGCGGTGAAGAAAGCGCGGTTCACGCGGGACAGGTCGTTCGCCCGTACGATGCCGTGCTCGTACATCAGCACCAGCCCGGTGAGCCCCATGCCGAGCCACCACAGCCAGCCCAGCCCGGCGGCCGCACCGAACCACGCGAACGCTCCGAATGTCACGATGTGCACCGCCGTCGAGGTGCGCAGGGCGGCGCGGACCCCGAACCGGGCGGGGAACGAGCGGGTCCCCACCCGCCGGTCGACCTCGACGTCCTGGCAGGAGTAGATCAGGTCGAATCCCCCGATCCAGGTGCCGACCGCCAGGCCGAGCGCGAACGAGATCCAGCTGAAGTGCCCGGTGACCGCGAGCCACGCTCCGATCGGGGCCACCATCTGTGCCAAAGCAAGCAGCACCTGCGGGTAGTCGGTGAAGCGCTTGCCGTACGAATACAGCACCAGCAGGGCGACAGCGACCGGCGCGAGCGCCAGGCACACCCAACGCAGCGCCGCAGCGGACGCGAGAAAGATCGCGAGCGCGACGACGGTGCCGACCCATGCGGAGCGCAGCGTCATCGCGCCGGTGACCAGCTCGCGCTGAGCGGTACGCGGATTCAGCGCGTCGTACTCGCGGTCGAGGATGCGGTTTGCGCTCATGGCCACGGTCCGCGCCGACACCATGGCCACGGTGATAAGCATCAGCTGCACCCAGTGCACGGATCGCGTCTCGCGCCACATGGCGGTCAGCGCGGCGATGTACGCGAAGGGAAGCGCGAAGATCGAATGCTCGATCATGACGAGCCGAAGAAACGCCCGGACACTCGTGCGCGGCTGGTGCGCGACCCGAGCGTCCACCTCCCCAGGGTAGCTGTGCAGCGGCTGAGCAGGTTCCCGCCGTCCCGCCTCGCAGCCTCGCACCCCGCCTCGCAGCCTCGCACCCCGCCTCGCAGCCTCGCACCCCGCCTCGCACCGAGGCTCGTGATCAAGAGCGCGACATGGTCACGCTGACGAGCCCTTCAAGCTCTTGATCACGGGACGAGGCGGCCGACGTCCACAGCGCGCGGAATTGCCCGCCGCAGAGCGGTCTCGGTTCGCGCACGCTTACCGGATGCGCACGCCATCCGGCGAATTGCCACGCGTCCTCACCGGGCCCGCTGCGCGCCAACTCGGGCTCACCCGATCGGCGGTCCGCAATGGCATCGCCCGACGAGGCTGGCAGCCTCTTGTCCGGGGTGTGGTGCTGACCGCGCGGGACGAGCCGACCCGCGCCGACTGGGCGCTGGTAGGACTCACGGCCGCGGGGCCACGCAGCGCCCTGAGTGGATGGGACGCGCTGCGCCTGCTCGGACCCGGCGTGGCTCCCGCGCGGCCACCCACTGACGACGTGCTCGTGCTTACCCGCTGTGGCCGGAACCGCCGTATCGGCGCGGTGCGGGTGCGGGTGACGCGCCGGCCCTTCGCGGTTCGGCATACGTCGGTGCTCGACCCGACGCTGCCGCTCGTTGCGGTGACCTCAGCTGCGCGCGCAGTCGCCGATACGGCGCTATTCGAGCGCTGGCTCGGTTCCGTCCGGGTGATGGTGGCCGCTGCTGTCCAGCAGGGGTTGTGCAGCGTCGACGAGCTAACGGACGAGCTGGCAGGCAGCCCGCGCAACAACAGCGCACTGTTGCGCCGGGCATTGGGCGAGATCGCCGAAGGGGCACGCTCAGCTGCCGAGGCGGCGGCGGCACACTACCTTCGCCGCGCCGATGTGCCGCCGTTCGAGCTGAACGCGCCGATCATGGACGGCGGCCGGCTGGTTGCGATCGCCGACGTGCTGTGGCGCGAGTTACGGGCCGTTCTGGAGATCGACAGCCGCGAGTTCCACTTCAGTGCGGCCGACTGGCAAGCGACGATGCGCCGGCACAACCGGCTCGTCCGAATGGGATACGCAGTCACGCACTATCCGCCATCGGCCGTCGGCCCGGCTTGGACGCTCGAAGTGGGATCGTGGCTGCGTGCCCGGGCCTGCGAGCTCGGCGTGCCGTATCGGTAACCCACCCATAAGACGTGATCAAGAGCGCGAAGTGGTCCCTCGAGCGGCCACGTCCGGCTCTTGATCACGGCGAAGGTCGCGCGAGAGGAGACGGGATGCCGTACTCGTTCCACCGTGCCGTGACCCGTGCCTGGGTGGCTTCGTCGAGCACACACTCGGCCGGCCACCCTCGTCGGTAGCCCTCGGTCGCCAGCTTGCGCGTCGCGTCCACGCCGAGCTTGCCGCCGAAGAACTGCTCGTAGGACGCGTGGTCGAGGTGATCGACCGGGCCGACGGTGTGCAGCGCGTCATGCGCGTAGTCGACGTTGCCGAACGCGCGCCATGCGACCTCCGCATAGTCGTGGACGTCGCAGTCGGCGTCGACCACGACGATCAGCTTCGACAGCGACATCAGCCCGGCGCCCCAGATCGCGTTCATGACCTTCTGCGCGTGCTTGGGGAACCGCTTCTCGATCGAGACGATCACGCAGTTGTGGAAGACCCCGGCCTCAGGCAGGTCGTAGTCGACGATCTCCGGGATGGTCAACCGCAGCAGCGGCAGGAAGATCCGCTCGGTGGCCTTGCCGAGTGGACCGTCCTCCTGGGGCGGGCGGCCCACGATGATCGACTGGAAGATCGCGTCGGACCGCATGGTCATTGTCCGTACCCGCACGTACGGGAATGGCTCGACCGGCGGGTAGAAGCCGGTGTGATCGCCGAAGGGGCCCTCGGGCAGCCGCGCCGTCGGCTCGACCCATCCTTCGAGGACGACCTGCGCGGTAGCGGGAACCGCAAGCGGCACACTGATGCAGTCGACGAGATCTACCCGTTCGCGGGCGAGGAATCCGGCGAAAAGGTACTCGTCGATGTCGCCGGGCAACGGAGCGGATGCCGCATACGTCACCGCGGGCGGGCACCCGAACGCGATCGCGACGGGCAGCCGTTCTCCGCGCCGCTCGGCTACGGCGGCATGCGACGTGGAGTCCTTGTGGATCTGCCAGTGCAGGCTGACTGTGCGCTCGTCCTGGAGTTGCAGCCGGTATAGGCCGAGGTTGCGCGCCCCGGTCTCGGGGTGCTTCGTGTGAGTGAGCCCGAGGTTGAGGAACACTCCGCCGTCGTCGGGCCACGCCTTGACACCCGGCAGGATGCCCAGGTCCACATCGGACTCGTGCAGCACGATCTCCTGGCACGGCGCCGCGCTCACCCGCCGCGGCGGGACAGTGCGCAGCTGTACGGCCTTGCCGAGCGCGTCACGGAGCCCGATGCCGGGGTTCAGCAGCGCGCCGATGCGCCCGCCGACCTCGTCCAGCTGCGCGACGCCAAGGGCGCGGGCCATCCGCCGCTCGGTGCCGAACACGTTGATTGCGAGTGGCAGGCGTCCCCGTGTCGGCTTCTCGAACAGTAGCGCGGGCCCCTGTTCGCTCAGTACGCGTTGCACGATGCCGGTCACCTCGAGGTGCGGATCGACCGGCGCGTGCACCCGGGCCAGGTCACCGTCGCGTTCGAGGGCGGCGAGGAACTCCTGAAGATCGGCGAATGCCATAGGGCAAGTATTTCTGGTGGCGGCATACCCTGGGCTACATGCTCGGGCTCGGCGGGGTGTTGGTGCTCATCGCGGTACTGGTGTGGCTGTACGCGTTCTACGACTCGCTGACCGCCCCCGCGGAGCGGGTGCGCAACCTGCCCAAGGCGATCTGGCTGCTGATTGTGTTGCTGCTGCCCGAGATCGGGGCGATCGCGTGGTTCGTCTGGGGGCGTCCGCGCGCCGAGGTACGGGCGCGGGTGCGCCAGTCGCCGTTCGGCTGGCAGGGCCATGGCGGAGCGCGGGCGCGTCGCCCGATCGCGCCGGACGACGACGCCGATTTCCTGAGGCGGCTCGACGACGACCTGCGCCGTGACAACGGCGACGAAGACCAGCCCGGATAGGCCCTGATGCCCCAGGTCCTGCTGGTCGAGGACGACGCTGCTATC
>JBKPQY010000232.1:0-11914 GCA_046734315.1 Actinomycetota bacterium | reverse complement strand
TGCTGGTCTGCGAACGCCGCGACGGCGCGGCCGCGCGGGCGTTCTTCACCCGCGCGCTGACCTGCGGCCCGTCGCCGGTCGAGGTCACCACCGATCGGGCGCCGGTCTACCCGCGTGTGATCGACGAGCTAGCGCCCGCCGTGCGACATGTCCTTGAGCAGTACTCGACGGCGTCGGGGCCGATCATGGCCGACTCAAAGCCCGGCTGCGGCCGATGCGCGGGCTGAAGACGATCCGTTCACTGCGCACGATTACGGCCGGACACGCCTTCATTCAGAACCTACGCCGCGGCCATTACGAACTCACCACCGAACTGCCCACCCATGAGCGACTGCGCGCCGCGTTCGCCGAGCTCGCCCAGCACCTGTAACAGGCCCGGCGCCCGGCCCGGCGACGCCGCCGCCGCCTTCGATGGATCAACGCAACAGACCCTTCGACGGCATCCCCGCCGACCTGTTCTACTCTGCGCCCACTGCCGAGCAGGCGGCGGTAGAACACCTCATCACCGATGTCGGGCTGCGCCCCGCCTACGTCGGCGTCGACAGGCACGATGTCGTCGACGGCGTGCTGTCGCTGTGGATAGCGCTCGTCCAGGGCGCACGGCAGCAACCGACGCGTCGCCTTGCGGTGCTCATCGACTGAGCGGCGTGCCGGGATACGTCCCAGCACGGCGAGGCTGAGTGTCCACTGTGGACGATCCGTAGCGTGCGGCCGTCGAGTTTCAACGGAGCGCGCTCACGAGAACGGCGTGCTCGGTCAGGACCGACAGCCAGCCGTTCATCCGCTCGGCGTTGCTGAGGTCTTTCCAGTGCTCGAAGAAGCCTGCGGCATCGCCCAAGGGCAAGGAGACATCGACCTGATGGATCTCGAGCGTGAACGAGAGCTGCCCGGGCTCAAAGGCATGCGTTGCCGCCAAGATCTTGACCAGGCCGGTGACGCCATAGAGCGGATCAAGCGATCGCACGTCTCGGTGGGGGAATGGAATCGGAAGTCGGCTCAGGAAGCCGAAGTGATCAGGTAGCCCCGGGATCAACGGATGGCCGTCATGCAGGTGGTAGTGGGTCGGTATGCCCTGCTCGGCGACGGCCGCCGTGATGTTCAGCACCGCTGGCAGGCCCGCCGCCACGGCTGTCTGCACGTCGTCAACGAGATCCTGCAACCGCGGGTCGCCCGTGCGCAGGCTGGCCAGATCAAGGTGGACCTCCGGGCGAAGCCGTGCGAATGCGCGTCGGGACTCGCGCACACCGATATGGCCCGTGTCTATGCACAGCCCGACCTGCGGTATGCCCTCGAGCGCGGCACCCATGGCCACGAACTCCGACAGCTCGCATCCGGCCGCGTATTCGATGAAGAGGCGGGCGCGGCCTGTTTCGCCCAGCACCCGTGACATGTGTGTCGCCGCGTCCCGCAGCTCGTCGAGCCGGGCCGGCATGTCGGGCCGGTCGTGCACGACGAAGCCCGAGACCTGATCACCGGTTAGCCGCATCAGCGCGGCCACTGCCTCACGATCGGACTCTTGAAGCAGGTCGATGTGACGGGCGAGGTGCACCACCGGCGGATGCTCGCCACGCGGTACGAAGCCGAGCGTGTGTTCCAGTTCGGCAGCCGATCCGCCGTAGATCTCTGCGGCAAGGCCGAACTGTTCGAAGCGCAGTCGGGCCAGCCTGAACAGGGCGTCGTCGCCGCGGACGCGTCGCTGGAACAGCGCGTGCAGCGGCGGCGCCGCGTTGTCCTCGATCGCCGCCATCGACGTCTGTCTATCACGGGCTCAGCGTCCAGGCACATCCACCAGTCGGATGATGTGGACGGACTGATCGTTGACGCGCATACGCTGTGGCTGGTCAGGCTTGGCGCGGTCGGAAACTATGGCCACCGTGTGGTCGTCGAGCCACGAGACGCCTTCGACGTTGCCGTAGCGAATTCGGCCACGTCGACTTCGCGGGAAGAGGTAGACGGCGCCGTCGCCGGTCACCTCCCAACGCGACGGGGCAAGCCGCCCTATCCACATCGACGAGCACTCCTGCGACACGACCGCGATGCGCTCGCCGCGGACGCTGAGACTGCTGTAGTCGGTGAATGGCAGGCTTGGTGGCAGGCGAACGGTGTCAATCGCTCGCCAGCTGTCGCCGCTTTCGACGAAGACGTGCACCCGGCCGCCGCCCGGGCGTCGCCCGTCGCGGCCGCCCCGGCAGTGGTTGCCTTCGCACATGGCAAGCAGATGGATCCGGCCGTCGCGCCGCACGCAGGTCAGCCCCTCAATGCCCTTGTTCGCGGAAGGTAGTGGGTAGTCCAAGCAGCGGGTGCGCAGTGGAGCGAAATCGCCGCTGAATTCGTGTACCTCTGCTTTGTACACGCCGCCCCGCATGCGAACGGCCTCGACCAGTACGTAATACGTTCCGTCGACCGAGTCGTGCGCGATGTCCTCGTAGCCGACGACACCCGGCGGGTGCAGCACCTGGTTCGCGGCGCGGCCGCACTCTAGCGCTGGGTCGATCCGTGCGATCAATGGCGTGTTGTCGAAGATCACGTAGAGGGCATCGTCCGTCGCAACGACGCCGCTGGCCTCGAACCGCCGCGTGTCCGGCAGCAGGTCGGCGAGCAGGTCCCGCACCTTGGACTCGCGAACGATTCGCAACATGAGCACGGCGTCATCACGGCGCAGGTGCGGGAGCGAAGGTCGCTCCGCTGGAGCCGGGGGGGTCGCGGCGGCGCAGCACGTCGAGTTGCGCGCGGGCGCTGTCGTAACGCATGCGCACGTAGTGGTGGACGCCGAGCACGAACCCGCCGCCGTGCCGCAACTCCAGTTGCTCGAACCCCGAGCGGTAGACCTCGTCGTTGGTGAACTGACGTCCGGTGAACGGAACGCCATAGGGCGTGTCGGACTCGAGGTAGGCGCCAGGCACCACGCGGCTCCATAAATCCGTGGCACCGATTCGTGCGTCGATCGCCGCCGGGTTGAACTCAGTGTCGAGCAGATGCTCGAGGTGGTCGAGGTAATACCGCCGGAATGCCGTGTTCTGCAACAGATTGACGACGAGCGGCAGCTGCGATCGACCGCCGTGTCCGTTGCGCCGCCAGTAGTCGCCGGTATTCGATGCCCAGTCGAGCACGTCGGTGTACTGCCAGGACGTACCGAAGTAGTCGATGCCGAAGGTGTTGTCGTAGTCCCACGGGATGAAGGTGAAATACGGCGCGCTCACGACATCCGCGTCGTCACCGCCGCGCCCGCCGTTGTACAGGTAATAGTTCGCGGGCGTCGCGAAGTAGTTGTCCCAGGCGCCGACCAGGACGTTCACCCCGGCCCAGCGCAGGAACGTCTCGACATCGAGCACCTCTCGGATGCCCGCGGCGAACGCATCCGTGTCGAAGCGATCGGTACCACCGGGCAGGCCGGCGCCGTCGATTGCCCGGCACAGCAAGGCGAGATCGTCATAGCTGTGCGCGTCCGGTGCGTCGGAGTAGGACTTGAGCCGGTACGTCTGGTCGGAGTCGCTTGTCCTGCGGTACTGGCGGCCGCTGTCGTCTCCATCCGGCCCGACTCGATGCTGCAGGGTTCCCGGACCGAGATCGCCGCAGAACACCTTGTAGAGGTTGCCGTGCGGTTTGCCGGCGAAGCGTTGGCGGAGGAAGGCCTTGTCCACCTGCTCGATGAGGGAGAACAGTCCGAGGAAGCGGTCGTTGATCGCGAGCCGTGCGTATGTGTGCCGGGCCGCCGGCACTCCCGCGACGCGGAACAAGCGCCAGGCCAGTGCTTCACGCATCTGGGACGGGTCGTTGTACATCGACTTCAGGTTGAGCGTGGACATGCCGGCTACCTCGCCAGGATCGAGGTCAACTTTCCACGATCGCTTCGGCGCCGTCAGGGTGCGGTTGCCGCTGTTCACGAGGCTGAACTGAGCGGTATCCACGAGAGGCGGGACGCCGTCAGGCGACGGAAGGCGGCGCCCGTCGCGGGGATCGATCGGCCACAGCCGCAGCCGGGCGTTCTGGCGTGCGCTCACCGGATCGGTCAGCGGCTCTCGCGGATAGACCTGATCCACCGGCCATCCCTGCACCTCGACGGCATACATGGGTGCGCCGAAGAAACGCTCTTGAGCGCTGCCGCTCGCTGTCATCTGCTGAGTTGCTGCAGTCATCTCACCCTCCGGCTGCCGAACCACGCCGTGGTGACGGTCGCGGTCACTAGAGCGGAGTAGATCCCAGCGGACCTAATACACCGAGCGGTGCTCGATCGCGGGTCGCCGACCGACAGTGCCATCAGCACAGATGAGCCGCGTCCGCGCAAGGTCTCCGGGGGGACGCCGCCTGCATCGGGGCGCGGGTGGACGCGGCCCGACGCCGCCGCGCCGGGACGACCCCGAACGTGACGGCGACAGCCACGCCGAGCAGGGTTTCGAGGACGCGTTCGTTGAAACGGCTTTGTGCGGTGTCGGGGGTGCCGTAGATGAGCAACGAGATGACGAGGAAGCTGCTGAACCCGCCGGTGACGTACCACCGGCTGGCGCGCGTCGCGGCGAGCGCGGTGAGGTCTGCGACGATAGCTGCCGCCAGCGGCCCGGCTGGCGCGCCTGCACGCGCGAGGATGCATGCTGCAGGGCACCGGTGGTGCGGCGATGAACCTTCCCGTCGCGCGCGGGCGGGTCATCTCGGCGGTGGGACGCATGACCAGCAGGCAGGCGGCGATTGCCCAGCCCTGTGGTCGAGGTCGAGAGCGAAGCCCAGACCTGCGCAGATTGCTCCGGCGAGGCCGAGGCGGATGCCCTGGTCGACCAGGCAGCCTGCGCGATCGGTGGTGCGTGGGTGCGCGCGCGGTTGTCCGGTCGGGCCAGCACAAAGCCAGCAGCCAGCCGGTGACCGAGCCGATCGCCATCAGCACCGGGAGGCGTGCGGCTGAGCTGACGCTGTCGAAGCTCAGCCGGCTCCGATCATCGAACGGCCAGGGCCATGAGCAGGCGACCGATTGGACGCCGGCCCGACAGCACCGCCGAGCCCAGTGCCAACACAAAAAGCATGCCGACCGCGGGCAGCCAGTGCAATCCCAGAACGGCCCGCAAGCAAAGGCCGAGTCCGATGCATAGCCCCACGATGACGATCGCGTGACGGCTGCGCCGGGAACCGGCGATGCCCACGGCGGCGGCCGGCAACGCGCCGACCGCCAACGCCAGGCCATGCGAGGTGTCCTGCAGCGCCACGGCTGCGGCGGGCAGCGGGCACAGCGCTCCCAGCAGCGCGAGGGACCAGCGCCACGCGACCGCGGCCCAGGCGACGCGAACGTACGCGACTGATTCACCACGCGCTCCCCGACCGTGCGCCCGCCGCGAGCCCAACCACGCCGTCCCGCCGACCCATTGGTTGGAGAACCGTCTCGCAGGGTGCCGTGGATCGCTAGCCCGGAAGGGAGGTCAGTGCAGGTTGAGGATCGTCAGCAAGTCGCGGAAATCCGTGAACGCGAAATCTGGCACGCAATCCTGGTAGGACTTCGTGCCCTGGTCCGACTCGAAGAGCACGGTCGTCATTCCCATCTTGCGCGCCCCGAAGATGTCGCG
Source organism: Actinomycetota bacterium (assembly GCA_046734315.1). Taxonomy (GTDB): domain Bacteria; phylum Actinomycetota; class Actinomycetes; order Mycobacteriales; family Jatrophihabitantaceae; genus DASXRA01. The sequence goes on along the minus strand of JBKPQY010000232.1, from coordinate 6,368 downwards.
GTACATGTCGTTGCCGACGTACATGGTGTTCTCGGCAGCCACTCCCATCTTGTCGAGGGCCGCTTGGAAAAGTCGCCGATCGGGCTTGCGGTAGCCATATTCGCCCGAGACGATGATCGGATCGAAGTAGTCGAGCAGACCCACCTTGTGCAGCTCACCAGGCGTATATGCCGTCTGTGCGTCGGTGACAATGGCGAGCGGATATCGCTCGCGCAGCACGTCCAGCGTCGCGCGCACGTGCGGGTAGAGACTCAGCCGGCGCCGCGCGATGCCGCGTGACATCTCGGCCAGAAACGTCGGGATTTGCGCGAGTTTCTCGACCGGCAGACTACGCGTGAACGGCGTCTGGTACGCATCGAGGATGCTTTGCCAGATCGCGACCGCGTTGAATTCGGGATACTCCTCGGAGCTGGCCTGTTGCTGCTCCTTCATGATCCGGAAGTACAGGTCGCGGACATGCTGCCGGCGCAGGTCGATGCCCTGATACGTGAGAAAGTGCGCCGCTGACCGGAAGATCTGATCCATCCCGTCGTCGGTGAGGATCCTGATCAGTGTGCCGTTCACGTCGAAGGCGATCGCTCGAATCTCCATGTCCCGCCCTCAGTACTCCTTGTTCTCCGCGGTTAGACACGGTCGCTTTCCAGACGCTCGACGTCAGACGTGGGCTCACAGCACCGTGACCGGTACTGCCAGCATCTCACGGTAGTGCGCGCGCAACCACGTCGCGCCGCGCCGTCCGGTAGTCGCGATCGATGCGGTCCGAAGCCGCAGAGCGGCCCGCTCGGACCGCGGGCTCAGGCGGCTCGAAGCAACTTCTTCGCTCGGTTGACAAGCCTGCCCGCGTAGTCCTGGCCGATGTAGTCATTCCGCGCGATGCGCAGCAGATTAAGCGCCATGTAGTACGGCACCCGCGCGGTGATTGACTCGAACGTTCGGTAACGATCCGGGAAATGACAGCTGTATTCCCACAAGAAGTGCCCGATGAACGGCTCCGCGAGGTGTCTCTCGCCGGCTGCGTTCATAAACGCATGCATAAGCTCCCCAGCGGCCCGCCCGACGTCGAACATCCGATCCCCGCGTTTCATGCGTTCCAGGTCGATCGCCGCGACGTCCATGCCCTTGCCGAATAGGAAGTTCGCCGGTGTCGCGTCTCCGTGCAGCCATACCTGCCGGTCCTGCCACATCTTTGGCTGGTCCCGCCATCGGTCCCGCAAGTACGTGATCTCGTCGATGTCCTGCTGCCCGATGCGGTGAGCGTTCTGCAGCCTTTCGACTAACCTGTCGAGGTACCTGCATTCCGGATCGAAGTCTACGGTTGCCCCGTTGGCCGTTCGGTTGTGCTGGGTGGCCAGGAAGTAGGCCAGCGCTTTCAGCCGCCGGTAGAGGTGCTCGTCGTCGCGGTGATGCGTGGCGCGCGAGATCGCGTGACTGAATTCCTCGCCGGCGTAGTACTCGACTGCCAGCACGGCGTTGATCTCGCCAGCGAGTCCGAGTGGCCGAATCACGTGGTGCGGCGACCCGATCAGGTTGTACCGGCGAAGCATCTCGAGGCCGTCGAACTCCCGGCGCGCCATCCACGTTGCCTTGTCCCTGTCCCATCCGAACCTCGTGCCGTAGAACTTGCAGATGATCTTCGCGCCGCTGGATCTTTCCTCGTACGCGTAGACCTCGTTGCTGCCGGACAGGCGGAAGACACGGAATGCCGGGCGGGCCACGCGCACTCCAATGCGGTCATAGATGATCCTGCACAGGAAGGCGTGGAGAGGGTCATGGCATGCGAGGTGGCCCACATATCTTCCGTTCATCTCGAGCCTCTCTTCGTGCGCGCTCCCGTGGCGACGACGGCGAACAGTCTCGTGCCCTTGTGCGTACGCAGCATTCGGGCTCTGACACTCAGCTCACCTGCTCTGGCAAAGAACTGGCGGCGAGTTGGCTTGCCGTTCGGATTGTGACTCACTCCGGCTCCTATGCACGGCCGCACTGTTTACCGCTTGGCCATGTGCTCGTAGTCGCGCCTTAACCGACTTAGAGATGCCGACGTCGTTGCTGATACGTTCGAGGTAAGCGACCTGCACCATTGGGACGGGCGCGCACCGCGCGACGGACTCGGGTCAGCGACTACGTCCGCGGAATCGAGTGGCGCGAGGCTCCCGGGGTCGGCGTTCCTGCATCGGTGAGGCACCCCCTGCGTAGGGATCGACGTCGAGGACATTTGGCAGAAGCCTCCCCGGCGCGACCCCAGACGGCAGCGCGCTGCCTTGGCCGCCGCGACGGAGCACCGTCGACACGGGCGGATCCGATGTCACGATGCCTCGCGCTCAAGCCGGGCGAGATGCCGCTCCGCGGCGTCACAGCGGGCACCGGTCGCGCGGCGCAGCTGAAGGCGGCGGCGCGCCTGGTCGATGTTCGCTTTGTAGATCCTGGCACGCTCGGCAGCGTCGAGCTCCGCGAGCTCGTCCATGCTGAGGCCGACGTGTCGCGGCGTCTCGCTCATAGCAACCCCTCCCATTGTGGCGAGTGGCTAATCCGCATCCAGACACCGTCGGTGTCACAGCGCGTGCAGCTCGCATCGCTGCGAGCGCTCAGCCACCCGACACTGTCGCCGCGTGCGTCCAACCCGTCGAGCAACGCTCACGCGGCGATGAACGTTAGGACACGTCTCTCGCGGCCTTGATACATCCCGATTCCCACCCACGTGGACGGAGTACTCGGCCTCGCGCGCGACGTGCTGGCTGGGAGTGGGGACGATCCAGGTGCCCGACACCTGGTGGAACAGCTTGCCGCCCTGGACGAGGGTCCCTGGTTGTAGCCGGACCGTTTGGCGTTGGCGTAACCGCGGAACGGGTCGAGCGAGGCGTGTTCGATGCCGGTGACGGACTCCTCGGCTTGCTGCCTCGACAATCGTGTAGCCGATCAGGTCGCCAACTGTCGCTTCAGCACCGTCGTCGCGAAGAGACGCGCGCGTCCCGAATTGGGCGCCGACGTCGATGAGCGCCTCGCCGACCCTTCACTTCGACCATCACAAGCGGCAGCTCACCGTCAAAGTCGACTAGCGGACGCCGTTGCCGGGCCACGGTAGAGGTAGATGAACTTCGCCATGTCCAGCGTCCCTTCGAGAACCGCGTGCCAATCCTCGCCCTTCCCCCTTATGGACGAACGACACCGGCGCGGACAGACAAATCCGCGGCCCGTAACCAAGCACGGCGACCAAGGACCGACTCAAGCCATCGATCGCGGCGACCGCGCCCAAACCGGTAACACATCCGCTCTTGCCGCCGATGCCCGCTGACCTGCCAATGTGCGAGCGCCGATAGCAAGAGCGCACTCCCGCACACACGGGGCCGACGGGCACGCACGAGCGGCGGCATGGCCGTGGGTTGACCGGTGAGCGTTACTGGCACGGGTCGGGTGCGGGCTTGTCGATGCCGCATCGCGTCAGATGGTCCATAGCGCTTCGGTGGGTGACATTCGTGCGGCTCGTAGCGCGGGCAGCAGGCCGGCGATGGCGCCGATGAGGAGGGCGGCGGCGAGTCCGCCGACCCAGGCGAGGGTGGGGATGACGATCGCCCAGTGTTTGGTCGATGCGTAGATCGCGGTGGCGCTGGTGCCGGCGGCGACGCCGACGGTGCCGCCGAGCAGAGCGAGCAGCATGGCTTCGGCGAGGAACTGGGTGCGGATGTGGGCTTTGGCCGCGCCGAGCGCGCGGCGCAGTCCGATTTCGGAGCGGCGTTCCAGCACGGAGATGACCATGATGTTGGCCACGCCGACCGCGCCGACTAGTAGCGAGACGGCGCCCAGGCCAAGGAACAGCCCGTTGAGCGCGCTTTTGGCCTTGGCGCGGGCGACCAGCGCGTCGGACGGGCGGCTGATGTCCACTTCGTTGGGGGCTTCGGGGTTGGCGGTGGCGGCGAGCACGGCGTGTACGGCGTTGATCTGGTCGGTGGCGGCGCGCAGGTAGACGGTGGACGGGTGCCCGTCGAAGCCGAGGTACTTTTCGGCGGCGGGGAAGCCGACGAGCAGGGAGGCGTCGATTTCTGGGGCGAGGGTGGCCGGGGCGAGGATGCCGGCTAGGTAGAACCACTGCCCGCCGACCCAGATCCGTTCGCCCGGGGTGATGCGGTCGATGCCTAGCCGCCGTGCCGCGGTGGCGCCGAGCACGGCGATCGGCTCGCGGGCGGTGGCGGCGTTGAGGTAGCGGCCGTGGACGATGCTGGTGCCCAGCGCGTGGGGTAGGCCGAGGGTGGCGGCGGCCACGGTCAAGGCGTTGGTGTTGATCGGCGGGATGAGCGGGCTGCGGTAGGCGTTGGCGTCGGTGGCGCCGGTGGCCTCGACGCTGGTGACCGGGCCGATCCGGGCGATCATGCCGGGCGCGGCCGTGGGGAGTTCGGCGGTCTTGCCGAATAGGGTCTGCCCGTTGGTGACGGTGAGCAGGTTGGTGCCCAGCCGGTCGATCTCGCTGAGCAGCCCGGCCTGCGAGGATGACGAGAGCCCGAGTACCGCGACGATGGCCGCGACACCGATGGCGATGCCTAGCGCTGACAGCCCGGCGCGCAGCTTGCGGGTGCGCAGCCCGACAATGGCGACCCGGCCCAGGTCGCCGGCACGCAGGTGGCCGGACGGCGCGGCGTTGAGGGCGGTCATTGCCGCCACCACGGGCTCATCCGGGCCGGTGTCCGGGTCAGGTCCGCTACCTGGCGCGTACTGGTTGGGCCGGTGTCGTTGATGATGTGGCCGTCGAGCAGTTCGATGCGGCGGGGTAGCCGGGCGGCGATGTCCCGGTCGTGGGTGATGACCACGATTGTGGCGCCTGCGCGGTTGAGCTGCTCGAGTAGGGCCAAGATGGCCTGCCCGGTGGCGTGGTCGAGGTTGCCGGTGGGTTCGTCGGCCAGCAGGATCGCCGGCGTCCCGACCAGGGCGCGGGCGATCGCGACGCGTTGGCGTTGCCCGCCGGATAGTTGGGTGGGCCGGGCGGTGAGCCGGTCGCCCAGCTCGACCGCGGTCAGCGCGGCCGCTGCTAGCCGGCGGCGCTCGCGGTGTGGCACGCCGGCGTAGAGCAGCCCGTCGGCGACGTTGTCGAGGATGCTGGCGTGCTCGGTGAGGAAGAACTGCTGAAACACGAACCCGATCCGGCCCGCCCGCAGCCCGGCTAGCTGCCGGTCGGTCATGGTCGAGGCGTCCAGCCCGGTCACCCGCACGATTCCTGTTGTGGGCCGGTCCAGGGTGCCCATCAGCTGCAGCAGCGTCGTCTTGCCTGAGCCGGACGGCCCGGCCACCGCGACCAACTCTCCCGCGCCGACGGTCAGGTCTACCCCGCGCAGCGCGCTCACCGGCGGCTGGCTGGCGTACACCTTGCTCACACCGGCGAGCTCGAGCACCGGGATGGCTGCGTGCCGGGCCGGCGAGCCCGCGACATCGCCGAGCGCGAACGTCGTATCGGTGGTCATGACGCCGGCACCACCACGTGCTGCCCGGCGGCCAGGCCGGTGCCGCTGACCTGCACCAGCCCGGCCTCGTCGTCGAACAGGCCGAGGGTGACCGGCACGAACCGATGCGCCCCGTCCCCGCCGATGACCTCGACCGCGTACCCGCCGCCGGACAGCGCTAGTAGCGCGTTGACCGGGGCCGCGAGCACGTTGTGCACCGTGCCGGTGGTGATGGCCACCTGCACCGGCGCCTGGTCCAGGGTGCCGGTCGCCGTGGGGTCGGACGGCCTGATGCGCACATCGACGGTGGGTGAGCTGGCCGACCCTCCGCTGGGGGTGGTGGCGACCTTGCCCATCGAGGTCACCGTGCCCGGGGTGGTCTGCCCGTTCGGCAGGGTGATCGTGACCTTGTCGCCGGCCTTGGCCTGCGACTGCTGCGCGGCGTCCAGGTCGACCCTCACCTCGCGGGTGGTGGAGGTCGCTTTCAGCACTGGCCCGCCGGCCTGGCCGCCGAGGGTGGCCGACACGCTGGTCACCCGCGCCGCGGTGGGCAAGAACACCACCTGCCCCAGGTCGAGCTTGCCGGTCTGTTCGATGCCGAGGTCGTCTTGCATTTGTTTGATCGCGGCCTTGGTGGCCCAGCCGAACTCGTGCGAGGACGGGTCCAGGTCGGCGCTGCTGGCGTAGCCGAGGGCCACCAGATCGCGGTTGAGCTGCTGCACGTCGGTGCCGGTCACATCGGAGGTTTCCGCGCCCTCGGCGAGGGTCCGGTAGGCCGGGGTCGACCCGTACAGCAACACCACCGGCTGCCCGTCGACCCGGTAGAGCACCTGACCCTGGCGGATGACCTGGCCCACCGCGGGCAGGGCGGTGATGGTGCCGTGGCCCTGCCCGAGCACCGTGTAGTCGCCGGCAAATCCCAGCGAGCCGTTGACGCTGCTGCGC
>JBKPQY010000231.1:0-4813 GCA_046734315.1 Actinomycetota bacterium | reverse complement strand
GACTCCTGTCTCGTGGGCTCGGAGATGTGTATAAGAGACAGTCCTATAAGCCCGCCGCCGCCGACCGGCACGAGCAGGGTGTCCAGCTCGGGCGCCTGCGCGGCGAGTTCCAAGGCCAGGGTGCCCTGTCCGAGCAGGGTCAGCGGCTGGTCGTAGGCATGCACCTCGATGGCGTCGTGCGTGCCCGCCCACGAGCGGCTGGCCGAAAGCGCGTCCGCGTACCGGTCGCCGCCGACGACCAGCGACGCGCCGTAACCGCGGATGCGAGCGCTCTTCGCCGGCGAGCACACGGTCGGGACGAAGATCGTCGCCGGCACGCCCCGGGTCATCGCGGCCCATGCGACCGCGGCGCCGTGGTTACCGCCCGACGCCGCCACCACGCCGGCCGCCGGGACGTCGCGCAGCAGCAGGTTGGCCATTGCGCCACGTGCCTTGAACGAGCCGGCGTGCTGTAGCTGCTCGAGCTTGAGCGTGATGCCGTCGAGGTCGAGCACGGGGGTGTACCGGACGTGCGGGGCGATCACCTCGTAGGTGCGCTCGATGGCACATCGCTCGATGGCCTGGTCCATGCCGCCACCTTCGCAGATCATCCGGCGGAACGAGGTGCGAATTTCGCGTCGCTCAAATGGCTGGGGGACTCGGACTCGAACCGAGACTGCAAGGCTCCAAAGGCCTGCGGGCTGCCGATTACCCCATCCCCCAATCGAACACTCAGCCTACCGGCGATGAATGCTCGTTGACGTCCGCGGCCTAGCTACGGTCTCGTAGGTTACGCTGCCGTAACCCAGCCGAGGAAGGCAGCGCACATGACCCTGCTCGACAACGCGGCGCCTGCCGCGCGTGGCCCGAAACCGGCGACCGAAGGCACCAAACGGCACGGTGAGCAGTTTCTGCTCTACACCTTCGTCATCGTGCCGTTCATCGCATTCCTGGCCGCGATACCGGTGGCCTGGGGCTGGGGTCTGGATTGGCTCGACGTGATCTTGATGATCGCGTTCTACTCCGTATCCGGGCTCGGCGTGACGATCGGATACCACCGGCTGTTCACCCACGGCTCATTCAGGGCCCGGCGGTGGCTCCGCATCGCGCTGGCGATAGGCGGCAGCCTGGCTGTGGAAGGTCCGGTGATCCGCTGGGTGGCCGACCACCGCCGGCACCACGCGTTCAGCGACCGCGACGGAGACCCACATTCGCCATGGCGCTACGGCGATACGGCGGGCGCGCTGGCCAAGGGGATGTGGCACGCTCACGTCGGGTGGCTGTTCGACATCGAGCACACCAACCGTGAGCGGTTCGCCCCGGACCTACTTGAGGACCGCGACATGGTCCGGATTAGCGACCGGTTCTGGCTGTGGACGCTCGTATCGGTGCTGGCGCCGCCGTTGCTGGGCGGGCTGATCTCGTGGTCGTGGGGCGGCGCGCTGTCGGCGTTCTTCTGGGCGAGCCTTGTGCGGATCTTCCTGCTGCACCACGTCACGTGGTCGATCAACTCGATCTGCCACGTGATCGGCGCCCGTCCGTTCACCGCTCGGGACAAGAGCACCAACGTCTGGCCGCTCGCCGTCCTGAGCTTCGGCGAGAGCTGGCACAACATGCACCACGCCGACCCGACGGCCGCCCGGCACGGGGTGCTGCGCGGGCAGCTCGACATGTCGGCGCGCGTCATATGGATCTTCGAGAAGCTGGGCTGGGCCTGCGATGTGCGCTGGCCGAAGCCGGAACGGCTGGCAAAGTTACGGGTGTGACATCTTCCAGACCCCGGGTACGGATGACCGGCAAGGAGCGCCGCGAGCAGCTGCTCGACGTAGGGCGGTCGCTGTTCGCCGAAAAGGGCTTCGAGGCGGCTTCGATCGAGGAGATCGCGGCCCGGGCCGGGGTGAGCAAGCCCATCGTGTACGAGCACTTCGGCGGCAAGGAAGGGCTGTACGCGGTGGTGGTCGACCGCGAGATGTCGGCGCTGCTCGGCCGGGTGACCTCGGCGCTGACGGCGGGGCATCCCCGGCAACTCGTCGAACAAGCCGCCCTTGCGCTGCTCACCTACATCGAGGACGAGACGGACGGGTTCCGCGTGCTGACCCGCGACGCGCCGGTGGTGTCCGGCTCCGGGACGTTCTCGTCGCTGCTGAACGACATCGCCTCGCAGGTGGAGTACATCCTGGCTCGGGAGTTCGACCGGCGTGGCATGCAGTCGAAGCTTGCCGGCATGTACGCGCAGATGCTCGTCGGCATGGTCGCGCTCACCGGGCAGTGGTGGCTCTCGGCGCGCAAGCCGAAGCGCGAGGAGGTGGCTGCCCATCTCGTGAACCTCGGCTGGAACGGCCTGCGAGGCCTGGAACCAAAGCCCACCCTGAGCATCCGGACCCGCGGGTAGGACGTGCCCGGACATACGACGAGAGTCGCGGGAGGGTAAACGCGCCGGCCACATCCGTTCGCCGCCGGCGGTGTATTCGCGCGAGCGCTCATCGCTCTAGAGCACCCGGCACCGGGCCGGCCGCGACGCGGGTCGCCCGGCACACCCCCTCGGCAGCGAGCGCTGCGGCGAGGCGCGTCGCATCGTCGCGGCCCGCTGCGATGAAGGCGCATGTGGGGCCCGACCCGGAGACAACCCCGCCCAGGGCGCCCAGCTCCCGCCCGGCGTCGAGGGTGCGCTGAAGCTCCGGGGCGAGTGACAACGCAGCCGTCTGCAAATCGTTGTACAGCCTAGCTGCGATCAGCTTGGTATCGCCGTGGTGCAGCGCCTCGAGCAGCGCGTCGGGCGGTGTCGCTGAGCCACCGCCGAGGCGGTCCAGCTCGCGATATGCGGCCGGCGTCGAAATGCCTTGCTCGGCAAGGGCAAACACCCAGTGAAGGGTTGTATTCGTGGCCACCGCGGTGAGCCGCTCGCCGCGCCCGGTACCGACGGCGGTGCCCCCGAGCAGCGCGAACGGCACGTCGCTGCCCAGCTCGGCGGCCAGCTCGGACAACGCCGTGCGCGACAAGCCGGTCCGCCACAGCCTGTCGCAGGCGACCAGCGCTGCGGCTGCGTCGGCCGAGCCGCCCGCCATCCCGCCGGCGACAGGGATCGCCTTGGCGATCTCGAGCCGGACCTTGGGTGGGGCTCCCGTCCTGGCCGCCAGCAGCGTTGCTGCTCGCCAGGCCAGGTTGCGCTCGTCCGCGGGCACGTCACCGGTGCGATCGCCGGTGATCGCGAGCTCGATTCCCTCGGCCGGCGCGGCGACCACTTCGTCGCACAGGTCGACGGCATGGAACACCGTGATCAGCTCGTGGTAGCCGTCCCGGCGTAGCGGGCCAACCGCCAGGTGGAGGTTCACCTTGGCGGGCACGCGCACGCGCACCTGCATGCGGCGACACTAACCGCATGACAGAACGCAGGCGCATCTCCTCCGGATCCACGTTCGAAGAGCAGATCGGTTACAGCCGGGCAGTTGTCGACGGCGACTGGGTGTTTGTGTCCGGGACAACCGGCTTCGACTATGCGGCGATGACGATCGCCGACGACGTCGCGGCGCAGGCCGAACAGTGCCTGGCCAACATCGGCGCCGCGCTGAGCGACGCCGGTGCCAACTTCGAAGACGTCGTCCGGGTGCGCTACCTGCTGCCGGACCGCGCCGACTTCGAATCGTGCTGGCCGGTGCTGCGCCGCTACTTCGACGGCGTCCGGCCCGCGGCCACCATGATCGAGTGTGGCCTGTCGGACCCGCGAATGCGCATCGAGATCGAGGTCACCGCCCGGCGTTCGACGTGACCGCGGCCCGCCGGTAGGCTATCGGGGTTGCCCGGCGAGGGACCGCACCGATGGTGTGGCCGTCATCGACGCGGTGTCATCTTCGGTGCGGCGACATCTGCGACAAGTCCTTTGCGTAGTAAGGAGCGTCACCGTGTCCGAGGTCCGCCTGCCGGCCGAGCCCCGCACCGAGTTCGGCAAGGGCGGCGCTCGCCGCACCCGTCGGGCCGGCAAGATCCCCGCTGTCATCTACGGACACGGGGCCGCGCCACGGCACGTGTCGCTGCCCGCCCGCGAGTTCGGGCACGCCATCAAGCACGGCGGCGCCAACGTGCTGCTAACGCTGAGCCTCGACGGTGGCGAGGAGCTCGCGATTCCGAAGGCGATCCAGCGGCACCCGATCAAGGGCGTGTTCGAGCACGTCGACCTGCTGGCGGTGCGTCGCGGTGAGAAGGTAACCATCGATGTGCCGATCATCGTCGTCGGCGAAGTGGCCCGGGGCGGCCTGCTCGCGCAGGAGAGCAACGTCGTCAGCGTCGAGGCCGAGGCAACGCAGCTGCCGTCCGAGATCGAGGTGAACATCGAGGGCCTCGAGATCGGCTCGCACGTCACCGCCGGCGACCTGACACTGCCGGCCGGCGCGACGCTGGTCACCGATCCGCAGCAGGTGCTCCTGCTCATCCAGGAGGCACCGACTGCCGCCGAGCTGGAAGAGGAAGTCGAGGGCGAGGCCGAGGCGCCGGAGGCCGAGGCAGTGCCGGCCGCCGAGGCCGAGGGCTCGTCCGAATAACACGTGCACTGGCCCTCACGGTCAGCGGGAGCCGCGGATCGCCAGCTCGTTGTCGGCCTGGGCAACCCCGGGCCCCGGTACGCGGGGACGCGCCACAACGCCGGGTTCCTCGTCGTCGAGCTGCTGGCCGAACGCATGGGTGGGCGTCTTCGCAGCCGTGGACGCTGCGACGTGCTCGAGGGCAGGCTCGTCGACGCGCCGGTCGTGCTTGCCAAGCCGAAGTCGTACATGAACGACTCAGGCGGTCCGATCGTCGCGGTGTCCCGGTTCTACAAGGTGCCTGTCGATCGGCTGACGAT
>JBKPQY010000230.1:0-7809 GCA_046734315.1 Actinomycetota bacterium | reverse complement strand
CACCTACCAAGCACTGATCATCCCCGACCTGTCCTTCGCGCTACCACTGTGCGTCTACGTCCTATCCAGCTTCTTCACCCAAATGCCCTGGGAACTCGAACAAGCCGCCAAAGTCGACGGCGCCACACCCGGGCAGGCCTTCCGCCTGGTCATCTTCCCCCTCGCCGCCCCAGGACTGTTCACCGCCGCCATCCTCGTATTCCTCTCCGTCTGGAACGAATACCTACTCGCCAGCCAACTCTCCAACGGCAACCCCAACGTCTACCCCGTCACCTACGCCATCGCCACCTTCAGCGGCTCCGACCCCCGAATCGTCCCCTACACCTCCATCATGGCCGCCGGCGTCGTCGTCACCATCCCCCTCGTCATCGTCGTACTCCTCTTCCAACGCCGCATCGTCTCCGGCCTCACCGCAGGCGGCGTCAAAGGCTGATCGGTCCAGCAAATTCGGAGGGATTTCATTGTCCAGCATCTTGAAGGACGTCACCTACGACCGCAGGGACGTCGTGCCCGACGAGGACTGGTGGCGCCAAGCTGTCGTGTATCAGATCTACCCGCGCAGTTTCGCCGACTCCAACGGCGACGGTATCGGCGACCTGCGCGGAGTCATTTCCCGCATTCCCTATCTGGCCGCGCTCGGGGTGGATGCGGTCTGGCTGAGCCCGTTCTACCCGTCGGCACTCGCTGACGGCGGCTACGACGTCGACGACTACCGCGACGTCGACCCGAAGCTCGGCACGCTCGACGACTTCGACGACATGGTCGCGATCCTGCACGCCCATGGCATCAAGCTGATCGTCGACATCGTGCCCAATCACACCTCGAACCGGCATGTCTGGTTCCAGGAGGCGTTGGCCGCACCCGCGGAATCCCCGGCTCGCGAGCGGTACATCTTCCGTGACGGGACCGGGCCGGACGGCGCAGAGCCGCCGTCGGACTGGCACTCATCCTTCGGAGGGTCGGCGTGGACACGCGTTGCCGACGGGCAGTGGTACCTGCATCTGTTCGCCCCGGAGCAGCCCGACCTCAACTGGGACAACCCCGAGGTGCGGGCGGACTTCATCAAGACGATCCGGTTCTGGTCGGACCGCGGCGCGGACGGGTTCCGGGTCGACGTCGCACACGGGTTGGCCAAGGATCTCCGTGAACCGCTGCCAGCCTGGCGCACACTGAACGAGGAGCTGCTGGTGCGGGGCGCGCACCCCTTCACGGACCGCGATGAGGTGCACGAGATCTACGCGGAGTGGCGACGGGTCTTCGACGAGTACGACCCGCCACGGAGCAGTGTCGCGGAGGCGTGGGTTCACCCATCGCGCCGCAGCCGGTATGCGAGCGCGACCAGCCTGGGTCAGGTATTCAACTTCGACCTCGTCGAACTCACCTGGAACCCCGCGCACTTCCGGCAGGTGATCGTCGAGAGCCTCGCCGACGCCACAGCGGCCGGCTCGTCCAGCACCTGGGTGCTGTCCAACCACGACGTGGTGCGGCACGCGAGCCGCTACGGCCTGCTATCCGAAGCGGCGTCCCACGAGGGAAGGGTGGTCAGCCGCCAGTGGGTGCTGAGCGGCGGAACCACGCCGCAGTACGACCCGGCACTCGGGCTGCGCCGTGCTCGAGCTGCCAGCCTGCTGATGCTCGCCTTGCCCGGCTCGGCCTACCTGTACCAGGGCGAAGAGCTCGGACTCCCCGAGGTTCCCAACATTCCCGACGAGCACCGTCAGGACCCGACCTTCTTCACGAACTCCGGGATCGACAAAGGCCGAGACGGCTGCCGGGTTCCGATCCCATGGACCAGCAACGGTCCGTCATTCGGGTTCAGCACCGGAACTGCGCATCTTCCCCAGCCGCAGTGGTTCGCCGCCATATCGGTGCAGGCACAAGAGGCTGACGCCGAATCCACGCTGCTGCTCTACCGCCGCGCCTTGCGATGGCGCAGGCGGCTGCAAACGACCGAGGAGCTGCGCTGGCGGGATGCCGGCAGCCCATCCGTCTTGCACTTCATGCGCAACGGCGGCTGGCACAGCATCACCAACTTCGGCCCGGAACCGGTGCCGCTGCCGGAAGGGACGGTAATCATCAGCAGCGCGCCACTCTCCGACGGCGCACTGCCGTCTGACACAACGGTATGGATCCTCGCGACCGCCGAGACCTCGACCGGTTCGGCGCACTAGACGTGGCGGGATGGAGTTGGCAGTGAGTGGGAAGTCCTGGCACGTCTCCGGGATGATGGCGAAGTTCGTGATCCTGGCCGTCGTGGTCGCGCTCACGATCTTCGCGGGATCCAGGTATGAATGGATCGGCCTCGCGCTCGTCATCGCCGCGGCGGTCCTGTTCGTATTGGCGTCCGCATCCCGTCAGCGGTGCCGCTGGATACTCGCTCCCGGGGACGTTGCGCCTGCTCGCGTTGCCACTCCATCCCGTCATGTACCGCGTACTCCTCACCGCGCCGGGCGGGTTCGGTCTGGCTGCATAGGTCAGGCAGCTCACTCCGAGCCTTGGCGGTGTGTACGGTGACGACTTGTGACCAGCAACGAGAAGATCGTCGAGCTGATCGAACGCCACGTCCTGCAGGACGGTGAACGGCTCGTCCGGGTGAAGAACTGGCCTGACGGCGTGGCAGTGACGACGACCGCGCAGCGGCACCTCGTTGCGGGCTCCGAACAGGCCGCCTGGACGATCAGCCGGGAACCGTGGGCAGACGACATCGTGATCGCCGAACGCGACGACCTGATCATCGAGGGCCAGCCCCAGCGCTTCGGCTTCCTACTGCTCCGTGACGGTACCGACATCTACCTCAACGACCCGGCAGCCGTGTCCGAACTGGGCCGGCGGCTCGCCGACGGGATGGACCCGGCGGGGTACGCCGAGATACTGGTGGCGTTCCATCCGTATACCAGCGCGGACCGCGCGGTGCTGACCGAGCCCGACGAGTTGCGCCGCGCTCTGGGGCAACCGGACCTGCCCGACGTCGAGCCGATCAGGCTGCGGGAGACATCGGACGGGGTGCGGCTCACGTTCTCCTCGTTCGCCCGGTACCGGCTCGTGGGCCCGCAGGAACTGCTGGATCTGCTGGCGTGGACAGTGGATGTCCCGGCAGGTGAGCCCGCGCGCTGGTCTTCACGTCCGACCGTGACAGGGCAACGCCTTGATCCGGCGAGCGGCGTCCCGCAGTCGTGAGCTACCCGCTGAGGGGCGGGTCCTCGAGAGCGTCCTCGCGTGCCTCGTCAAGATAGATGGCGCCGCCGGCGAGCAGCACCTGGATCGCCGCCAGGCAGCGGGTGAGCACCCGTTCCGGGTCGGTCTCGTCCGGGTCGTTCGGATCACCCGCGGCGGCGAACACGTGGCACGCCTGCCACAAACTGTCGCACGCGTGACCCCACTTCCACAGCTCATAGGCGAAGCCGGATACGCGAACCACGGGCACGTTCTCCGACGCGCCGAGCGCGTAGAGCCGCGGCTCCTCGACCGTGTTGCCGAGACCGACCAGCAGGGACCTGGTTCGGCACACCCGCGCGAACTCGACCGCCTCTGCGGTGCCGGGCGTGACCTCGATCAGCAGATCGCGAGCGGTCAGATCCGCCAAGGCGTCGCCGATGTTCGGTATCCCGCTGGCACGCGCGGCCCCTATAAGCGCGGAGCGGGTCCACGGCGCCGTGTCTCCGCCACCGGGCTCGGGCAGTCCGTGCCCGAGCGCCCATACTCCGAACTGTCCGGCGTCTTCGAGTCGGTAGATATCCCATCCGATGCGAACAGCGTGGAACTCCGGCTCGGTAGCACCAGGTGGGACGCTGGCGCCGGCGTAATGGCCGATCGGGACGATCAAAGGCTGGGCGTTGTCAGCCATTGTCACCGGCCGTTGATCGCGTCGTAGCCGGGCGACGGGGCCACATGAGTCGGAAGTCGATGTCGAGGCAGGCGGCGTTGGCCAGCAGGATGGCGTGCAGCGAGCCGAGGAACCCGGTAAGCAGGCGGGCGGGCTCCAGCGACTCCGGGTCCGCCGACCCGGCGCGCCGCGCGACATCGGCCGCGTTCTCGCAGGTGGCCCAGAGGGAGTCGTCCATCGCAGACCACAGCCACAGGTCGTAGACCGGATGCGAGACCTCGATGACCGGCTGGGTCAGGAAGCCGATACCGAACATGTCCGGCTCGTTCGGTCCGTTGCCGAGCCCGAGCATGAGTGGCACGAGCCGATGTGATCTGGCGAAGACAGTTGCCCGATCGTCGGAGGGCGTTACCTCGACCAGCAGGCCGCCGGCGAGGAAATCGTCGATGATCTCCGATGCGCGGTCCAGACCGGCGACCGACGGGTGCTGTTCGAGCGATTGGCGTTGCCAGGGCAGGTCGTTCTCAATCGCGTCCTCGGAGCCGTGAGCAGCAGCCCACACCGCGAACTGCTCCTCGCTGAGGTCGTGGAACGTCGCACCGCGGCGCACCTGCCGCAAGCCGGGGGCCTCGCCGATCCGATGCTGGACCCCGACGTAATGACCGATCGGGAAGAGCAACGATCCGTCCGAGCCGGCCGGCGGCGTCGTGGTTGACACCGCGCGATCGTAGCGGTTAGCCGACCGACCCACCGGATTCGGGCCGTCTCCGTCAGTTGCTGATGTCGGGCATGGCTAGGCTGGCTGTGCTGGTGGAATGACCTCTAGGAGCGCGATGATCACCCGTGAAGAGGTGGACCAGATCGCTGAGAAGTGGGCGGCCGAATTCCTCCGTAGCGGGCTGACCCCGACGCCCGCTCCGGAGAGGACTACGGGCAGTGCCTGAGGGGCTTCCCCGCGAGGTGGCGGATGTTCTCGGTGCGGCGGGCTGGTCGCCGACTCGGCGCCAAACCGAGGCGCAGGTCGCCGCCACGGTCGAGGTCGTCGAGAGCGAGGTCGGTCGCAACGGCGCGACGATCGAATCGTTCCCGGCCGCAATCGACGCGGTGAGTGAGTTCGGCGGCATCCACGTCGTCCAGGACGGTCCGGGTCGCGACCTGCGCCGCCGTCCCTTCGCCATCGATCCGACGCAGGTCGCGGCCACCACCGAGACGCTCGCCGATGTCGGCAAGCGGCTGCACACCCGGCTGTTCCCGATCGGGATGGAGGGCGACCACGAGTCCGTCCTCGCGATCGACGAGGGAGCACGGGTCCTCGCGCTTGACCATGCCGGCGTCTGGTATCTCGGCGATAGCGTCGCCGCTGCGCTCACCACTCTGGTTACCGGCACCCAGCCGCCGCGCCTCGACGACAACGGCAATTGGTCACACGGCAACTCGGATTAGACTGCCGGACAAGTCATCGCCGGAATGCAGCACGTGGCCCCGGAGGGCACCGATGATCACCCTGGACGAGGCGGAACTCATCGCCGAGAAATGGGTGAACGACAGCGCGCCGGCCGGAGCATCGTTCACGGTGGCGGTGCACGAGTTCGACCTGGGGTACGTCGTGTCGGCTCGCCAGCAGCCTGGCTCGGCGCCGTTGTTCGGCACCGGTCTGGGCATCATCGACAAGTACACCGGGGAACGCTCGGTGTGGCCGGGGCTCCCGATGCAGAGCATCATCGATCGCTATCGCACCCGGCGATCAGTTCGACCGCAGGCAGTGTGGACATGGAACCCCGCCGATCGGGCTCGCTGGGATCTTCGGCACGGTGCGACACCGTCGACGATCACCCATCTGCAGCTGGCCGACCGACAGGTGAGCGCACGCAGCGTCAAGGGCGACGATCCGCCGCACCACCACCGGCTGGTCACGGAATTCATGCAAGAAGAGCTGCGTGCCGCTGATCGGGTGCGCGGGTACGAACGTTGCTCGGAAGCGGCGGCGATCTCGGACGTGCTGCACGCCGAGGACGCGCGCCGACAGTTGACAGTCGCCCCACCGATCACGTTGGCCGAGGCTCGCGCCGAGCTGTTCGGCAGCGCGACCATGACTACCTATCGGATGAGGGAGCCGGGCGATCCGGTCGCTGGAACCGTCGCGCCACCGTGCAGGTCCTGCGCGAGGCTTGCCGGGCATTTCGGGCTTACGCCGGTGTCGCAGAACGGCGCAGGCATCGGCTAGACGACGCGGAACAACATGTGACCCGTCCGACGGGGCCCCGGCCTCGCTGGCGCTCGTTCCCTTTCTCCGCGCCGCCAACCGAACTGCCCTTCCGCCCGACCTCGTGGTACTGGCCTCGACCGACCCCCGCCTGCACGTCGTTCCTGGACCGACACACGCGGCAGCCTCATGCGGGTAACAGCTCTCATTCCTCGGCTTTCGCGATGAGCCGCAGATTTACTGCTCTGTAAATAGGGCCCAGCAGAATTCGCGAAAAGTAGACCTGACGGCAACCCTGAGAAGGAATAACGGTCGACCATGCGCGAATTAAGCCGAACCACTGTCGATCACCTGATGGTATCCGGGTGTTCACAGGTCGTTCATGCCCGCGCCCCACGTGACCAATGTCGATTTACCAAGATCGCTAGTTGCGGTCGCTGGTCATAGGCTGGAGTTCTGAGGTGCAGGATCGTTGGGAGATCGTCGCGTCGCGAGTTGATGACGGCCGATTGATCTCCGTAGCCGATCCGCTCGCCATCGCGGTAAAGCGGCCGTGAGCAATTACCTGGATCCGCGTGATGTGACTCCTATTTGGGGTACGGATTTGCCGGGTTGGGCTAATGATGTTATTTCGATGATTGTGGCGGCGCAGTCGTGGCCGGAGGTAGTGAGAATCTGGCGTTTGATGCGCAGGGGTTCACGGATCTGTTGGATGTGGTCGAGCATGCGGTCAACGCGTTGGTGCCGGCCGGGGATCGGGTGAGTTCGGGGAAGGCGTGGGCGGCGCCGGCGCTGGCGGCGTTTCAGCAGAATCTGCTGAATTACCTGTATACCCCGGGGGCGGGTTGTCCGGGGTGCAGATGAATCTGCGGGCCTACGGGATGCAGGCGGGCAATTTCGGGTTCAACACCGAGTTCGGCAAGATCTCGATCAACATCTCGGTGTTGGTGCTGCTGATCACGGTGTACATCTCGCTGCTGATGGCACCGTTCACCGGCGGCGCTTCGGCGGCGGATATCGGCCCGGAAGTGGTCGCGACCCGGCAGACCATCTCCGGGATCTTGTCCCTGTTGGCCACCGCAGTCGGCGAACGCTTCGGCGCCGCAGCCCTCAAAGACCTCGCCGCCGCGGGCGCGAAGGACCTGGCCACCGACCTGGCCACCGCGGGCGCGAAAGACCTGGCCGCGGGCGCCGGGAAGAACGTCGCCGAAGACGTCGCCGCGGCCGGGGTGAAAGATGCCGCTGCCGGGGCCGCGGCGCGGGTGGGTGGGCAGGCCGTGGCCCGCTCGGCGGATAGTCGGTTGAGCAGCGGGGTGCTCAAGGTTGTCCTGCAGGGCGTGGTAACCAATGTGTGGGCCAACATCGAACAACTACGCCGCGACCCGAACGCCAGCTGGAACTGGAACTCCACCTTCGCCGCGGTGCTCTGGCCGCCCCGCTGGGGGTGGGCATCAGCCGCGGCCTGGAGGCCGGCATCGCCAAAGTCGCCACCAAATTCGTCTCCCGCGAGGCCGCCAACGTGGCCGACCAAGCCGCGACCAACGCCGCGGACAAGGCCACCACGTCACTGCCCGGTCGCGCCCTGCGCTTCACCGGGGGCACCCTGAAAGTCGGCCTGGTGATGAGCGTGGCCATGCCGGCCAGCAACGCCCTCGCCACCGGAGACCTGATCCACCTCGGCGACTACCACACCTACCTCGGCGCGTTCGTCAATGGCGCCGCGCTGCACGGCGCCACCGAAGCCGCCCGCGGACTCGGACTAGCCGCCGACACCACCCCGGTC
>JBKPQY010000229.1:0-4173 GCA_046734315.1 Actinomycetota bacterium | reverse complement strand
CACCACCGCGGCCATGATCGAGCGATACCGCACGACTCCTCCTCATTGCGTTGTCGCGCCCAGCGCAGCCGCGCTGGCACCCGTGTCCTGGCTCGGGTGGGGGAAGCGTAGACCCCAGATGCGGTGACTGATCCCACACCTCAGCGTCCCGTTATGCCGTCGTTATCTCTTCTGCCACGGCCACTCCTGCCCCTGGGGCACCATCCGTTACAAGAGTCAGCGGCTGGAGTAGTTGGGGGCTTCGACGGTCATCTGGATGTCATGCGGGTGCGATTCCGAAAGGCCGGCGGCGGTGATGCGAATCAGCTGCCCGCGCTCCCGCAATTCGGGAATCGAGCGCGCGCCGGCGAACCCCATTCCGGCCGACAGGCCCCCGATCAACTGGTGGGCCACCGCGGCAAGCGGTCCACGATAGGGCACTTGGCCTTCGACGCCCTGGGGGACCAGTTTGTCGTCGTCGGCGACGTCCTGCAGCCCGTATCGGTCCCGGGAGTAGCTGGCCTTCTGCCCACGCGTCTGCATGGCGCCCAGCGAACCCATGCCGCGGTAGGTCTTGAACTGCTTGCCGTTGATGAAGATCAGCTCGCCTGGTGATTCCTCGCACCCGGCCAGCAGCGAGCCGAGCATCACCGTGTCGGCACCGGCCACGAGCGCCTTCACGATGTCGCCGGAATACTGCAGGCCCCCGTCGCCGATGACCGGGACTCCGGCGGGACGCGCGGCGGCGGCCGCCTCCATGATCGCGGTCACCTGGGGGACGCCGACACCGGCCACCACCCGGGTAGTGCAGATCGAGCCGGGCCCGACGCCGACCTTGATGCCGTCCGCGCCGGCGTCGACGAGCGCCTGTGCCCCGGAGCGGGTGGCGACGTTGCCGCCGACCACGTCGACCGACGTATCGCGCTTCAGCCGCGCCACCATCTCGCTGACGCCACGCGAGTGGCCGTGCGCGGTATCGACCACCAAGAAGTCCACGCCGGCGTCGACGAGGCCGAGGGCCCGCTTGTACGCGTCTTCGCCCACCCCGACGGCGGCGCCGACGACGAGCCGTCCGTGCGCGTCCTTGGTGGCAAGGGGGAACGCCTCGCTCTTCGTGAAGTCCTTGACCGTGATGAGGCCGGTGAGCCGGCCGGCCGGGTCGACGAGAGGAAGCTTCTCGATCTTGTTGGTGGCCAGTAGCGTCAGCGCGTCCTCGCGGCTGACGCCCACCGGTGCGGTGACCAGCGGCATCGGCGTCATCACGTCGCGGACGAGCCGGGAGTGGTTGGCCTCGAAGCGCATGTCGCGGTTGGTGACGATGCCGAGCAGCACGCCGTCGTCGGCTACCACCGGCACCCCCGAGATGCGGTAGCGCGCGCACAGCGCCTCGACCTCGGCGAGCGTGGCGTGCGGCGCACACGTCACCGGGTTCGACACCATGCCGGCCTCGGAGCGCTTGACGAGATCGACCTGCGCGGCTTGCTCGTCGGCAGCCAGATTGCGGTGTAGTACGCCCACCCCGCCCTGCCGGGCCATGGCGATCGCCATACGTGCCTCGGTGACGGTGTCCATCGCCGACGAGAGCAGCGGGATTCGGCTTTCGATGTTGCGCGTAACGCGCGAGGTGGTGTCGACCTCGCTGGGGATGATGTCGGACTCGCCGGGCAGCAGCAGGACGTCGTCGAAGGTCAGCCCAAGGGGCAGGTCGGGGTTGGCCATAACTTATCGTACGGTGCGGGGTCACCCTGATCGGGCATCGCGCTAGCACGAAGAAAAATCAGGGTCGACTGGGGGGATAGCCGTATGGTCTGGACGCCGTCGAGCCCCGACCCTCGAACACATGACGATCACCACGTCCATCGATACAGGCATCGCCTGCCGGGCGATCAATCTCGTGAAGGTCTACGGCTCCGGCGACACCGGCGTGCGCGCCCTGGACGGCCTGTCCGTCGAGTTCCGCCGCGGTGAGTTCACCGCGATCATGGGGCCGTCCGGATCAGGCAAGTCCACGCTGATGCATTGCCTGGCCGGCCTCGACACCGCGACGTCCGGCACGGTCACCATCGGTGCCACGGACCTGGCCGGCCTGTCCGACAAGAAGATGACCAAGCTGCGGCGCGACCGCATCGGATTCGTGTTCCAGTCCTACAACCTGGTGCCGACGCTGACGGCGATCGAGAACATCAGCCTGCCGCTCGACATTGCCGGCCGCCGGCCGAACGCCGCCTGGCTGCGCCAGATCGTGCACACCCTGGGCCTGGACGACCGGCTGCACCACCGGCCGGCCGAGCTGTCCGGGGGGCAGCAGCAGCGCGTGGCCTGCGCGCGCGCCCTGATTAGCCAGCCGGAGATCATCTTCGGTGACGAGCCCACCGGCAACCTCGACTCACGGTCGAGCGGCGAAGTGCTGGGCATCCTGCGCCACTCGGTCGACCGGCTCGGGCAGACCGTCGTCGTCGTGACGCACGACCCGCATGCAGCCGGCTACGCCGACCGGGTCGTGTTCCTGGCGGACGGACGCATCGTCGACGAGATGCGCCGGCCCACCGCCGAGAGCGTCCTCGACCGCATGAAGAGCCTGGAGGGCTGATCATGCTTGGGGGTAATGCGATGCGCCGGGTCTCACGGCGCAGCCTGGTGGCGCACAAGGTGCGCCTGACGCTGACCGTGATTTCCGTCGTGCTGGGGACCGCGTTCGTCGCCGGATCGCTGGTGTTCACCGACACGCTCAAGCACACGTTCAACAGCATCTTCAGCGACGCGGACACGGGCGTAGACGTCCGCGTCGACGCCCGCAACGCGAGCGACCCGGGCGTGCCGGTCACGGTAGCCGATCGCATCCGGTCGCTGCCCGGCGTGCGCGCGGTACAGCTCGAGGCCAGCACGTCGCTCGTGCTAATAGGCAAAGACGGCAAGCGGGTGAGCTCCGGCGGCGCGCCGAGCGAGGGCACGCTCTGGAACGCGGCCACCGAGTCGATCAAAACCCCGCCGACGTTCGTCGCTGGCCACCGGCCGGCAGCACCCGGCCAGGTCGTAATCAACGAGGGTGCCGCGAAGAAATCGAAGCTCGGCGTCGGAGACCACACCAAGGTGGTGCTCCCCCGGCACGGGGTCGTTGATGTGACAGTCACCGGCGTCTACCGCACCAACACGCAGACCGGCGGCTACGTCGGCGTCGAGTTCACCAAGACCCAGGGGTTGCAGCTGTTCACCGACGGGACCCACGTCGACGCGGTCAGCATTGCCGGCGCCGGCGTCTCGGAGCAGGTGCTGCGTGACCGGGTCGCCGCACTGCTGCCGGGCGACCTACGAGCGAAGACCGGCGACCAGGTGCGCCATGACGACCGCACAGCCGTGTCGCAGGCGTTGTCCTTCGTGAACACGTTCCTGCTGGCGTTCGGCGTGATCGCCCTCGTCGTCGGGACTTTCATCATCTACAACACGTTCACGATGATCATCGCGCAGCGCGTACGCGAGCTGGCCCTGCTGCGGGCGGTCGGGGCCGGACGACGGCAGGTACGAAGCTCCGTGCTGTTCGAGGCGACGATCATCGGCGCGGTCGGCGGGATGCTCGGCGTGGCCGGCGGCGTGGGCCTGGCATTCGGGCTGCGGGCAGTGCTAGACGCGATGGGCGCCGGATTGCCCAGCGGCCCGCTGGTGATCAGTGGTCGCACTGTGACCGTCGCGTTGCTCGTGGGCATCGTGGTCACACTGGTGTCGGCATACGCGCCGGCACGGCGCGCCTCGAAGACTCCCCCGGTGGAGGCGATGCGCGAGGAGCTCGCCACGGCGCACCGACCGCTGCGTGGGCGCTCGATCATGGGCATGCTCGTCGTCGCTGCCGGCGTTGTCGCCGCCATCGCCGGCGCAAGTGCGCAATCGGTCGGCACCGGGTCGGAGCTCATCGGTGTCGGTCTGCTCGTCAGCGGAACCGGCGTGCTGCTGCTGGCCCCGGCGTTGTCGCGATACATCGTCGGCGGACTCGGGGCGGTGGTAGGACGCCCGTTCGGCGCCATCGGGCGGCTCGCGCGGACCAACTCGGTACGCAACCCACGGCGCACGGCAGCCACTGCGTTCGCGCTCACCGTCGGGCTGATGCTGGTCAGCGGCATCGCCGTGCTCGGCGCGTCGACGAAGTCGAGCATCAACGGCCTCATCGACAACGACGTCCGCGCCGACTACATACTGCAGGGT
>JBKPQY010000228.1:0-3336 GCA_046734315.1 Actinomycetota bacterium | reverse complement strand
GCGCGGCTTACCCCGACTTGCCGCTCGGCATCGAAGCGCCCACCGTGCTGGACGCGCTGCGCGACACGTATGACGTGACGTACGCGCAGGGCTGCCCGGTGCGGGGCGGTACGCCCGAAGGCATCGCCGAAGCGGCGGCGGTGGCGCGCGATGCTGACGTGTGCGTCGTGGTGCTGGGCGACCAGTCGGGGCTCTTCGGAGCCGGAACGTCCGGTGAGGGCTGCGACGCGGCCGATCTGCGGCTGCCGGGGCGGCAGGAGGAGTTGCTCGAGGCGCTCCTCGAGACGGGGACCCCCGTCGTGCTGGTGCTGCTCGTCGGGCGGCCGTACGAGCTGTCCCGGCAGATCTCGCGGCTCGCCGCCGCCGTGTGCGGCTTCTTCCCGGGCGAGGAGGGCGCACCCGCTCTGGCCGATGTGATCTGCGGGCGGGTCAATCCCTCCGGACGATTGCCCGTGAGCTTCCCCGCCGCGGGAGCCAGTCAGCCCAGCACCTACCTGGCGGCGCCGCTCGCTGCGCGCTCGAGCACCAGCACGGTGGACCCGACACCGCTTTTCCCGTTCGGCCACGGACTCTCGTACGCCTCCGTCACCTGGCTTTCGGTATCAGCGTCGCCCGGACCATGGCCCACCGACGGCACCTGCACCGTGACCGTGGAGCTCCGCAACGACACCGACATGCCCTCCTCCGAGGTCGTCCAGATCTACCTGCATGACCCGGTGGCCGAGGTGGCCCGCCCGGTACAGCAGCTGATCGCGACCGCCCGGGTGGACCTGGCCCCGGGGCAGGTCACCACGGTGACACTCGACCTGCATGCCGACCTGGCGTCCTACACCGGACGCGACGGCCACCGGATCGTCGAACCGGGCGACGTCCAACTCCGCGTGGGCGCATCTAGCGCCGACATCCGTGCCACGCTCGCGTGCCAGCTGGTCGGGGCACGGCGCGAAGTCGGCTTCGACCGGGTGCTCGCGCCGACTCGAGAACGGTGAAGCTGTCCCCACCGCCGATCACGAACGTGTTCGCAGTGCCGGTGTCGCACGTCGAATCTCGTTCGGGATCGGGTTCGAGTTGTCCCCGGCGGGACCGCGCAAGGCGCCGGTGATCGGACCGCTGCCTTGCGAGCCGGTATATGTGAAGTGCAGCCCGGAGACCGGCGCGTTTCATCGCCCAGGATTACGCCTAACAGCCCAATTCGAGAGCCTCCGCAAACCGAGGGTTGGATAGCCCGTCGGCCTGGCGGACGGAGATTTGCCTCTGTGGACGTCCGGCTATTTCCTGACCGCGTACCGCACGTGCGTGGCGAACGGCGAGCTAACAGCCTTGATCACCTCGAGGTCGACGTCACGGTCGAACCCGTCGAACAGCCGCTTGCCTGCGCCGAGGATCACCGGTGCCGTCGAGAGCACCAGCTCGTCCACGCGACCGGCGGCCAGCACCTGGCGGATCACGTCCGCGCCACCGCCGATCGCCACGTCATTGCCACCGGCCTTCTCGCCCGCCTGCGCCAGCGCGTCGTCGAGCCCGGACACGAACGTGAACCCCGCCTCCGGCGCCGGCTGATCCTCGGTGCGGTGCGTGAGCACGAACAGTGGACCGGGGAACGGGTTCGTGCCTCCCCACGCGCCCGCGGCGTCATACATCCCCCGCCCGACGATGCCGGCGCCGTAGCTCGCTACGAGCTCGTCGTAGAACTCCTTGTCCGGGCCGTGCATCCCGAAGTCGTGTCCGCCATCGTAGGTCCACGGGCCGCCCATCACCCAGTAGTGCAGCCGTTCTCCACCCTTGCCCAGGCCGTACTCGGGTCCGTCATCGGGTCCGGTGACGAAGCCGTCGACCGATGTAGTGATGGATGCGATAACCTTGCCCATCGTTCCTCCTCTGTCGTGTGTCGAGAGTACGGACGGCAGCGGCCCGCCGACTCATCGCGAGGTCGGTTAACGCGCAAACTCGATGGCACGAACGCAATTCCAGCCGGGCGCATCTGCCTATATCCGAACACGCAAGTTCGGCGGACATCAACATCCTCAATTCGGCAGGGTCGCGCGAACAACGCGGCATAGAAAGACGTTCTGGGTGTCGGTGCCGGGCGTAGGAACGTCCTCCTGATGCGCTTCGGGCTTGGAGTCCCATCGCAGAAGGAGGCTCGTGCGACTGAACGCGTACCTCACGGATGGAGCACCACGGCGGTTCTTGTCGCTTCATCGGACTATCGGAGCGGCGAACTCAGGCGCGGCCGGAGTCTCCCGTCAGGTGGTAGCTCCGGAGGTGCGCGCACCTTGGCTCAGCGCGAGCCGTCCGGAGCGGGCAAGGAGCCAGGCGACCAGAGCGCCGAAGGCGAAGCCCCCGACGTGGGCGAAGAAGGCGACTCCGCCGCCGTTCGCTCCTGCGCTGAAGAAGCCGAAGTTTGCCTCGACGAGCTGGTAGACGAACCACGCGCCGAGGAAGACCCAGGCGGATATCCTGATCGGGAAGATCACCACCAGCGTCAGAATTCGGGAGCTCGGGTAGATCACGAAGTACGCGCCGAGGACCGCTGCGATGGCACCACTCGCACCTAGCGTTGGGACCTGTTCTGCGGCACTGTTGCCGGCCAGCAAGGTCATTACGGTCTGCGTCATTGTTGCCACGAATCCGCCTGCGAAATAGAACAACAGGTAGCCGAGTCGCCCGAATGCGTCCTCTACGTTCTTCCCGAAGATCGCCAGGAAGAGCATGTTGCCCAGGATGTGGTCCCAGCCGCCGTGCATGAACATGGCGGTGATCCAACTGATGCCCCAAGGCAAGGGGCCATGGCACGTGCCATCAACGGTGCAGGGGTAGAAGGACGCGTGGTCGACGGATGAGTTCAGATGCGGGAGCTCGTAGAAGATCCACACGGCGAAGTTCGCGGTGATCAGCGCGACGTTCACGACCGGGAAGCGCCGCGCGGGGATACCGTCGGACAGCGGAAGCATCCTTGGCACCAGCTTTCTGGCTCGGTGGAGTTGTTCGGGTCTGCGGCGGATCTGAGGTCGCGGTCCGCCACCTTCCGTCGACGAAGCGGCCGTGCAGCCTTGCTGTCAGGACGTCATTCTCGCCCGTGCCTTCGGCTTGGTCACGGGGTTCGTTCTCCTCTGTTCCGGCCATTTGTAGTCATCGCACGGCGCTGATGGCATCGAGTAGACCGCACGGAACTGGCATCCCGCGTTGTGCGCTGCGCGCGTAGATCACCTGCGTCGGCAACCACGGGCAGGACTAGCGCGGTCGGGAAGACTGGTGGGCATGGGCATCGAGGTGACCCGCAGTGAGGGTCAGCCGATGTGGCGGTCGCTGTCGAGATCCCGGAGCGGTCGGTTG
>JBKPQY010000227.1:0-11736 GCA_046734315.1 Actinomycetota bacterium | reverse complement strand
GAACATCACCAGGCCGCCGCTGAGCTGCCGGTTGCGGAGCATCGACAGCCTCACCAGCGGCTCGCCGCGCCGGCTCTCGACATGATGTTCCCAGGCGCTGAACAACCAGAGCACGAACAGGCCCCCGAAGATCAGCACGATCGTCGGCGACAGCCCGAAGACGTCCGGGCCGCCGGGCTTCGCGAGCACCCACCCCCACTCGCTGGAGCGCAGCACGCCGAAGACCGCGAGCCCCAGCCCAGCGGCGGACAGCAGTGCACCGATCAGGTCGAGATGGGGGCGTGTCTCAACCGGCGCATCTTGGACGCGACGCGCCACGGCCAAGATTGCGATCACGATTACGACCTCGCCGACGAATACGTACCGCCACGAGAAGTACGTGGTCGCGATGCCACCGATCAGCGGACCGACCGCCACCGCGATCGCCCCGGCCGCCATCACCAGGCCATACGCGCGCGGACGGCCCGCGGGCGCGAAGTTGCTGGCAACCAGCGCGACGATCGCCGGAAGGATCAACGCCGCGCCGATCCCCTCGAGGACCGACCAGCCGATGATCAGGACGGCAAGGTTCTGCGCCAGAGCCGTGGTCAGCGAGCCCGCGCCGTAGATCAGGCACCCGATCGAGAACGCGCGCCGCCGGCCGATCAGCGAGCCGACCTTGCCGCCCGGGATCATCAGCATTGCCATCACCAAGGTGTAAAGGGTGATCGCCGACTGGATCCCGGTTACCGTCGTGCCGACATCCTTGGCCACCGTGGCGATCGACACGTTCATCACGGAGCTGTCGAGCGTCATCACGAACTGCCCTGACGCAAGCGTGAGCAGCACAAGAGCAGTTCCCTGCGCCGCTGCGGTCGCAGTCCCCCGGCGCGTCATCGCAGCACAATAGACCACGCCGCCACACCGCGTCGTTCGTTCTGGGCTACCGGCCGAGCGAGGCGCTGATCTAGTGGTCACAGTGGCCGCGAAATGCAACCACTACGCTCTAGCCGCGTTGCCCACGAGGAAGGTCCGCACACGGGCACATCGACGTCCCCGGCGCCGTACTGATGTCCAGCTATGCTGATGACCCCGGATCCCGGACCAGTTCGCATCCGCGGGCCAGTGCGGGAATCTAGCTGACGACCTCCCCGTCCTGATCGCGCCGAACCTGCGGTGCAACTCAACCAGCGCCGAGCCCAGCCCGCACAGGCTCAACGGCTGTCGCGCCGCGCCTGCTTGCGCGCGCCGACCGCCTGCGCACCGGCGCGCTGCTTGAGTGCAGAGGGCGAGGGCTCCTTCGAACGCGGTACCTGTCGCACCGGCGGTGCTGGAGGCGGCGGCGGCTTCTCTGGACCAGGGCCGCGCACCGCCCGGGCCGCAGCCAGCCGTTCCGCCTTCAGTTCCGCAGCGCTGCGCCGCGCGACGACCGCCAATTGCCTGCTCACGCGCGCCAGCGCGTCCTCGAACAGCTCGGCCTTCTGCAGATTCCGCAGATTTGCCGGACGGGCCGCGCCCCTGCTGCCCGCGCCGGCCACCCTTGTACTGGCCTGCCGTCTATAGAGTTTCACGTGCTTGTTCCGGGCGCGGCGTACCCGCGAGTGAAGGGCGATGAGGTCGTCCTCATCGAGGCTGAGCAGCGCTGGCTTCTCGGTCTCGAGCAAGATGACGCGCTCGCTTTCGGCGAGCGGTTGACCCATGGCTGACATGGCTTGGCCACCTCCGCTGTGCACGTTCGTCCAACAACGCTATTAGTGCGCGCAGCCGCGGACCGCGTCACCACGACGGGGTGAAGGTCACCGTCGGCAGGTGAGGCGCCGGTTCCACTGACGCGAGACGGTGCCGAGACGAACCGCAGCAGGGCCGACCGTCTCGCACCGATCTTTGCCAAGATCCCATCAAGGCGCATGAGCACCACCGCCGAGGCCGCCGCCCTCACCGTCGACTGGCTCCTCCGTCACAAGAGCGCCGCTTCCCAACCCGCCGGGGCGATCTTCAAGCGGCCGCCGCAGGGCTGGCACCAATGATTTCCGGGCCGTCAGGTGGTGGGCGATACTGGGATCGAACCAGTGACCCCTGCCGTGTGAAGGCAGTGCTCTCCCGCTGAGCTAATCGCCCGTGTCGCATCGACGGCTCAGCCAGCGTACACGGGCCGATGTCAGGTCGAGCGGTACACCAACCACCCCGCACCGGCAAGCACGGCAAGGCACGCCAGGCCCAAGGCGCCGACCAGCGCCTGGCTCCACCACGGCTGGCGGGCCACCCACGACGTCCACGCGGTAACGAAGGCGCGGACCTGCGCCAGCAGCCGCTGCGCCCACGTGAACTCGGTAGCCAGGATGCCCAGGCCGAGGAAGATCGTCAGCCAACCAGGTCCGGGTAGCGGCAGCATGACGACCCCGACGAGCACGACCCCGGTGCCGACGAGGCCGATCAGCACCCGCCAGAGGATCCGCCCGCCGGGGATCCGGTGAACGCGCGCTCTCACTGCGCCCGCCATCCGGCCGACACGCCGCATCTATCGACGCTAGCGTGTCGACAGGCCGCGCACCGTCACCGGCTCGGCCGGTGGAAAGCTCGTCCGGGTCATTCAGCACGCCGAACACGAGCGCCGCGCCCTGCTCGAGCAGAGTGAGCAGCACGAAGCCTGCAGCAGCCAGGCCAGCGGGACTACCCGACGCGAGAAAGGCCGACGGGGTCACCCGGGCGACGGCGTATGCACGAGCATCCACGCCGCGCCCACACCGCAAGCAACATCGCCACCACCACTTCGCTCACCGACAGCGCGCGCTCGACCAGGCCACCTAGTCCCCACGTCCCCAGGCGCGTTACCTCCTCCATGATCGAACCGATCAAGAGCATCGCGAACCATGCACCGGCACCGTACGACACCCACCGTGCGATGCTCGGTAGTCGCGAACAACCAGTACTGCTGCGATGCCGACTGCCGAGCACCATCGGAGTTACCAGGAGTCCGCCGAACGCCGCCATCGCAGACGCCCAATGCGCCCATCCGCTCGCGGACAGGCCGCCGGCGGAGTCTTGGTCCGGAAACACCACTAGGACCACAAGACAGAGGCAGCAGGTTGCTGTGACCACGAACGAGCCAGACCCCAGTTCGACGAGGTCCGCGGCGACGAGCGCGCAAAGCAACGCCGCCAAGTCGAGCGCCAGCCCGGCAACCGCGAGATCGAACAGCCAACCGTAGCGAGTGAGCGCATAGTTGCTGATGGGTTGGCTCAGCGGATCCATACTTCTGGAAACGGCGTGCAGTAGGACGAGCAACGCGGCGCCCAGCAGCATCAACAGTATTGCGAGTACGCCGAGCCGTCGCGTTCCTGCCGATGGCACCGGGATGGCCGGCAGTTGCTCCTGGATGTCGTCTGGCAACAGCCCTACTGACACGGATGTCTCCCGCCGCCGGAATGCCTGCCTGTGCATTCAGGCGGCACGTGCTTGTTGCATTCGGATTACCCAGGGTGGCCGCTGCTCAATCACCGCCCGCATCCGCCGACCGCGCAGCGCTTACGACGGCGCGAGTTCTTGGGCGACGACCCGCAGGTCGCGGATGAACTCCTGGTAGGCGTGCTCCCGGTCCGCGGGATCGACGCGCAGGATCGCCGATGGGTGCACCGTCACGGCGGCCCAGCGCAGCGGCAGCACGCCACCGGCATACGGGCCGTGCGGCGGCGGCCACCCGAGCAGCTCGCCGCGGTGCGCAGTGAGACGGAAGCTGGCACCGAACAGAGCGTGCGCAGCGGTAGCGCCCAGTGCCACGACGCCGCGGGGCCGGATCGCGGCCAGTTCGGCGGACAGCCACGGCCTGCATGCGGCGATGTGCCGGGCCGCGGGCGTCTCGTGGATGCGGCGCTTGCCGCGGGCCGCCGCCTTCCAGCGAAAGTGTTTGACCGCGTTGGTCAGGTACACGCGATCGCGAACGATGCCTGCCTCGGCAAGAGCACCGTCCAGCACCCGCCCGGCCGGCCCTACGAACGGAGCGCCCTGCCGGTCCTCCACGTCGCCCGGCTGCTCGCCGACCAGGACGACCTCCGCCCGTGCGGGTCCGGCGCCGAACACCGTCTGCGTCGCCTGCTCATATAGGTCGCAGCCCCGGCAGTCCGCCGCCGCCTTCGCGAGCGCACGCAGGCCGCCGCGCGCTGGGACGAACGGCTCGGCGCTTGTTGCCGTCACGGTCGCGTCCGCTGCCCGGTCGACAGGCGGCAGTGCAGGGCGCGTGTCCGCGGCATCGATCACCTCCTGCGCGTCAACTCGCCTCGTCGATACCCGGCCGGCCCATGTCGTAGCCCATTGGGGGTGCAGCACTCCCCAACTGGTCAGAGGAGCTGCTGGCCACCGTCGACGTCGTGCGTCGCTCCCGTCAGCGCGGTATTGATCATGAGATGCACAGCCAGGGCGGCAACATCCTCTGGCCCCACCACGCGCCGGATCGGCAGGGTGGTGCGCAGCTGCTCGCGGCGTGCGGCGAGTTGGTCGCCGAGCAGCCTAGCCGACAGCGGGGTGTCGACGAAGCCGGCCGCAACCAGATTGACGCGGATCGGCGCGATTTCGAGGGCAAGGTTCCGGGTGAGCGCGGGAAGCCCTGCTGTCAGGGTGGAGATGGTCGAGAGCCCCACGCCGGGACGACGTCCACCGGTGCCGCCGATGAGCAGGAGCGAGCCGCTCGGTCGCACCCTTCCGATCGCGAGACGGGCAACCTGGATCGGCAAGAACATGTGCTGTTCCATGTCGCGGCGTACCTCGTCAAGGTCGATCTCGGCCAGCGGCGCGTAGTAGGGTCCGCGGCCGCTGACCATCACGTGGTCGATCGGCGTGGGCAGCTCATTGAAGAACTGCTCGAGGCGGGCGAAGTCGGTTGCATCGAAGGCCGCTGTGCGCATCGTGTCCACCGCGTCGGCCGCTTGCCTGAGGCGGTCGGCGTCGCGGCCGGTGAGGATGACCTCGGCACCCTCTCCGCGCGCTTGCCGGGCGGTTTCGAGGCCGATGCCGGAGCTACCCCCGATCACGACAACGGTCTGGCCGAGCAGTGCCGGTTGGCGCCCCTGGACAGGGTTGGTTGCTTCGGTCATGGCTCCTCCATCACATGTCGCAGTCCGCCGGGCCAGTGTCGCGCAGCGCACCGATCATTCGCGTCCGTCGATTACCCGGGTCGGCCTAACGGCCCGCTCGGGCGCATCGAGGTGCCGCTTTGGTCCGGATGCGTCATGACGGATGACACTTTCCTGTGGCCGGCTGTTCTGCCGTTGCTGCTGGATTGCGCGTGACCACGACAGCCGCCCACTGGCCGCTGGTGGCGGGCACGCAGACCACCGACCGGCAGGGGTCGACCGCGATTACGGTAACCGGTTAGCCACCGCCGTGCGGACGGACCGTCCGAAATGCCACTACGCAATTCATAGTTACTCTGGTAGTCAGAGTAACGGCAGGAAGGACCCGCGATGACCGACTACGGGCACGAGTTGCAGTTCGGCGCGTTCATCACTCCGCGGAACCAGCCGCCCGAGTATGCGGTTGCATTGGCACAACTCAGCGAGCGGGCCGGGCTCGACCTGGTGACCTTCCAGGACCATCCGTACCAGCCGGCGTTCCTCGACACCTGGACGCTGCTGTCCTGGGTCGCGGCCCGCACCGACAAGATCCACGTCGCCGCCAATGTGCACAGCCTGCCGATGCGGCCGCCTGCCGTGCTGGCCCGGGCGGCGGCGAGCCTCGACCTGCTCTCGAAGGGCCGGTTCGAGCTCGGCCTGGGCGCCGGCGGATTCTGGGACGCCATTGCCGCGATGGGTGGCCCGCGCCGCTCGCCCGGCGAGGCGGTGGAGGCCGTCGGTGAGGCCATAGACATCATCCGTGCCGTGTGGAACGGCTCGATGCGCGGCGGAGTGCGGGTGGCCGGCAAGCACTACCAGGTCGTCGGTGCCAAGCGCGGGCCCGAACCGGCGCACGACATCGCCATCTGGGTCGGCGCACTCAAGCCGCGCATGCTGCGCCTGATCGGCGAGAAGGCCGACGGCTGGCTGCCCAGCCTGTTCTACCTGCAAGACGGCGATCTTGAGCGTGGCAACAGCGTCATCGACGAAGCCGCGACGGCCTCCGGTCGCGACCCGCGCGAGATCCGCCGGCTGCTGAACATCAGCGGCGGCTTCGCGCCTGATAGCGACGGCTTCCTGAAGGGCTCGCCCGAGGCGTGGGTGGAGCAGTTGCTTCCGCTCGTTCTCGACCTCGGGGTGAGCACGTTCATCCTCGCCAGTGACGACGCGCGCTCGATCGAGACGTTCGGGCAGGAGGTGGCGCCGGCGCTGCGAGCACGCGTCGAGCAAGAACGCCGCACCGCCGGCACGGCCACTGGGGAGGTGGTGCGCGGCCCAAAAGCGCGAGCTCTCCGGCGTAGCGGCATCGACTACGCGTCTGTTCCGTCCGCACTGCGCCAACTAGCCGTCGAGCCGGGCGACCGGGACTACGCCAAGCTGCGCTCAAGCTACGTGCGCGCCGGCTCCCCTGGCCTGGTGCTGCGCCCAGAGACGGCATCGGCGGTCGCAGAGGCGTTGGGGTTTGCTCGCCGCCAGGAAGTGCCGTTCGCGATCCGCAGCGGCGGGCACAGCCTCACCGGCGCGTCCACCAATGACGGCGGCCTCGTCATCAACCTCGCACGGTTGAACCACGTGGAGGTACTCGACGCCGCGACGGGCCGGATCCGCGTGGGCCCCGGTGCACGCTGGAGTCACGTCGCGCAGGCGCTGCTGCCGCACGGTCTGGCGATCAGCTCGGGCGACTACGGCGGAGTGGGCGTGGGTGGCCTGGCGACCGCCGGCGGCATCGGCTTCCTCGGCCGCAAGCACGGACTGACCATCGACCACATGATCGCCGCTGACGTGGTGCTCGGCGACGGCACACTCGTCCATGCATCGACGGAGGAGCATGCCGACCTGTTCTGGGCACTGCGCGGGGCGGGCGGCAACCTCGGCATCGTGACGTCGTTCGAGCTTCTCGCGCGGCCGGTCGGGGACGTGATCTTCCTCCGGCTCGTCTACGACGCGGCCGACCTCGCCGGCCTGCTCGAGCGCTGGGGCGAAGTGGTGGAGGGTGCGCCGCGTGAGCTCACCAGCTTCCTGTACGCAGCCCGCCGCCGGTACGCCCAGATCATGGTCGTCTTCGCCGGGTCGGACGCCGACGCAGACGATGCCCTGGCACCGCTGCTCGACGTCGCGCCGGTGGTCGACCAGCAGGCGTTGCACGTGCCCTACGCAAGCATCATGCACGCCGACGACGCGCCGTACTACGGCAGCGGCGACGCCATGCTCCTCAGCAACGGGTTCGCCTCGCACCTCACCGCGGAGCTGAGCGGCGAGGTCGCCGACGCACTGCGTTCGGGCACGTCACGCTGGCTGGCCATCCGCGCGGTCGGCGGCGCGGTCAACGATGTCGACCCATCGGCCACCGCGTTCGCGCACCGCAGGCAGAGCTTCTCGATCTCCGACATCGGGTCCCGGAAGACCGACTACGTGAGGTACTGGGACCGGTTGCGCAGGCACACGAGTGGGCTCTACATCAACTTCGAGAGCGACGCCCGCCCGCAGCGGCTGCACGACGCCTATCCGGGTGCGACGCTGCAACGACTGCGTCGCGTGAAAGCCGCCTACGATCCGGACAATGTCTTCAACCAGGCGTTCCCGATCCCGATGGTGCGCGCCGGCTAGTCCAGATGATCGGCCGCCCAGGCGCCGATCTGCTCCAGGACAGGGACAAGCGCCTTGCCGGCCGGCAGCAATCCGTATTGCACACCGGGCGGTCGGCCGTCGGTGACGCTGCGCTCGATGAGCCCGGCCGCCGCCAGCTCGGCGAGCCGGTCGGAGAGGACCGAATCGCTGATCGTCCCGATGCGCCGACGCAGCTCGGCGAACCCCAGTGGCCCATCGCTGAGCACAGCAACGACCAACCCGTTCCAGCGCTTGCCCAGCAGGCCGAACGCCCGCCCTAGCAGCGCCTCGCATGCCGGGACGTCGTAGTCGAGCAGTGGGTACGGTTTGCGGCGCGCCATGGAGCCGAGTCTACGTCGCTCGCATCGTGCATGCTGCTATGGCATTGCTAGTAACTAGTCCCTGCGTGGCGTGTCTTTGCGCGCCGTTGAACCGGCGCATTGATCAGGCGCGAGAGTACCTTGTGGGCGTCGAGTCGGTAACGCTCTCGATGATGCTCGCGCCGGGCGGCTCTTGCAGCGAGACGAGGGCAGCGATCGCGGAACCGCGGGCGCCGGCCATATCGAGGTCGGGCACCAGGGTGAGGGTCGTGAGGCGGCGTTGCTCGTCGCGGAGCACGGTGTTCGCCCGGACGGCGCCGAGGAACCACTTCTGCAGGCGCGGCGTGGTTTCGACGACGCCACCACCGAGGAAATAGGCGGCCGGGTCGGTGAAGTTCGCGACGATCGTGAACAGCCGGCCCAGCGCGATTGCCTGCTGGTTGAGGATGTCGAGAGCCATCGGATCGTTCCTCTCGGCGTACGAGCGAACGAGTTTGGCAGCCTGAGCTATCGAGGCCATGTTATTCAGGTCGTGGTCCGGATAGCGACGAAGCCAATATGGCAAGAGGTTCTTTTCGATGCCTTTTAGCGACGCGACGCTTTCGGCATCAGCGGTGAATCCGCAATTGCATTCGGGCAGCACCTGGTCATCCTCGAGCAGCCCGGCCATGGGGATGTGGATGTGGCCGAACTCGCCTGCCATACCGGATACACCACGGACTACCTGGCCCGCGACGATGACTCCACCGCCGAGCCCGGTCCCGACTATCGCTGACGCCGAGGACTGGTCCGCGGCGTGCTGACCAAAGAATTGATAATGCGCGTAGAGAGCGGCCGCATTGCCGTCGTTGTTGTAGACGACCGGTAGCTGCAGACGATCTTCGAGTCCCGATCGGACATCAAAGCCACGCCACTCCGGGGCGGAGAAGTTGGTCGAACCCCGAGAAGAGATGACTCCGTCTGCACTTGTCGGACCCGGAGTGTCCAAGCCGACCGCACGCACCGCCTGCCGATCGGTTCCGGTCAACGCAAGGACGCTGTCGAACGCAGAAACCAGGGCGTCGAGGGCCGCATCAGGTCCGGCTAAGACGAACGAGGCATTCTCGACCAGCCGCTCCACAAGGAACTGGCCGCGCGAGTCCAACACGGTGGCGTTGTTACTCGTTCCCCCATTGTCAAGCCCCACGACGACCCAATGCTTCGAAGCGCGCACCCGCCGCTCCCTGCTCGCCGGACCCCGAATGTCAAGTGTGACACGGCCCGCCAGCTTGCGGTCTGCCGCAGTGAGCCGAGTTCAGCGATTGGCATCCCGAGTTGCGTCGCGATCTTGTCAGCGTCCCGGCTCGATCGGCTGGCGTGCATCCGTGGTGAAGAACTCAATGCGTCCGCGCACGCCGATGGTGACATCGAGCATCTTGTCGCCGAGAAGGCCGGCCGCCTCCTCGTCGAGGAACACGCGAACGCCATCGGCCGCAAATACGACCGTGTCATCGGGTGCCGGTGCCTGCGCGAGAAAGACCTTCAGCGGTCCCCCGGTCGAGGCCCGCGCGATGCGCAGCCCGCCGCCAGAGGCGTTCGACCGCTCGAGGAGATGACGAATCGCTGCCGCGGCGAAGTCGGTCACGGTCAGCATGCCAATTCCTCTCGTGCATCTAATCGCACGGCCCGTCGACCGAGTCTCGGCGCCGGGTTGTTCCCTTGTTCGATCGCAGTCCGCAGGTGCTTCTGCCGCTTAGCAGCCCCCGATGGGTGGTCGCTGTCACCATCGGGGGCGCTCGACTCATAGTTCGCATCGGGACTGTGAGTTTGTTCCGAGCAAGCCATGTATTAGCTAAGGACGAGGTGACTCACTACGCACGGAACTCACATGCCAGGTTCGTGCCGCTGCCTCGATCGAGCGGCGACGGCGCGATCACAAGCCTGCCCCTACCCGTATTGGCACTCGTCACACTGCGGTGGGATATCGCAACCGACGCACCGCAAATGCTCGCTGCGCGGGGGACTCGGCTACTCGTCGTTTTCGCTGTAGTGGGCGGATCGTCTGCGTTCGAGCCGCCAGTGGATCTCGTGGGTGTCCGGGTGGCGCCACTCGCGCATGCGGTACTCGAACCCGGGGAGCAGCACGATCGGGATCGGATCCGGGGAGGCGGGGGCGACCGCCCCCACGACGATCTTCGCGTCGGCCGGAATGAATGGGGACGTCGCCGGAACCGGAGCGGTTATGATCTCCACAGGGTCTGTATAGGGGCGCGGCATGGGTTTGACCACAGCATGCCTTGTGCCAGAGATCACATATAGAACGCGTTTAGCTCCTCATAGAGCTCTGATAGAGTACCGGTCAACGAACGCGCGGCGAAAACTACAGTCCACCGGGTCGGAAGCCTTGGGCGGCTTCGAAGAGCACTTCGTGGGCAACGGGTACGAGCCGTCCGAGCAATCCAACCCACCACATCGCGAACGGACCAACGCAAGTGAAGATCCGCAACACCCTGCTCGCAGTCGTCGCTCTCAGCACGGCGACGACGCTGCTGGCCGGCTGCAAGGACCTCGGCTCCGACACTCCATCGTCCGGCGGCAGCACCGGCAGTAGCACCAACCAGTCGGTCACCGCCAACCAACGGGTCAAGCAGCACCAGCCCGCCACCAAGCCCGCCAAGCCCGCTGCCAAGCCCGGCAAGCCCCACGGCACAGTCGGCCAGGAGAACGCGCTCGGAGCGGCTCAGGACTACCTGGACTTCCAGGCGTTCAGCCGCGCGGGCCTGATCGACCAGCTGTCGTCCAAGTACGGCGACGCATACTCCAAGGCCGACGCCACCTGGGCGGTCAACCACCTGGACGTGAACTGGAACGAGCAGGCCGTCAAGGCTGCCAAGGGCTACCTGTCGATGCAGCACTTCTCCCGGGCAGGGCTCATCGAGCAGTTGTCATCTAAGTACGGCGACCAGTTCACCAGGGCCCAGGCCATCTACGGTGTGAACCAGGTCGGGCTCTGAGGAGAGATCCTGAGGATCAGGACCATCGTCGTCGCGTACGCCTCGCTGAGCGCCGCCACGGCCTCCTTTGCGTCGTCGTCGGGTCCGAGTGGCACTCGCTGCCCGCATGTCCGATCCGGGCAGCAGCCCATCGCGCAGTGCCCGAGTCAGGGTCTCCGCCACTGACGCAGGGGCGACCCGATGCCCGAGACCTTCGACCGGGTCACCATCAACGACTCCTTCTGAGTCATCTGCCCTCGGTCTGGCCCCGGCGAGGGGTGGGGCCAGGCCGAGCCACCAACCAACGATGTGGCAAGCAAGACCAGCTCGCACGGCAGCGGAGCCGTGGGAATTGCGAGGGAACGAAGGCCCGAAATTGAGGGCCTTCGATGGTGGGCGATACTGGGATTGAACCAGTGACCCCTACCGTGTCAAGGTAGTGCTCTCCCACTGAGCTAATCGCCCTTATGCGACCGCGTGACGCGGCGTTGTTCCTGCGAGGCGGCGGCGGGAATCGAACCCGCGTACAGGGCTTTGCAGGCCCTTGCCTAAGCCACTCGGCCACGCCGCCGGACGGGCCGGCGACCCGACCGCTCCTGCACGCCACCCGGTTTCGAGCCCGCCGAACGGATCAACGGGGCCGCGAGGGGTGGCCTGAGCGGACGACGGGACTCGAACCCGCGACCCTCACCTTGGCAAGGTGATGCGCTACCAACTGCGCTACGTCCGCGAAGCACCCGCGCGATGTCGAGC
>JBKPQY010000226.1:0-19198 GCA_046734315.1 Actinomycetota bacterium | reverse complement strand
CCTGTATCCCTTGCACGGTCGTATTCAGGTCCTGGCTCATGTCGTTGATCATCACGTTCATGTTCGAGCCGGCGAAACTGCAGATGAACTGCGCCAGAGCCAAAGGGAGCAGAACCCGCCGCGACACGGGTACCTGGGTGCTTGTCGCACCGTGCTGCGTCACACCAACCTGCCCGGTCAGCCCCGTGGATGCGAACTGGCGCCCGATTCGCCAGTCGCGGCCACCCGAATCACACCGCCTTGAATGTCTGGTACTGGACCGGCTCGCGAGTCAGCTGGTCGCCTCGACCGGTGTAGTCGTCGTCCGGCCCATGGGGCCTTTTCATCGTGCCGGTGTAGATCAGCGCCCCGATTGCCGGAAGCACCAGAACCATGATCAAGGTCCCGATGCGCGCCCAGCCGCTCATATCGTGTCTGCGGAAGACGACGTCAATGACGGTGACGATCCACAGAATCGCGATAGGGATGACGATGAAGCATATCCAGATGGCATGCCAGAACCAGTCCATTACGGCGCTCCATGCTTTGGCTCGCGTTCGGTAGCCGGTGCCTGCTGCATCTCGTCGCCGGCCTGCGTCGAGGTAGGCACTCCGCCGGCCGGGATTCCTTCCAGCACCTGGCGCTTGCCCGCCTCGAACTCAGCTCCCGTGATGACACCGCTTTGCCGCAGGCGCTCGAGACTCGAGAGATCAGCTTCGACGTCAGGGGCACTCGAGGACTGAGCGTCGAAGCGTGGCAATCCGCTGGCCACCTCTGGCGCGCGCCGACCAGCAGTCACCCATGTGTAACCGAGGAAAATTATGGATCCGATGAGTGGAAACACGATCACGAGGAGAAACCATGCGAGGCGCTGCCACCACTTCAGATCCCCTCGCCTGAACAGTTCAAAGATGACGGCGAGCCACATGATGGCTGCCGGGATCACCACCAAGCAGATCAGCAGCACATGCCAGAACCACTCCATGGCGGCTCGCCCTTCTTCGTCGCGCCCCATGCGGCGATACGCTCCACGCTGGAGTGTCCCATGACATGTTTCGGGCATAAGTGATGTGCGGCCCGTATGGTCTGTCGGGCGCCGCGAACTGGCACACCGCCGGCGTCGGCGCTCGCAAGCGTCGCGTTCGACATGCCGTCAGGAGAGCAGCGCGTTGGGCTTCACGCGCCACCCTTTATCGGGTAGTTGTGACCACCCGATGAGCATGACAAAGGCTGTCGGCCCTTCACCATCTTTGCAAGCTCGCCTAGCCTGACGGCGTAGCGTGATCCTTTGTTGGGGGGCACGTGCAGGCCGATGGAGGAAGAGTCGTACCGAGCCGAGGCTCGCCACTCCTCGGTGCCAAGCTGCGCGCCGCAACCGTTCCGGATCAACACATTCGCCGGGCTCGCCTGCTTCGGCTACTCGACGCGACTACGACCGCCCCCGTCACGCTGATCAATGCACCGGCAGGCGCAGGCAAGACCACGTTGGCTGCGAGCTGGGTCGCAGAATGCTCGTCACCGACCGCCTGGGTGGCCGTCGATGAGACGGACCGCGATGCCGGCCAGTTCTGGACCGCCATCGTCGCTGCCCTCCAGGCATTCGTGCCGGGATGCGGGGGATCCGGCGCGGTATCCGGGAAGCGCCGCCGGCCCGTGAGAGAGGTGGTCGACGATCTGCTGGACGACCTCGATGCCGAGGATCGTGAGCGCAGTTTCCTGGTCGTCGACGACGTGCAGATTGTGGACGATGAGGACGACGTCGCGACCTCACTCGCGCGGTTCCTGGAACATCTGCCCAGCTGGTTGCACGTCGTGCTGCTCTCCAGGCGGGATCTGAAGCTGGCGCAAGACCGGATGCGTGCGCGCGGGCAGCTCGGCGAGGTGCACTTCGCCGAGCTGCGCTTCTCGAGCGACGAGGCTAAGCGTCTCCTCTCGCGACTTGCGCCGTCCCTGTCGGCCGAAACGGTTGATGCCGCCGTCGCAAGTGCCGCGGGATGGGCTGCCGGCCTGCGATTAACTGCGCTCGCCGCTCGCTCATCCGGGGCCCAGCAGAGCCTCGACAACATCGTTCGTGGCGAGGACGTCCTCGTCCACGACTACGTGTGGCGCGAAGCTCTCGGCGGCGAGGCACCCGAACTGGTCGATGCGATGCTCGATATCGCCGTCGTCGACCGGGTCAATACGAGTCTCGCTCAAGCGCTGACGCTCCGGTCGGACGCGGGTGCCTTGCTGCTGCGGGCCGAATCCCGTGGCCTGTTCGTAACGCGCGTCGGCACCGAGGGCTGGTTCGAAATGCACGCGCTCGCTCGGAGTGCGCTCAGAGCTGAGCTGGCCAGCGAGTCACCCCGCCGGTTGGCCGAGAACCACGCCCGAGCGGCCAAGTGGTTCGAGGATGCGGGCGAGGTACCACTGGCCCTGGAACATTGGCAGCAAGCCGGTCGGCCCCGCGATGCACTTCGCCTCCTTGCCACCGCGGCAGCCGAGTTGTACGACAGCGGCCGTCAGGCGACGATCGAGCGCACGATGGCGGGTTTGGCGTCGGAGATCGTCGCCGTCGATCTTCAGGCAATGATCGAGTACGCCTGGTGCCATTTGTTGATCAACCGCAGCCGGTTCGTGGAACTCGTGACGCTGCTGTCCTGGTGGACAAGCCGCTCCACGGCAGACGATACGACGCGAGCTCGGGTGATGATTCTGGAGTCGATCGCTGCGGCTGTGTCCGGTGGATGGGTCGCGAGCGGCAAACTAGCCCAGCGGGCAGTGGACGAACTCGGCGAAGACGCGTGGCGCGATCCACTGGGTCGCTTCGGTTGGAACGTGGTTGCCCGCGACATTGCCTTGTCCGAACGCTGGGACGACGCCTCTGACGAGGTCTGCGATGCGCGCCTCGCGTTGGGCCGCGATCCCCAACGGCGGATTGCGTTCGAGGGAACGCGAGCGCTGGGACAGGCGCTGGCCGGCCGGCCCGTCGACGCCTTGGGGATCGCAGCCGCCGTCAGGCGGGCCGCGAGCGTCGCGAGCATGACGATTCTTCGCGGTGAGGTGGCTCTCGCCGAGGCCATCTCGCACCGCGAGCTCGGGGACCGCGCGCGCGCCGTTACGGAATTGGAGGTGCTCGCACAAGCGCCCGGCGAGACCACGCTCTACGTGACAGTCCTGGCGAGCTGCGAACTCGTTCACGCCTATATCGACCGTGGGGACCTGGACAATGCTCGGCGGGCGTTCGCCAGAGTCGAAACCCTCGTCGACGCCGAGTCATTCGGACCCGACGGGCGCAGCTGGCTCACCCGTGCCGGCATCCGCCTTGCGTTGGCCACCAACGCGTTCGCCGACCTCCAGCGTTTCGCGGACTCGGAAGTGGATCCGTTCTGGGCAGCTGTGGCCGCGGCTCGGGTTGATCTCGCGGCGGACGAGCGAGCGAAAGCTGCGACCGTGCTCGACTCGGCCGTGCCCCGGTGCGTACGACACGAGGTCGTCGTCGGACTGCTGAAGGCCCGCAACACCGAGGCTCACGACGAATCCCTCAAGTTCGTCACGCGCGCCGTCGAGCAAGCGGTCGAGGCCGGAATCCTGCAGACCGTGGCATCCGAAGGCGCGGACATACTCGAGCTGCTGGAACGGACCGCGTTGCGGGTGCCGAGCCAATGGTTAGAGCGCCTGCGACGAGCAGTGGGGTCCGCAAACCCGCAGGTTCGCCCCCCATCCCTGATCGACCCGCTCACTGAACGCGAGCGCGACGTCCTGCGCTTCCTGCCCAGCCGGCTGACCATCCGCGAAATCGCCGATGAACTATTCGTCTCGGTGAACACACTGAAATTCCACTTGAAAGTGATCTACCGCAAGCTCGGCGTCAACTCCCGAGCAGAGGCGGCCGAGGTGGCCCGCCGTGCGTCACGGCGCGCGTGATCCGCCTCGCATGCACATCGCCGCGCCAGGGGCTTAGGCCTGCGCCAACGTTGCCGACGCCGTACGGCGGCCGGTGCGATATTCGCTCCAGATGGCGTTGGAGAGGGCGGCGGCGACGACGAGTTGGCCGAAAAGCAGAAGCCACGCAAGGATGACGGCCGCAACCCCGAGATTCCCATAGAGTTCTGAGGAGTGCTGCACTCTGCGAGGGATGTAGATGCGGCTGATCGCGTGCAGGACCGCGAGTCCGAACCCGAATAGCAGGCAGCCGGGTAGCAGGTCGACCCAGCTGGTGCGCCGATCCGGCAGGCGTAGGCAGATCACCATCCAGACGGCGGCGACCGCGGCCGTCTGGACGACAACTGTGAGCAGCAGTCCGGCCGGCATGAGGCGATCCAGCCGAACTGCCAGAACCGCAACAATGATGAGCAGCAGCCATCCGCCGGCGAATACAAGCGTGGTGACCAACACGTCCTTCTGCAGCAGCTTCGGCGGCGGCGCTTCCCACACATGCGCGTTCACGAGGGCGAGGCAGCGCAACAGGGTGCGCGTCGTCCACAGGAACAAGGCGGCCCCGACGAGCACCGCCACCCACCAGGACTTGTGTCCGTCGTGGAGCGCCATGGCGATCTGATGGCTTGCCGTGCCGGTGACTCCCGCGGCCTTGCTCGCTGATTCGATGCTCGAGGCGCTGCCGGCGACGCCTGCGAGCAGGCCGGCGAGCAGCAGGGCGAGCGGCATCAGCCAGAGAAACATCCGGAAGGCGCAGGCGCTCGCCAACAGCAAACCCTGCCGAGCCGTGTACCGGGCGATGAACACGAGCGGCAGCCCGAGCAACGGCCGCCGCTGCGCGAGCTGCTGGTACTGATCGGCGGCACGGTCCGCGCGCGTGCGCAGGCGCGTCAGCCGTCCACCCTCAGGCAGCCCAGTCACGTCCTCCTGCTCCGGCTGACCGCCCGGCCGCGC
The DNA here is from genome assembly GCA_046734315.1 of Actinomycetota bacterium. Taxonomy (GTDB): domain Bacteria; phylum Actinomycetota; class Actinomycetes; order Mycobacteriales; family Jatrophihabitantaceae; genus DASXRA01. Next base: position 14,347 of record JBKPQY010000226.1, on the reverse strand, counting down.
GGCGCCGCGTCGAGTCGCCACAACCGAGGGTGTGTCCGGGCAGCTGCCGGCGACTCACCCACCGGGCATGAGATCCGCCGGGCACCTGACAAGACCGATCACCACCGCAGGGTGAGGCGCCACGGCCCGGGGCGACGAAACCCTAGAGGCACCATGCAGGACCGCGTCAACCAGCCACCGCCCGCTCGCGCGAGGAACCCGGGCCCGGGGCCGCGCCCGGCAGTTCCATGCCTTATCGCGCGACGGTCGGGCACGCGGTCCGCAGCGCTGCCCGCGCACGTGGCGCAGCCACTCGCCACGAGCGGCGATAAGCCGAATCGGCCCAGTCGGGATCTAATCGTCGCCAACGCTGGTCTGCCATGTCCATGACCATACGGGGCGGTGATCAGTTCGGCGCTGTGCTGGCGTTGATCCTGGCCGTGCTGGCATTGGCGCCGTTCGAATCGACTGCTGTCCGTCCGGTCATTACTGGGCTGCTGGCGCTGACCATCGTCTTTTCGTTGTGGACGGCGGGGGCGCCCCGGCCTGTGGTGGCCCCGGTGGTGGTGTTGGCGGCGTTGTGCTTAGTCGCCTCGGCCGGGGGTCAGTTGATCGGTGGCAGGACGCCGCGGTTGATCTACGCGGCTGTCGGTGCGCTGCTGTGCGCGGGGGCGATTGCCGTGGTGGGGATTCGGCTGGGCTCGCACCGCCTGGTCACCGGGCGCACCGTAGCCGGTGCCCTGACCGTATATCTGCTGCTAGGGCTGCTCTTCTCGTTCGTCTACGTGTTGATCGGCACCGCCCGGTCCGCGGGGTTCTTCGCCCAACACGGTCCGGTCGATGCGGTGTCCTACCTGTACTTCAGCTTCTTGACGTTGACCACGGTCGGATACGGCGACCTGACGGCCGGCAACGACCTGGGGCGGATGCTGGCTGTCCTCGAGGCCCTGCTCGGCCAGCTGTATCTGGTCACCATTGTCGCCGTGCTGGTCGCGAACATCGGCCGCGAGCGGGCCGCACAGCGTCGAGGCCGCCGCCGCAACGAGGCAGACAGCGAATGAGCCACCTCAAGAGGCTGCTGGTCGGGACGCGGGAGACGATCTCCGGAACCGTCTACGGCACCATCGTCGTGCTCGCAGCAGTGACCGCCGCCGGCAAGCTGTACGTCCGCGACCTGTGGCGGCTGGAAGTGATCGTGGCCGCGACCGTGCTCGTGTTGTGGCTGGCGCACGTGTACTCGGACGCGCTCGGCGAGAGCCTGCGTGTCGGGCGGAGACTGACCCCGGCGGAGCTCGGGCGGGTGGCCAACCACGAATCGGCAATCCCGCTCGCCGCGGTGTTGCCGATGGTCGCCGTCACCCTGGGCGCGTTGGGCGTGATCGACGGAGGCACCGCGGTATGGATTGCGCTTGGGATCGGCATCGGCACGCTCGCCCTGGAGGGGCTGAGCTATGCGCGGCTCGAGCGCCTGAGCTTGCTGGCTACCGTCGCGAGCGTCGCAATCAACCTCGGCCTGGGCCTGGTGATCGTGCTACTCAAAGTCCTCGTTTCCCATTGAGCGTGTCCGTCCGTGCCGCCACGCCCCCCGTCGCGGCGGAACACGGACGACTGCCGGCGCCTCGCCTAGCTGAGCACCTTCGCCTTCTGCGTCTCGAATTCCTGCTCGGTCAACACCCCCTGGTCACGCAGCGCGGCCAGCTTGTTGACCTCCTCGGCGACACTCGTCGAGGTGCCGGCCGCGGATTGGATGTAGCCGCGCGCGGCCTGATCGGCGGCGACGGCCTGCTGCTGATCCCGTTTCGCCATGCCGGACCCCCGGGCGATCAGATACACCAGCACCCCGAGGAACGGCAGGATGATCACGAAGATCGACCATCCGGCCTTGGCCCAGCCGCCCATGTCGTCGCTGCGGAAGATGTCGATGAAGATCCGGATCAGCAGGAAAATCCACAGGATCCACAAGAAGAACCACAACATGGTGAGGAATGCATCCAACAGCGGATAATTCTGCGATGCGGCTTGCGGCAACGCGGCACTCATCACGTCAATCCTCTCGACACGGCCCCTATCGAGCCTTCGGCTGCAAAGCTAGGAGCTTGGACCCCCACCGGCCTCACATCACGCGGGTGAACCGGCGGTCGCAGTGATCGAGGCGACGCTTTCCGGCGGACACCTGCCAGCGCCCGGAATCGCGAGGAGCGCGCCGTTGCGCGACAGCCCGAAACCCCCCAAACCGGGAACAGGACCTCCGGCGTGTTGGCGCGGTAGTGGTCGGCGAGGTCACCCTTGGGTCGGTCGGGGGCGGGGCCCGAGATGGGGGGTCTGCTTGACCTCGACAAGCTCCAGGCCCAGCGCACGTACCCGATCGAGCAGAGCGTGTAGCTCGGCCTGTTCGAGTTCCCCCGCCAACACGGTGGAGGTCGGTTCGACGTCGACCACCAGATCGGCGAACGCCTCACGGCCGGCAGGACCGAGGGAGCCGAGAACCCTGACCTCGTAGTAGTTGCTGCTCACGGCCCCTCCTCCATCGGAGAGCTATGCCGTGACGATGGCAGCCTGCGGCCACACTCGGATCATCCGCTAACGGTGAGTTGACACCGGCGGGTCCGCCGCTCTCTTCCACGCGTTCCAGGCGGGCATGCGAAGGCCCCGCATCGGCGGCCTCGTCGAGCACGCCCCGCGTTCAGCGTCGACGTTCTGGGTGCTCACTCACCGCGGACTTGCAGTTACGTCGCGTGGCGGCGCGCAGGGCGGCTCCCTCAGCCGAGGGCCTTGGCCTTTGCCTGCTCGAACTCCGCCTCAGTGATCACTCCACGCTCGCGAAGATCGGCGAGGCGGGTAAGTTCGTCGGCTGCGCCTGAGCCGTTCGATTGGACGACGTTTCGGATGTACTCGCGACTCGCGGCGTCCTGCTGGGCCGCGGCTGCCGCTGCATGCTCGCCCATCTTCTTGCCGCGCGCGATCAGGTAAATGAAGACGCCAAGGTACGGCAGAACGATCACGAGGATTGTCCATCCCGCCTTGGCCCAGCCGCCCATGTCGTCGCTGCGGAAGATGTCGCCGAAGACGACGATCAGGAGCCAGATCCAGATGAAGAACAGAAAGAACCACAGCATGGACAGGAATACCTGACCGGTGCCGAACTGACTGGCTTCGAGCATGGCCTAGCACCTCCGCGCATGTGTATGCGGCCGCCCTGCACTTCGCGGACCGCACCAATTAGTCTCCCTGGTGCGGGGTGACCCAGCCCACCCCGCCGTGGGTGGACTTGTCGCGCGCCGTGCCGGCGCGCGAAGGACGCATCCGACTCGGTGGCCGTAGCGACGTCGCCGGCTTGACCCGTGCTGCGGCAACCGCACGCCACGCTGCCCGACCTGGCACCCCCGGTTCGCGATCCACCCAGCACTGGGTGATGCCCGCCCACCCTGACGCCCGCGTAGATAGGCATCGACGCGGCGACTGCGCGACAGCGTCCTGGCCGCGTGCATCGGTTTCGATCAGGAGACTTGGGCATGAGGCTCGTCGTCGCGCTCGGTGGGAACGCGCTCCTACGCCGGGGCCAGCCGATGACCGTCGAAAACCAGCGGGCGAATATACGCATTGCATGCGATCGGCTGGCCCCCGTAGCAGAGCAGCACGAGTTGGTTATCTCACACGGAAACGGTCCACAGATCGGATTGCTGGCGCTCGAGGAAGCCGCGTACGGAGAGGTGGCCGATGCCCCGCTCGACGTGTTGGGCGCAGAGACCCAGGGCATGATCGGATACCTCGTCGAGCAGGAGTTGGGTAATCGGCTCCCCTTCGAGAAACCGCTCGCCACCGTACTGACGATGATCGAGGTCGATCCGGACGACGCGGCATTCGGCGACCCGACCAAGCCCATCGGGCCTATCTATACCGACAGTGAAGCGCACAAGTTGGCCGCCGACAGGGGCTGGACGTTCAAGGCCGACGGCGCAAGCATGCGTCGGGTCGTCCCCTCTCCGGCCCCCAAGCGGATCTTCGAGCGCCGCCCGATCCAGTGGCTGCTGGAGCGCGGCTGTGTCGTGATCTGTGCCGGCGGTGGCGGGATCCCCACCGCGTACCGGCCGGGATGGGAGTTGACCGGCGTCGAGGCGGTGATCGACAAGGATCACGCCAGCGCGTTGCTGGCGCGCGACATCGACGCCGACATGCTGATCATGGCCACCGATGCGCCGGCCGCGTATGTGCACTTCGGCAAGCCAGATCAGCAGGCTATCCGGCAGGCAGACCCCGATGTGCTCGTGGAGCAGTACCGCGCAGAGTTCGCGGCGGGATCGATGCTGCCGAAGATCGAGGCTGCCTGCACGTTCACGAAAGCGTCCCACAAGCCAGCAGTGATCGGGGCACTGAGCGATATCGGCGCGATGCTCGCCGGCACGGCCGGCACGCGCATCTCGACCGACGTCGACGGCGTCGACGTCATCTCATCCGGGCTCTGAGGAGGAGATCACGATGCCGTTCGGCGTGCATTCCGAGGTGGGGCCGCTGCGCAAGGTGATGGTTCACCGCCCGGGACTTGAACACGCTCGCCTTACCCCCTCGAACGCCGAAGAGCTGCTCTTCGACGACGTCCTGTGGGTCCAGCGGGCAAAAGCGGAGCACGACATGTTCTGCGAGGTGATGCGCGAGCACGGTGTCGAGGTATTCCTGGCCGAGCAGCTACTCGCCGAGGCGTTGGTGAAGCCGGGCGTCAAGGACTGGGTGTCCGACCACATCCTCAACGAGCGTCAGGTCGGAGTTACCGCGGCGCAGCGCGGCCGTGAGTGGGTTGAGACCGCGGACCCAGTGCAAGTCGCGGACTTCCTGATCGGCGGCATCACCAAAGCTGACGTCACGCAGAATATCGGTCTCGTCTGGGAGTCGGCTGATCCCACGAGCATGCTGCTGCCGCCGCTTCCGAACTTCCTGTTCCAGCGCGATCCATCCTGCTGGATATTCGGCGGCGTCACCTTGAACCCGATGACCAAGCCGGCCCGTCAGCCAGAGACAATGATCGTCGAGGCGATATACCGCTTCCATCCGATGTTCGCCGCCGAGAGATTCCCGATCTGGCTGGGCGGTGCGGACGAGGACTGGGGACGCATGCACGTTGAGGGCGGCGACGTCCAGCCGATCCGCAACGGCACCGTGATGATCGGCATGGGCGAACGTACAACGCCGCAGGCGGTGCTATGGATCGCCCGGTCCCTGTTCCGCGCCGCCTCGGCGACGCTGGTGCTAGCGGTCCACCTGCCGAAGTCGCGTAGCTACATGCACCTCGACACGGTGAGCACCATGTGCGATTGCGCCCTGGTCACGTTGTTCCCACAGGTCATAAGCGGGGCGCGGACCTGGGCGATCCGGCCCGGCGATTCACCAGACGATCTCGTGGTCGAGGAACGGATCGGGTCGCTTCCGATGCACATGGCGAAGGCGCTCGGCGTGCCGAAGATGCGCATCGTCGAAACTGGTGGCGACCAGTTCGAGGCGGAACGAGAGCAGTGGGACGACGGCAACAACGTAGTAGCACTCGAACCCGGCGTCGTAATCGCTTACGAGCGCAACGTCGGGACGAACACCGCCCTCCGCAAAGCTGGCATCGAGGTCATCACGATCGAAGGTTTCGAGCTGGGCCGCGGCCGCGGCGGGTCGCACTGCATGACGTGCCCGCTCGAACGCGAAGCCGCCTTCTGAGCCGCTAGGAGCAAGCTATGGCGCTGAATCTGAAGAACCGCAGCTTCGTCAAAGAGATCGACTTCGAGCCCCGCGAGCTGCGATTCCTGCTGCAGCTCTCTCAGGCGCTGAAGCAGGAGAAATACACCGGATCGGAGTCAAAGCGCCTCGACGGCAAAGAGATCGCGTTGATCTTCGAGAAGACGTCCACCCGCACCCGCTCGGCATTCGAAGTAGCCGCATTCGACCAGGGCGCGCACGTCACGTACCTGGACCCGACCGGCTCCCAGATGGGTCACAAGGAATCGATCGCCGATACGGCGCGCGTGCTGGGCCGGATGTACGACGCCATCGAGTACCGCGGCAACAAGCAGGCCGACGTCGAAGCGCTTGCCGAACACGCAGGCGTCCCCGTCTACAACGGGCTCACCAACGAATGGCATCCGACTCAGATGCTGGCGGACTTCCTCACCATGCATGAGGCAAGCTACAAGCTGTACGAGGACATCGCGTATGCATTCGTGGGTGACTGCCGCTTCAACATGGGCCGATCGCTGCTCATAATGGGTGCGCTGATGGGCAGCGACGTGCGGTTGGCGGGTCCCGCCGAACTACACCCGCCCAAGGACATCGTGGACCTCGCTGACGAAATCGCGGGCCGTACCGGAGCCCGCATCACCATTACGGATGATCCTGTGCAAGCCGTTACCGGCGTCGACTTCGTGCACACCGACGTGTGGGTGTCGATGGGCGAGGCGAAAGATGTCTGGGAGAGTCGCGTCCGGATGCTCGAGCGCTACCAGGTAAACCGGGCGCTGATCGACGCCAGTGGCAATCCCCGAGTGAGATTCATGCATTGCCTGCCTGCCTTCCATGATCTCAACACCACGGTCGGCCGGGAGATCATGGAACACACTGGCATGATGGATGGGCTCGAGGTCACCGATGAGGTATTCAGCTCAGCAACAAGCATCGTCTTCGACCAGGCCGAGAACCGCCTGCACACCATCAAGGCGATTCTCGTCGCGACACTCGGATAACTGGCAGTCGGTCCAGGGGTTCGGCTAGACGAGGAGGACGGAGTGGCTACCTTCACAGCATGGAAATTCGACGATCCGGACGGGGCGGAGCGCGCCGCTGAAATTCTGAAGGGCGTCTCGGCAGAAGGCTTGATCAAGATTCTGGACCACGTGGTGATCTCCTGGCCCGCTGGTGCGGCTCATCCGAAGATGAAGCAGAGCCGCGACAGCAAGTGGCATGACACCGGATGGGGAACGTTCTGGGGCTTCATGGTCGGCGCACTGTTCCTCGTGCCGGTCGTCGGGGCGGCAGCGGGCGCCGGACTTGGTTTGTTGCACCATACGACGGCGGGCGTCGGAATCGACGAGGACCAGTTGAAGACGATCCAGTCGCAGGTGACCGAGGGCACGTCAGCGCTGCTCGCGTTCACCGAAGAGGGGGACCTCGATCGGGTCGGTGAGCGGTTCCACGGTATGCACTGGAAGTTGGTGGAGTCGAACCTTACCGAGGCGGAGCGACGAGAGCTTATCGAGACGTTCGGTGGCGGGTGAACCCCCGCGCGACGCTCACCGTCCACGGCGAGGTCAGCCCTCACCCAACTGGCTACCGATGAGATGAACGCCGCTGATACCAGGGCCTCGAGGGCGATAGCCGACTGAACCCCGCTCACCGTCGTGCGCAAATCTCGGACGACCCCGAGATCGAGACGTTCACCGGCGAGGTGTCGACGGTACGGCGGCCCACCCACGGGTGGGTGGTGACCCTACCCGCGCAGCTGGGGTCGCGGTCCGTCCATGCGGCGTGGCGGCCGTACATGCTCGGACCCGGAAACGTCAAGGCCCACGACCGTCTGACGCAAGATCGAGCGCAAAGCCCCGACCCGAAGTGTCCACCCCCGGCGGGGTGATGACCTCCCACCTATACCCGGGTGAGCGTTGCCTCGGCGACTCGAGGTCGGTGCCGTCGGCCGCGAGACGCTGTGAGCGGCCGCCCAGGCTGGCCGGCGCGTTGGAGGCGCACATGTACGACCGCGATCGGAGCACCACCCGCCATGCCCCAGGGCCGGTCGGCGCTGACCGTGCCTAGCCTGGCGATGCCCGCCTACTCTGCCGAGCAACTGGCAGAGCTCGTCCCGCTGCTCGAGTACGCCGACAGCGTGGAACTCAAACTGAGCGTCCCAGCCGAGGCCAGCGCTCAACCGAGTGCTGTATGACCAAGGAAAATCCTAGGAACCAACAGAACAGAAGGTGGTAGCCATGGCAGTGAGCACGCCTCCGACCGAACAGCAGCGTGAGACCGGAAGGGCGGCCGAGCCCGTAAGTGGCTGGATAATATTCGCGGCCGTGGTGCTCGGCGTTGCGGGCGTCATGCGCGTCTTCGACGCGATATGGGCCTTCCAGTACCACGGCGTTCTTCCGGAGAACCTTGAGGGTGCGATTTTCGGCCACAGCCTCAAGGCCTATGGATGGATCTACCTCATCGTTGCAGCGGCATTGATCGGCGCGGCGTTCCTCGTCGTCGATGGTTCCCAGCTGGGCCGCTGGGTAGGGATCGTCGCCGGCTCCATCGGAGCGATCAGTGCCGTCTGGTGGATGCCCTACTACCCGGTCTGGTCGCTCGTCTACGTGGCCATAGGCGGCCTCGTGGTGTACGCCCTCATCGTCCATGGCGGCCCCGAGGGGGCGGAGTAGCAGCGGTCCGTATCGACCGGTTGAGGAGTGAAGATGAATGAGCAAGCCGACCTGGGACCGGTTAGCTACCTCGTCGTGGAGTTCCCCGGCAGCAAGATGACGGGTGAGGGCTTTCCGATCCTTGTTGACCTTGTCGATCGTGGTCTGATACGGATCCTCGACCTGGTCTTCGTCACGAAGGATCTTGACGGCTCCGTCCGGGCTATCGAATTGCGTGATCTTGATCGCGACGGGAGTCTGGACCTTGCGGTCTTCGAGGGAGCCTCGTCCGGGCTGCTCGACGAGGAAGACCTGGGCGATGCCGGCACGGTACTTCAGCCGGGCTCGTCGGCAGGGATTCTGATCTTTGAGAATCGCTGGGCCACAGACTTTGTCCAGGCACTGCGTCGCAGCAGCGGAGAGTTGGTGGCGGCTGGATACATTCCGGTCGATGCACTCGCGGCCTCGCTCGAGGCCCTTGAGGCGTCGAGCGCCTGACCCACAGGAGGGAGCAAGTCGTGCCAGGTCTTCTACGAGGCGTCGCTCGGACCGCGGTGGTAGCTGGTACCGCGACGGCCGTGTCCAACAGAGTTTCCCGGCGGCAGGCCAACCGCTGGTCGCAGCAGGACGAGCAGGCCTACTACGAACAACAACAGCAACAGCAGCAATACGCCCAGCCGCAGTATGCGGAGCCTCCCCCGCCACCGCCACCTGCGCCGGACCCGATCGCGCAGCTGAAGGAGCTCGCGGAACTCAAGGACCAAGGCGTCCTTACCGAGGCCGAGTTCGCGGCGCAGAAAGCGAAGATCCTCGGCTCCTGACCCCGGGCGGACCGCATGCTGTTTCTTTATCGACCCCGGCAGACGTGGATGCCGCACCGGGTGCGGCGGCCGCTGGGCGAGCAGGACGTCTACAACGGGCACTTACAGGCGGCGTTCGGCGCCACGCGCCAGGTGCCGCGGTACGAGCCCCGTCCCGCCTCGAACCCGGCGGCCGACCGGCTCCGGCAGCTAGCCGAGTTGCACGCATCCGGGGTGCTCACCGACGCGGAGTTCGCGGCCGCGAAGGCCCGGGTGCTCAACCCCACTGAGCGTGCTCCGTGACCTCGAACCCGGCACGGGCGGAGTCCCTGATGCGAGCGCTGCGAGCACGTATCGCCGGTGATCGGGATGCGATAGCGCAGCTGTATACCGACGACGTCAAGGCATGGGCACCCGGGCTGTCGGCCGCCTCGGCAGTCGAACTTGCCACCGAATTCGACCGCCACGACGACGCGTTCACCGATATCGACCTCGATATCGCGCCGCTCGACGTCGGTGGCGATTACGCCTGCGCGGAATGGTCGGTGACCATGACGCACTCGGGGCCGCTGATGCTGGCGAACGGCCTTCGCGTCGAGCCGACCGGCCTCCGTCTCACGGTGAACGGTGCCACCGTCGCGGAGTTCCGGGGCGACCGGATCTGTTCGCTGCGGCAGTACTGGGACGAATTCTCCGTGCTCGAGCAGCTCGGTCTGCTGGCGAACGAGACCGCTACGGCCACGGTGACGAGCCGGGAGGCGCGCGGACCTGAAGCGTAGGGCGCGGCCCTAGGCAGCGCCTAGCGCATCAGTAGCTTGGCCTTCTGGTATTCGAACTCCTCGCGCGACAGAAAGCCGCCTACACAGAGGTCAGCCAGCTCTGCGAGTTGCTCGATCGGATCCAGAATCAGTGGGCCCCAATCGGCCTCACCGAGCCGAGGCCCTGACGGAGGTCGTGTGAGCAGGCCAGTGCTGCGATCGCGCGCAAACCGGTGATGCTGCATCGTCAGTCCGCCCTTCGACTCATTCAGGAGGCTCCTCGGCCAGCGCGGCTTTGATCCTCTCGGCTGAAATGTGCTCGCCCGCAACGATCTGGCCGCCCGCTCGTGCGGCAGCAACCGAAAGCGGCCTGGCCCACTTGTCTTCGACCACCAGCACAACTCCCGTGGTACCCGCCGGAATCGCGACGGAGGCCAGCGCGATGTCCCGCTGCGTGAGCAGGCCGGCCATGTCAGGCTTGATCTTCCGCAGGTCAGCGATCCGGTCCAGCGCGGCCACTTCGAGAACGCGCGGCGAATCGCCGTCGCCTCGTTCCACCACGACGAGATCGAGTATGCGCAGCGTGCCGGACTCCACGAGCTCACGCAGTGCCGGAGTCAGTGTCGCCAGCGCGTCCACATTGGGTAAAGTGATCATGACGTATCCCACCAGATCAGTCGTAATGTCATTGATCCGGTTCATGTCAGGGGTGTCAGCCAACGAACCCAAGATTCCGTGCGAGCGGTCGCGATTCCGCCTACAGACTGCATCTTCACGTGGTGTCGAAACATCACCTTCCCTCGGGTGGTCTCTTGCCGCGGGCGCGCTTGGAAGCCCGTCGGGTTTCGTGGAGAACGGAACGCGCAGGCAAATGAGATCCACCCACACGTGGGTGGTGTTCGCTCACCCGAGGGTTCATGACGCTGCCGGCGTGAGCCTCCCCTCGCTTGATGTGCAGGCCGAGCATGCTCGCGAATCCAAGGCTTGGCATGCCCTGACTGCCGACGTCGTCGCCACGGCATTCGCCACGAACCTCGATGATGGGTTGTCAGCGGAAGAGGCGGCCACGCGGCTCGCTCGTTACGGCCCGAACGAGCTGAAGCGGGAGGCCAAGACGTCGGTCTGGGCCGTCGCGTTCGAGCAGGTCCGCGATCCGATGAACATCATGCTGATAGTGGTGACGGTCGTCAGCCTCGTGATCGCCGAGTGGTCCACCGCAGTCGTGGTCGGGCTATTGGTGGCGTTGAACGTCGTCCTCGGCACACGTCAGGAGTTGAAGGCACGCGCGAGCGTCGATGCACTCGCAGACATGCAGATCCCGAAGGCGCGGGTGGTGCGAAACGGCACTCAGTCCAGCGTTCCTGCGACCGACGTCGTTCCCGGTGACCTCGTCGCGGTCGAGGCCGGAGACGTCGTGGTCGCAGACGGCCGCATAGCGCGGTCGGCGGGCATGGTGCTCGGCCTTGCACTCGTCATGCCTCTGGTCGTCGAGGCAGACAAGTTCGTCCAACGTCTTCGTGTGCGAAACAACAACGCCGTCGGTTGACGCGATGGCCACCACGACACACGTATCCACCCACCTATTCGGCCTTACCAGAGCCGTTGCCCTCGTCGTCGGAAGACGCCTCGGCGCCGGCATCGTCAACCTGCCTGCGTCGCTCTTGGCTTGCGGTCCTATCAGCCCTGTTTCCACGGAGGCCTGAGCTACGGACAGCTCGGGCACCTGAGCGAGCCGCCGGCCGTACCAATTCGGAAGGATGGAGCGGAAATGGCAGACGTATCCATGATTGCCGATCACGGACTTATCGGTGATCTCCAGACGGCGGCGCTGGTCTCCACCGACGGAAGCATCGATTGGCTGTGCCTCCCCAGGTTTGATTCACCCTCGGTGTTTGCCTCGCTGGTGGATCAGGAGCGAGGCGGATACTGCCAGATCCGCCCGACGGCAGAGAACTACACGACGCGCCAGTTGTATATGCCCGACACCGCTGTGCTCGTCACGCGATTCATGACCGACGAAGGGGTTGCCGAGGTCATCGACTTCATGCCCGTCTCGACCACCGCCCAATCGTCGGAGCTTCACCGCTTGGTTCGCATTCTGCGCGTCGTGCGCGGCCAAATGTCGCTCTCGTTGGAGATCGCTCCCAGTTTCGACTACGGCCGTGCGCAGCACACCGTCGAGCTCACGGACGCGGGCGCCGTGTTCCGCGCGGGCAATGCGCAGGCGACGGTACATCTCGCCGGCTTGTTGACCAACAAGATCAAGGTGGAACAACGTCCGGGTCCGAACGGGCCGATACTGCGCGCTACGGGAACGTTGCACGTCGGCGACATCGGGGGCGGCCTCCTGGAGTTCGGCTCGGAGGGCCAACCGCGCCGATTCGGACGAGACCAGGCGTCGCAGCTGTTCACCGATACCATGCGGTTCTGGAGGAGCTGGCTCGCGAAGTCCAGCTATCGAGGCCGTTGGCGCGAGCAGGTCCACCGCTCCGCGATCACGTTGAAGCTGTTGACTTATGCACCGACCGGTGCCCTCGTCGCGGCGCCCACCGCGGGTCTGCCGGAACAGGTCGGTGGCGAGCGTAACTGGGACTACCGTTACACCTGGATCCGCGACGCCTCCTTCTCGGTGTACGCGCTACTGGGTCTGGGCTTCGTCGACGAGGCTCGTGCTTTCATCGGCTGGCTTTCCGATCGCGTTCACGAGCAGGCAGGTTCCGCTTCCGGGCCGTGGAAGATCATGTACCGGGTCGACGGGTCGTCAGATCTCGATGAGCAGGTGCTCGACCACCTCCAGGGCTACCTCGATTCCCGTCCCGTACGAATCGGTAACGGCGCTGCCGACCAGCTACAACTCGACATCTACGGAGAGGCACTGGACTCCGTCTATTTTGCGAGCCAGCATGGCGTCGGCATCAGCCATCGGACCTGGACCGAGCTCGGCCGCGTCCTCGACTGGCTCGCCGAGCATTGGGACGAGGCGGACGAGGGAGTGTGGGAAACCCGCGGCGGCCGGCAAGACTTCGTGTACGGCCGTCTCAATTCGTGGACCGCCTTCGACCGCGGTGTTCGCCTCGCCACAGCCCGCGGACTCCCGGCACACCTGGCCCAGTGGACTATCGAGCGCGACCAGATCTACCGCCAGATCATGGAAAAGGGCTGGAACGAGAAGCGCGGCGCCTTTGTCCAGCACTACGCTACCGACGTCCTCGACGCTTCGGTGCTGCGCATGGCACAGGTCGGGCTGATCCTGCCGAATGATCCGATGTGGACCTCAACCCTCAGCGCGATTGAGAAGGAACTCGTCTCGGACAGCCTGGTGTATCGCTACAATCCCGAGGCCTCGCCTGACGGACTGCGCGGCTCCGAGGGCACCTTCTCACTGTGCACATTCTGGTACGTCGAAGCCTTGGCCAAGGCCGGCCGGCTCGAAGACGCCCGAATCACCTTCGAGAAGATGCTCACGTACGCCAATCATCTCGGTCTTTACGCCGAGGAAATCGGCCTCACCGGCGAGCAGTTGGGTAACTTCCCGCAGGCATTCACCCATCTATCACTCATCAACGCCGCTCTCGCGCTGAACGACGCGCTTGACCGCGACGCGCAGGCGCCGTAAACGAGCCCTCGACGCGCGGTCGCTTTCCGTGCCCCCGGTCGGACTCGAACCGACACTCGGACCCTTTTAAGGGGTCTGCCTCTGCCGTTGGGCTACGGGGGCGATACCCAGAGTAGGTTGCCGGCACGAATCAGCCGGCACGGAGGGCACGCAGCGTCACGATCTGGAACGGCCGCAGTGCCAAGCGGACCACCCCGTCGGTCTCCGCGACGCCTGCCACGCGGCGTTCGAGCAAGTCGACGGTGTGCACGCTGCTCGCGGGGAAGCCGAGGCGGACGGCGGCCGTGGTGTGCGCGCCCAGGGCTTCGTAGAGTCGCACGACGACGTCGCCGGAGCGGTCGTCGGCCAGTTTGACGGACTCGACGATGACACCGTCGTTGTCCACCTGGACGAGCGGCTCAACCGGCTCGCCACCGAGGACTTCGCGTTCGGGCAGGTTGATGCGATAGCCCTCGCGCGCGGCGTCGCGGATGTCCGCGCCGGGAACGAGCGCGTAGCGCAGGTGGTGGTGGCTCTGGTCGGTCTCGGGGTCGGGACTGCGCGGGGCACGCAGGAGGGAGAGGCGCACGACGGTGGAGACACCGCCGCCGGCACCGTCTCCACAGTGCCGGCGGGTCACGTCGTGGCCGTACGTGGAGTCGTTGACCACGGCCACGCCGTAGCCGGGTTCGCCGATATGGACGAAGCGGTGCGCGCAGGTTTCGAACTTGGCGGCGTCCCAGCTGGTGTTGGCGTGGGTGGGCCGGTAGACGTGCCCGAACTGGATTTCGAAGGCGGCTCGGTCCGCAGTGACGTCGAAGTCGAAGCCCGCCTTGAGCAGCTTCTCCC
>JBKPQY010000225.1:0-7045 GCA_046734315.1 Actinomycetota bacterium | reverse complement strand
ACGTAGTCGCGGGCATTACGCGGCAGCTCGTCGAGTGAACGCGCGGCGGAGATGTCCTCGTCCCAGCCCGGGAACGTCTCGTAGAGGGGCACAGCCCGCGCGAACTCGCTCTGCGTCATCGGCATTTCGTCGTGCCGGACGCCGTCGACGCCGTAGGCGACGCACACCGGCACCTCCTCCATACCGGTCAGCACGTCGAGCTTGGTCAACACGAAGTCGGTGACGCCGTTGATCCGCGCGGCGTACCGGGCCACCACGGCGTCGAACCACCCGCAACGGCGCGGCCGGCCGGTCGTGGTGCCGAACTCGGCGCCCGCATCGCGCAACCGATCTCCCTTGACGTCGAGCAATTCCGTCGGGAACGGCCCCTCGCCGACCCGCGTGGTGTACGCCTTGACGACCGCGATCACTCCGGTGATCCGGGTGGGCGGTACGCCGCTGCCGGTGCTGGCCCCACCGGCCGTCGGGTTGGACGACGTGACGAACGGGTACGTGCCGTGGTCGACGTCCAGCATGGTGGCCTGGCCCGCCTCGAATACGACGGTGCGCCCCTCGTCGAGCATCCGGTTCAGCAGCGAGGACGTGTCGGCCACCATCGGCCGCAGCCGCTCGGCGTGCCCCAGTAATTCGTCCACCGTGGCGTCGACGTCGAACGCGCGGCGGTTGTAGACCTTGACCAACACCTGGTTCTTGAACTCGAGTGCGCTTTCGACCTGAGCGCGCAGCCCGTCCGCATCGAACAGGTCCTGTACCCGGATGCCGACCCGGGCCATCTTGTCGGCGTATGTCGGGCCGATGCCACGACCGGTTGTGCCGAGCTTGCGTTTGCCGAGGAACCGTTCGGTGACCTTGTCCAGCGCTCGGTTGTACGGCGTGATGACGTGCGCGGCCGCGCTGACCACCAGCCGCGACGTGTCGACGCCGCGGGCGGTCAACCCGTCAAGCTCCTCGAACAGGACGCCGAGATCGACCACGACGCCGTTCCCGATCACTGGTGTACAGCCCGGCGTCAGGATGCCGGACGGCAGCAGGTGCAGCGCGTACTTCTCGCCGTCGACCACGATCGTGTGCCCGGCGTTGTTTCCACCGTTGAACTTGACCACCGCGTCGACGCGACTGCCGAGCAGGTCGGTGGCCTTGCCCTTGCCCTCGTCGCCCCACTGGGCGCCGAGCAAGACGATGGCGGGCATGCCAGCAGACTAGCTTTCGCTGTGGACGTCCTGGCGAGATAGTGGGCGCATGACAGCGCCCACCAAGATCACGCTCGATGAGTCGGAGCTGCCGACCCGCTGGTACAACCTGCTGGCCGACCTGCCGACGCCGCCGCCCCCGGTGCTGCACCCGGGCACGCTCCAGCCGGTCGGACCGGACGACCTCTCGCCGCTCTTCCCGATGGATCTGATCGCACAAGAGGTGAGCAGCCAGCGGTACGTCGACATACCCGGAGCGGTACTTGACGTGTACCGGCTGTGGCGGCCCTCCCCCCTGTACCGTGCCTGGCGATTGGAGCGCTCGCTCGACACGCCCGCGCGCATCTACTACAAGTACGAGGGCGTCTCGCCCGCCGGCTCGCACAAGCCCAACACCGCGGTGCCGCAGGCGTATTACAACGCCCAGGCCGGTATCAAGCGGTTGACCACCGAGACGGGCGCCGGGCAGTGGGGCAGTGCCTTGACGTTCGCGTGCGCGCAGTTCGGGCTGGACTGCGAGGTGTGGATGGTTCGCGCCTCGTACGACCAGAAGCCGTACCGCCGGATCATGATGGAGACGTTCGGCGGTGTCGTGCACCCGTCGCCGTCGGACTTGACGGCGGCAGGGCGCAAGGTGCTGGCCGAACATCCGGACTCAACGGGCTCGCTCGGCATCGCGATCAGCGAGGCGGTCGAAGTCGCGGCTGGGGCAGGCGATACCAACTACGCGCTCGGCAGCGTGCTCAACCACGTGCTGCTGCACCAGACCGTGATCGGCGAGGAGGCGTTGCTGCAACTGGCGCACGTCGGTGAGACGCCCGATCTGATCGTCGGCTGCACAGGTGGCGGCTCGAACTTCGCCGGGCTGATGTTCCCGTTCCTACGGGAGAAACTCGCCGGACGCCAGTCGCCGACGATCCGCGCCGTCGAGCCGGCGGCCTGCCCGTCGCTGACGCGTGGCGTGTACGCGTACGACTTCGGCGACACCGCAGGCATGACGCCACTGATCAAGATGCACACGCTCGGGCACGAGTTCGTGCCGGATCCGATCCACGCCGGCGGGCTGCGCTACCACGGCATGAGCCCGCTGATCAGCCACCTCTACGAGCAGAAGCTGATCGAGGCGGTGGCCAAGCCGCAACGCGAGTGCTTCGCGGCCGGCGTGCAGTTCGCGCGCACCGAGGGCATCGTCCCGGCGCCGGAGCCCACACATGCGCTTGCAGCCGCGATCGAAGAAGCGGTGCGCTGTCGTGAGTCGGGCGAGTCGAAGGTGATCTTGACGGCACTGTGCGGGCACGGCCTGCTCGACATGGCCGCCTACGACGCGTACCTCGCCGGGACGATGAAGGATCGTGCGCTGGACGACGCCGCCATCGCTGAGGCGATCGAGCACCTACCCCCGGTGCCGGCCTAGTGCCGCCACCGCTTACCCCGAGTTGTTCTACCTCGGGCGTGTTCTGACGCGCGCTGTGTCGAACAACGTGGCGAGGATGTCTGCGTGCGGAGAGGATGTCTATGCGCGCAGGGCGGCGGCGGCCGCCGGGTCACAGTCGTCGAGGAACTGCGCGCACCGCTCTGCCTCGTCCTGCTCGCCGATGAGGTCCGCGGCCTGCCCGAGCGCGTACAGCGCCCGCAGGAAGCCACGGTTCGGGACGTGATCCCAGGGCACCCGGCCGCTGCCCTTCCAGCCGTTGCGGCGCAGGGCGTCCAGGCCACGGTGGTATCCGGTACGCGCGAACGCGTACGCCTCGATGGTGTGGCCGGAGGCCAGCGCATTCTCGGCCAGGGCGGCCCAGGCCGCGGACGAGGCCGGGTAGGCGGCGGTCACCGCTGCCGGGTCCTCACCGGCGTCGAGGCGGGGCACGGCCGGGTCTTCGGGCAGCTTGGTCGGTGGGGCCAGCAGGTTGCCGTGGGTCATAGCGTGATTGTGGCCGATACGGGATCCGGGCTATCGCGCCGGCGTGCGACTCACCGGGCGGCCCGGCTGTAGCGCCTGTACCCCCGCGACGAACAGGTCGATGCCCCCCATGAGGTATGCGTCCTCGTCGTCGCAGTTCGTCAATGCGCCGGCCGCGGCGACCAGATTGGGGTAGCGCTGCGGTGGCAGTGACTCGAGCGCTTGGCGCTTCGCCTCCATAACCTCCGCGCGCTCGGCGACCGCCACCGTCGGCTCGCCCGGTTGCTCGACAACCAGCATGAGCGCCGTCTGCATCGCATGGCCGGCGATGTCGGCAGCCTGTGAGGTAGAGAAGCCGGCGTCGCGCAGCAGGCCCAGGGCGCGCTCGGCGATGTCACGCCCTGGCTCGCATTGCAGGATGCGCTCCGCAGCCAAGTGTGCCGCAGCCGGATGTGCCCGCAGTACCGCCACGAGCGCGGCGATCATCCGCCGCAGCTGCTCGGGCCAGGGGCCGGTGCTCGCGATCTCGTCGACCCGCATACCGGCGTAGAACCGGTCACCCATGGCTTCGAACAACTCGTCCTTGTTGCTGACGTGCCAATAGAGCGCCATCGGCGTGACACCGAACTCCTGCGCCAGCCGCCGGATCGTGACAGCCGCCAGGCCCTCCTCGTCGGCGAGCGCCAGCGCCCGGTCGACCACGGCGTCACGACTGAGCTCTGCCTTGGTGGCCGTAGCCGATTTCGTTCTCACGCTTGACAACTATACACCGTACAGGTTAGCTATACAACGTAAATGTACGCCGTATAGGAGAGAGCGCAGACCGATGACCAACACCCGACCGCGCTGGACGCTGCTGGCGGTATCGCTCGCCACGTTCATGACCTACCTCGACAACAACATCGTCAACGTCGCGATACCGGCCATCCAGCGCGATCTGCACCTCTCGACGGCGGGGCTCGAGTGGGTCGTGAGCGGCTACATCCTGGTATTCGCCAGCCTGCTGCTCGCCGGCGGACGCCTCGCCGACGTCTTCGGCCGGCGCCGCATCTTCCTCACCGGCCTCGGCATCTTCACGGTCGCGTCGCTCACCGCCGGCCTCGCCGGCAGCGTCGGCGTCCTGATCGCCAGCCGGGCGGTCCAGGGGCTGGGCGCCGCGCTGGTCACGCCGCCGACTCTCGCAATCATCTCGGCGACGTACACCGACAAGCGGCAGCGCGCTGCTGCGGTCGGCGTCTGGACAGCGGTCGGCGCGCTAGCGCTGGCCGTCGGTCCGCTGCTCGGCGGACTGATCAGCCAACACGTCCACTGGAGCTGGATCTTCTACATCAACGTCCCAGTGGGCGTCGCCACGATCGCCCTGGCCGTGTGGGCGATCCGTGAGTCGCGTGAGGACGCGGGACCGCGCCGCGTCGACCGGCCCGGGCTTGCCACCTCGGCGGGTGCGCTGTTCGCGCTCACCTACGCACTGATCGAAGGCCACGACCTGGGCTGGACGTCGCCCGCCATCATCGCGAGCTTCGCCGTCGCAGCGGTGCTCGGCGCAACGTTCGTGGCGATCGAGTCGCGCAGCGCGGACCCGATGGTTGCGGTGTCGCTGTTCCGCGAGCGGGTGTTTGCCGGCGGGTCGATCGCCCTGATCATGTGGGGATTCGGCCTGTTCGGCATCTACTTCTTCACGTCGCTGTACCTGCAAGGCGTACTCGGGTTCTCGCCCACCAGGGCGGGCTCGGCGTTCGTGCCCATGGCGCTGATCATGGCTGCCGGGGCGGTGGCGTCCGAGCGCCTGGCCCGGCAGTTCGGCGCGCATCGCATCGTCGGCGCGGCGATGCTGCTCATGGCCATCGGCATGGCGTCGGTCAGCCTGCTCGGCAAGGACGCGTCGTTCCTCGCCCTCATGCCGAGCTTCGCGATCATCGGCGTCGGCGGCGGGCTGACTGTGCCATTGACCTCGACGGTGCTCGAGGCCATGCCTGCCGGCGAAGCCGGCGTGGCGTCGGGCATCTTCAATGCGTCGCGTGAGGTCGCGGGGCTGCTCGGCATCACGGTCATCGGCGCGATCCTGACCGCCCGCCAGACCACGGCCCTGCACGCCGGCCGCAGCGCCACCGACGCGTTCCTCACCGGCTATCGCACCGGGCTGCTGGTCGCTGCGGCGCTGGTCGCCGCGGGTGGCCTCGCCGCGTACCTCGCGCTGCGCGGCGCGCGGCGCGTCGACGCGGTCAGCGAGCTGTTCGAGGCCGGCGCCGAGCCGATCCTGGCCGGCTAGGACGTGCGCCGGCTCTACGCCGACGGCGATGTGCCGGCGGAGAGCAGGTCCTCGCACGCCTTGACGACACGGGCGGACATGCCGGTCTCGGCCAGCTTGAGGTACGAGCGCGGGTCGTACGCCTTCTTGTTGCCGACCTCACCGTCGACCTTCAGGACGCCGTCGTAGTTGGTGAACATGTGCCCGGCGACCTCGCGGGTGAACGCGTACTGGGTGTCGGTGTCGACGTTCATCTTCACGACCCCGTACGAGACCGCCTCGCGGATCTCCTCGAGCAGGGACCCCGATCCGCCGTGGAACACGAGCTGGAACGGCTTCGGCTTGCCGACCTTCTCGCCGACGGCCTCCTGGATGTCGCGCAAGATGTCCGGGCGCAACTTCACGTTGCCCGGTTTGTAGACGCCGTGCACGTTGCCGAACGTCGCGGCGAGCAGGTACCGGCCCTTCTCGCCCGTGCCGAGCGCCTCGGCGGTGCGCAGCGCGTCGCCCGGCGTCGTGTACAGCTTCTCGTTCATCTCGCCGACGACGCCGTCCTCCTCGCCGCCGACGACACCGATCTCCACTTCAAGGATGATCTTCGCGGCGGCGGCTTGCTCGAGCAGCTCCGCGGCGATCTGTAGGTTCTCGTCGAGCGGGACCGCCGACCCATCCCACATATGCGACTGGAAAAGGGGATTCTCGCCGTTCTTGACGCGCTCGGCGGAAATGGCCAGCAGCGGGCGGACGTAGCCGTCAAGCTTGTCCTTCGGGCAGTGGTCGGTGTGCAGCGCCACGTGGATCGGGTATTTGTCGGCGACGACGTGCGCGAACTCGGCGAGCGCGACGGCACCGGTCACCATGTTCTTGACGCGGGTGCCGGACAGGAAGTCGGCGCCGCCCGTCGATACCTGCACGATGCCGTCACTGCCCGCGTCGGCGAAGCCCCGCAGCGCGGCGTTCAGCGTCTCCGACGATGTGACGTTGATGGCGGGATAGGCGAAGCCCGACGCAGACGCGCGGTCGAGCATGTCGGCGTAGATCTCAGGCGTGGCGATCGGCATGCGGTCAGTGTATGAGCGCAGAGCGAACACGCTCGACGCCCCCGCCCCCGATCTGGTGGGCTGACAGACATGGACGTGCTCGTGCTCGGTGGATCGCTGTTCGTGGGACCTGCAGTCGTCGCCGAGGCGCTCGCATCCGGCGCTCGCGTGACGGTCTTCAACCGAGGCAAGTCCGGGCCCACGCCCGAGGGCGCCGAACAGCTCGTCGGCGATCGGACGGTGCTCGCCGACCTGGAGCAGTTGGCCGGCCGGCCCTTCGACCTCGTCGTGGACACGGCGGGCTACGTCCCCGCAGAGGTGACGCTCGCGGCGCGGCTGCTCGCGCCATCGTGCGGCCACTACGTGTTCGTGTCGACGATCAACGTCTTCCCTGGCTGGCCGTCACTGCCCGACTTCCACACCGCCGGCGTCTACGCCGGCGACCCGGACGCCACTCGGGCAGATGCGCCGGATCCCGAGACCGCGTACGGCTGGCTCAAGGCCGGCTGCGAGCTTGCCGTCGTCCGCGCGTTCGGCACGGCGCGCTCGACAGTGCTGCGCGCCGGCTGCGTCGTGGGGCCGGACGACTCGCAGGTGGGCAGGCTGCCGTGGTGGATCGCCCGGGTGGAGCGCGGCGGGCGCGTGCTCAGTCCCGGCGATCAATCCGACC
>JBKPQY010000224.1:0-18644 GCA_046734315.1 Actinomycetota bacterium | reverse complement strand
GCTGGCCGACCATGGAGCGACGGTGTTCGCCGGCGTCCCGACGATGTACAGCGCCCTGCTGCACATTCCGGATCGCGCAGCCTACAACGTGTCGGCGCTGCGGGTGTGCGTGTCCGGCGGAGCGGCGATGCCGGTCGAGGTTTTGCGGCAGTTCGAGGACGCATTCAGCTGCATCGTGCTGGAGGGTTACGGCCTGTCCGAGACCTCGCCGGTCGCGTCGTTCAACCACCCCGACCGCGAGCGCAAGCCGGGCTCGATCGGCACGCCCATCCGCGGCGTGCAGATGCGGGTGGTCGACTCAGCGGGTGCCGAGCTACCGCAGGGCGCGGTCGGCGAGATCGCGATCCGCGGTCACAACATCATGAAGGGTTACTGGAAAAAGCCCGACGCGACGGCCGACGCGATCGACGCGGACGGCTGGTTCCGCACCGGCGATGTCGGTCGCGTCGCCGAGGACGGCTGCTACTACATCGTCGACCGCAAGAAGGACCTGATCATCCGCGGCGGCTACAACGTCTACCCTCGCGAGATCGAGGAGGTGTTTTACGAGCACCCCTGCGTGGCCGAGGCCGCCGTGGTCGGCATGCCGCATGCCGAGCTGGGTGAGGAGGTGGGCGCCGCCGTGGTCCTGAAGCCGGGCGCAGCCGTCACTGCTGGGGAATTGCGTGCGTACGTCAAGGCCCAGGTGGCCGCCTACAAGTACCCGCGCCGGGTGTGGTTCGTCGAGGCCTTGCCGAAGGGGCCAACTGGGAAGATTCTCAAGCGCGAAATCGCCGTCCCGGACATGGAGGCCGCGCCATGACTATCTCGATGACGCCCGAGCAAGCGGCCGATCTGGCCGATCAGGCCGCGCCACTGGATGCGCTGCTGATCGACGCCGCTCTCGGCCCGGTGCGCCGCTTCGCGCCGGACGCCTCGACTGCGAAGTTCGTCGGGGCGCTGGCACGCCGGCCCGGAACGACCGCACGCCGCCTGCGATCGTTTGCCGCCGAGTCCGGCCGCATCGCAGTCGGTACCTCGACGCTCGCACCGTCCAGGCGTGACCGCCGCTTCGTCGACGAAGCCTGGACGACCAACCCCGTGCTGAGGCGTATGGTCCAGGTCTACCTGGCCGGTGGGCAGACCGCCGGACAGCTCGTCGCGGACGCGGGTCTCGGCTGGCGGGATGACCAGCGCGTGCGCTTCGTGATCGAGAACCTGGTCGAGGCGCTGTCGCCGAGCAACGTTCCCCTGGTGAACCCCGCCTCGGCCAAGGCAGCCATCGACAGCGGCGGGGCGAACCTGGTGCGGGGGGGCGCCCAGCTGGTGCGCGATCTCGCGTCATCGCCGCGCATTCCGGAAATGGTCGATCGGTCGGCGTTCGAGGTCGGCCGCAACATCGCCACGACGCCCGGCGCGGTCGTGCTGCGCACCGAGGTGTTCGAGCTCATCCAGTACACGCCGCAGACCGAGCAGGTGCGTGAGGTGCCCCTGCTGATCGTCCCGCCGACGATCAACAAGTACTACGCCCTGGACCTTGCCGCCGACCGCAGCCTCGTCGAATTCCTTGTCCGCGAGGGACAGCAGGCGTTCGTGATGTCGTGGCGCAACCCGGACGCGCGCCACGCCAAATGGAATTTCGACACCTACGTGCAGGCGATCCTCGACGCACTCGACGCCGTCGAGCGGGTGACTGGCATCGACCGAACGGTGCTGGCCGGCATCTGCTCCGGCGGAATCCTCGCCAGCATCGCCGCCGCCTATCTCGCGGCGACGGGCAGGCAGGACCGCCTGGCCGCGTTCGCCCTCGCCGTGACCGTGATCGACAGCTCGCGCAGCGGCATCGCCTTTGCAGTGGTCAATCGGCGGCTGGCGAAGGCGGCCAAGGCGGTCTCCCGGCGCCGCGGCTACCTCGACGGGCGCGCGCTCGCCGAGGTGTTCGCCTGGCTGCGTCCCGGCGATCTCGTGTGGAACTACTGGGTCAACAACTACCTGCTCGGCAAGAAGCCTCCGGCCTTCGACATCCTCTTCTGGAACGCTGACACCACCCGGATGCCGGCCGGTCTGCACGCCGACTTCGTCGACCTCGCGATGAACAATCAGCTCGTAACCGGTGGCGCACTCACCGTCCTCGAGGTGCCGATCGACCTGGCACACATCGACCTGGACACGTACATCGTGGCCGGCATCGCCGACCACATCACGCCGTGGCAGAACTGCTACCGCACGACGCAGTTGCTCGGCGGCGCATCCCGCTTCGTGCTGTCGACGAGCGGGCACATCGCGGCACTGGTCAATCCACCCGGCAACCCCAAGGCCAGCTACCAGGTGAACAAGGCCAACCCCGCGGATCCCGCCGAATGGCTCAAGAGTGCCGAGACGCGACCCGGCACCTGGTGGACGGATGCCTCGGCGTGGCTGGCGGAGCGCTGCGGTCCGCCTCGGCCTGCGCCCGAGCAGCTCGGCGGTGGTGGCCTGCGCCCGATGGTCGAAGCGCCGGGCACCTACGTTTTCGACAGCTGAAGGAGCACCGACATGTACGAGACGATCGGCCGCTCCCGCGGCACCGACTTCTTTCGCATCGCCGACCAGCTCACCGCGGAGGAGCGCGCCTACTGGCGGCGCACCCGTGACTTCGTCGACGACGAGGTGCTGCCGGTCATCAACGACTACTGGGAGCGCGCCGAGTTCCCACGCCCGCTCGTGGAGAAGCTCGCCAAGCTCGGCATCGTCGGGGACGGCATCGAAGGCTACGGCTGCCCGCCGATGAGCCCGATCGCGTGCGGCCTGATCCATATGGAGCTCAACCGCGGTGATGGCAGCCTCGGTACGTTCCTCGGCGTCCAGGCGGGCCTCGCGATGCAGTCGATCGCGATGCTCGGCTCGGAGGAGCAGAAGGCGCAGTGGCTGCCGGCGATGGCTCAGCTGACCAAGATCGGGGCATTCGCGCTTACCGAGCCCACGCACGGCTCCGACTCGGTCGCGCTGGAGACGACCGCTCGACGCGACGGCGACACGTGGACGATCAACGGGGCCAAGAAGTGGATCGGCAACGGCTCCATCGCGGACGTCGTGGTGGTGTGGGCGCGCGACGAGGCCGACCGCCAGGTCAAGGGATTCCTCGTGGAGAGGGGCACCCCTGGCTACGCCGCACAGAAGATCGATGGCAAAGGCTCGCTGCGCTCGGTATGGCAGGCCGAGATCACACTGACCGACGTCCAGGTCGAGGATGCGAACCGGCTGCCCGGCGCGAACAGCTTCAAGGACACCGGCCGGGTGCTGGCCGGCACGCGCAACGCCGTCGCCTGGGGTGCGCTCGGCCACGCCACCGCTGCGTACGAGATCGCCGCGCAGTACTGCGGCGAGCGGACGCAGTTCGGCAAGCCGCTGGTGAGCTTCCAGATCGTGCAGGACAAGCTCGTCAAGATGCTCGCCGAGGTGTGCTCGATGCAGTTGTACTGCCTGCGCCTCGGCCGGCTTATCGAGGAAGGCAGCCTCACCGACACGATCGCCGCGATCGCGAAGATGAACAACACCCGCAAGGCGCGCGAGGTGGTCGCCGAGGCCCGTGATCTGCTGGGAGGGAACGGCATTCTCCTCGACTTCCACGTGATACGGCACATGGCAGACATCGAAGCGCTGCACACATACGAAGGTACGGAAACGATCCAGACGCTCATCGTGGGAAGGGACATCACCGGTGTCGGTGCCTTCACGTGACGTCCGCTTCCTCGACGTGGACGGGGTGCGGCTGCGCACGTGCGTTTCGGGAGATGCTGACGGCGAGCCGCCGCTGCTGCTGATCACCGGCATCGGCGCCAGCCTGGAACTCGCGATGCCCTTCGAGCGCGAACTGAACCGGCGCGGCGTGCGGACGATCAGCTACGACGCTCCGGGCGTCGGCCAGTCCACGCCGTACCCGTGGCCTCGGCGTATGCCCGGCGTGGCGCACACGGTCGAGCGGCTGCTCGACGCCTTCGGGCACGACACCGTCGATGTTTTCGGCGTCTCGCTCGGCGGCGTCGTTGCCCAGCAACTCGCCCACCAGGCACCGCGCCGGGTGCGGCACCTGGTGCTGGCGGCCACCGGGCCGGGGCTCGGCGGGGTACCCGGATCGCCCCGCGTGCTGTGGGCGCTGGCCACCCCGCGCCGCTATTACCAGCCCGACTACTACCGCCGCGTGGCCGGGGACATCTACGGCGGCATCGCCCGGCGTGACCCGGACGCGCTGCTGCACGGATCGGTCGCCCGATTCACGCGGCCACCGAGCATGCTCGGCTATGCAGCCCAGCTGTATTCCATCGCCGGATGGACGAGCCTCCCGTGGCTGCGCTGCCTGCGCCAACCCACGCTCATCCTTGCCGGCGACGACGACCCGATCGTCCCGCTCGCCAACGCGCGCATCCTTGCTCGCCTCATCCCCGCCGCGAGCCTGCAGGTGATCGCCGGGGGAGGCCACCTCTTCGTGTTGGAACACCCGGCCGCGGTCGCCGAGCGGGTGAGCGACTTCCTCTCGGCTCCCGCGGCCACGAGAGCTGCGGGCGTGAAGCGCGGCACGGGTGTGTGACGTGCGCCCTACCATTGCCCGGTGGCACGCAGTCCCGAGGCCGTCCGACGCTTGACAACGCAACCATCTCAGGGTGCGATACCACCCACCTGGGAGCTGTCCGGTGGCGACCACGCGACCAGGAAGGAGCGTGGCCATGGCACAGGGGGCGAGCTCGGGCCGCAGCGGCGGCGAGCAAGCGGCAATCCGTCAGGTTGCCGCGCGACTGGCACAGCAGTTCCCGGAACTATCGGCGGACGAAATCGATCGCGCGGTCCACGGACAGTACGACAGGTTCAGCGACAGCCCGATCCGCGAGTTCGTCCCGGTACTCGTAGAACGCGCAACACGGCGGAAACTTACCCAGGACGATGCACAACAGGAACCCGACTAGCCAGCTCCGTCGTCAGTAGAGGACGTTGAGCTGATCGTCCACGTGGCGCACGCCAGGTGCGGCCCACGCGGCGGCAACGGCAGCATCCCGCTCGTACACCGAGCCGACATTGCCCTTGAGCGTAACGGTTCCTCCCGGGGACGCTTCGACGTCCAGATGCTCAGCCTCGATCTTGGCATCACGCTCGAGCGCCTTCTTGACCGAGTGTTGAACGTCGTGAGCGTCCGGCACGGACGGGATCAGCTTGACCTTGTTGTCGACCGCCACGACGCCCGAAACGTTTCCGGCGACGTGCACGGCTTCGTCGCGCTGGTACTGACGCTCGACGGACCCGCCGAGGGTCACGACTCCCTCGCGCACGGTTGCATCCACGCTCGCGGGCACCCAGGCGTCGAGCATCAGGGCCTGGAGCACGTCACCGCGGATGTCCGCGTCGGCGCGCCGCTGATCCGTCATGAGCTCGACCTCGAGTTGGTTGTCGACCCGGACGACTCCTCGGACCCGTTGGGCGGCCTTCGTCGCCTCACGCTTCTGATGAAAGGTGCCGATCGTGCCGCGGAGGGTCACGACGCCGTCCTTCGCCGAAACCGCAATCGCCTTGGCGTCGACCTTGGGGTCCCAGTGAATCTCTTCGGCGACCTCCTCTTGCAGTGTCTGGTCGCTCATCAGTCCTCCTAGCGATCACCGGCCACGGTGCCTGGACGCCGGCATCGGCTGTGCCCAGGCAATGCTTACGAATTATCTCGGTGTTGTCGTGCTCTTCGCCAGCGAACCACATCGAGCCCGGCGAGGGCGTTCGATGCGTCGAACCGGGCTTTCAGCCTTGCTGCAGAGCGAGGTCATAAGCCTCGGTCGGCGTCGCGAGCTCGGCCGCCCTTCCGACGAGCGATGGTGTCGTCACGCAAACCAGCCCGGATCGGCCGGCCACCGGATCGAACGTAGTCAGGCACGAGGCCGACCACATGGTCAGGCACACACCAATTCGGCCCGGGCTTCGTCCGCCCCGCACAATGCGCCGATGAGGCTGGGGGTGTCGTGGGCAGCTAGCCGCGGCTCCCGCGCAGCACGACGATCGAACGCGGGCCGACGGTCACGGCATCCCCGGGCTTGAGAATCGCCGTCGCCGCCCGGCCGGACCGTTCATAGGTGTCGATCTCGGGGTACCAAATCGGCGCAGCGGTGGCGGCAACGAAGAAGTCCAGCGGCTGCCACCATGCGTTGATCATCACCAGGAAGTCGTCGTCGATCTGGAGAGTGCCGTCCGCGGCGCGGTCAGGATCGTCGTCTCCGTCCAGGTATACAGCAATGCTGTGAGCTGTGGGGTTTGCCCAGTCGCCGTCGGTCATCGGAGCGCCGGTCGGTGTGTACCACCGCAACGCCGTAGCCTCCACGCCCGTGAGGAACCGCCGCCGCCGGAACACCGGGTGTTCCCGACGCAGCCTGATCAGGCGTCGGGTGAAGCCGATCAGGTCTTCGTCGAGGGAAGACCAGTCGAGCCAGCTGACCGCGTTGTCCTGGCAGTAGGCGTTGTTGTTGCCCTGCTGGGTCCGGCCGAATTCGTCGCCGCCGAGCAGCATCGGGATACCGAACGAGAGCAACAATGTCGTGAGCATGGCACGCCGCTGGCGGGCGCGCAGTTCCAAGACAGCCGGGTCCAGAGTCGGGCCTTCGACGCCGCAGTTCCAGGAGCGGTTGTCGTCGGTGCCGTCGCGGCCGCCTTCGCCGTTCGCCTCGTTGTGCTTCGAGTCGTACGAGACCAGGTCGGCCAGCGTGAACCCGTCGTGGACCGTGATGAAGTTGACCGATGCGGTGGGACGCCTGTTCGCTGCGGCGTACAGGTCCGACGAGCCGCTCAACCTGGACGCGAACTCGCCGATCAGGCCTTCGTGGCTGCGCCAGAAGTCGCGCATCACGTCGCGGTAGCGGCCGTTCCACTCGCTCCACAGGGGCGGGAAGCGTCCCACGTCGTAGCTGTCTGCCCGCCCGACGTCCCACGGCTCTGCAAGGAGCTTGGCCCGCGAGACCACGGGGTCCTGCGAAACGAGATCGAAGAACGCGGACAGCTTGTCGAACCCGCCGTCCTGTCGTGCCAGGGTCGGCGCCAGATCGAAGCGGAACCCGTCGACTCCCATCTCGCTGAGCCAGTAGCGCAGCGAGTCCATGATCAGCTCGAGGCTCACCGGGTTGCCGGCGTTCAGAGAATTACCGCACCCGGTCGTGTCCACGTAATGACGGAGATCGGCGGGATCGAGCCAGTAGTACGCGGGGTTGTCCAGCCCGCGGTGGCACAGCGTCGGGCCGAGGTGGTCGCCTTCGGCGGTGTGGTTGAACACGACGTCGAGGATCACCTCGACGCCCGCCCCGTGCAGTGCATCGACCATCGCCTGGAACTCGGCGACCTGTCCGCCCGGCCGCCCGGCCCGGACCGCGGCGGAGTAGCCGGCGTGCGGCGCGAAGTAGCCGATCGTGTTGTAACCCCAATAGTTGGAGAGCCCACGCTCGACGAGGCGCTGCTCAGCGACGCTGTGATGCACCGGGAGCAGCTCGACCGCAGTCACGCCCAGGTCGATGAGATGCGCGATCGCAGCCTCATGCGTCAATCCGGCGTACGTCCCGCGAAGCTCCTCCGGCACTGCGGGGTGCCCGGCCGTGAACCCTTTGACATGGAGTTCGTAGATGATCGTGTCGGCATAGCTGTGCGCGGGCTTGGGCCGACCACCCCAGTCGAAAGCGGCTTCCACGACGAGGCTGCGCGGGACGTGGCCGGCGGAGTCCAGGGCGCTGGGCGTCTCGGGATCGTCGACCGCGTACCCATACAGCTCCGGCCCGAAGCGCACGTCGCCCGCGATGGCCCGCGCATACGGGTCGAGGAGCAGCTTTGCCGGGTTGTAGCGCAGTCCCCGGCGGGGATCGTACGGACCGATCACCCTGTAGCCATAGGCCTGACCTGACCCCACCCCGGGCACGAACCCGTGCCATACGTCACCGTCGCGCTCTCGCAGCGGGACCTGCGTCTCCGCGCCGTCGGCATCGAAGAGGCACAGCAGCACACCGTCGCCACCAGACGTGACCGCGAAGTTCGTGCCGCTGCGACTCGGGCTGGCGCCGAGCGGAAATGCCGATCCGGGAAGCGGCTCCACGGTCATGGCTGCCTGTTCGCGGCGCTTAGCGCACGGACGACGTCCGCAGGCGAGGCGACCATCCCGTGGCGTCGCCGGACGGCATCAGCGAGACCGGCGCCGGATGTTCGTGAACGCACCCTCATCTGGCTCTCCCACTCTCGAGGGGATCGCACGCCGGCGCTCGACGTGGTGACGCGCGCCGACTCGCTTATGATGCAGCAGCTATCGGACTCATGAGAAGGAGTCCGATCATGCTGTGCCCAAGTGCAGCGGGCGGCTGATGTTGTTGTGCCGCCGGGTGCCGATCATGATGCGATCGCCGGCTCCGGACGGGCAGCGCCGAGGGCTGCGGCCGCGTGTTGCGCGATGCGGCCGGCATCGGCGTCGACGCCGTAGAGGATCCCGGAGCCTCGGGTTGACAGCCACGGGAAGCCGACGACGTAGAGGCCAGGAAGGACGGTGATGCCGCGGCGGTGCCAGCGAGCCGTCGCGTGCGCGCACCGGGACGTCGAGCCAGTCGAGATCCGGCCCGAATCCGGTGGCCCAGACGACCGTGCCGATGCGTTCGGCCCGGCTGTCGAGCACCAGCGCGGCGCCGTCCGCGCCGTTCCAGGTCGTTCGGCGGGGTCGGCGTCGGGCGGTGGGGCGACCATTCCGGTGCGCGCGATGTGCTGGCCGACGATGTTCCGGAACCTTGCAGCATGGTCGTCCGCGTGCCGAATGTTGTCGGGCAAGTCCGCAGCAAAGCGCTGCTTGGTGTCGTCGACAGCCGTGAGCCGGCCGAGAAGCCTCACGCCGTCGCGGGCAAGCTGCTGTAGGGCGCCATGGGCGTCCGCCTGGACCGAGTGCGTCGCAGGCAAGCGTGAGTTCTGCGGGCACTACCTGCTGCCCGGTCTGGTCGCGCTCGGCATAGCGGACGGCCACGCCGCGGCCGCGAGTGAAGCGGTCGCCGTGCTGAACCGCTATATGCGCGATCGAGCAGGCCCCGCGATGCGTCGGTCCGCAGCGTTCGCGGGCGCCCTGGTCAACGCCGATGCCGCGCAACTGCTGCGCGTCGCCGACGACTACGCCGCCGCGGAACGGACGCGGCCGGCCGAAGACGGGCTGGACGGCGCTGACCCCGACCGAGCAGAAGATCGCGGTGTTCGTATCCGACGGCATGTCCAATCCGGATATCGCCGCGCGGACGTTCACCTCTCGTCGCACCGTCCAATTCCATGTCTCGAACATCCTCACCAACCTCGACCTGACGTCCCGCGTCGAGCTTGCCGCACTTGTCGCCCGCCAGTCCCGATGAACCGGTTCGGCCCATCTGGATGCTGCTATTCCCGGCGTGGCATTCGGCAACGCTGGCAGCCGCGGCGGATAGGCCTGATGATCACCGCCCAGCCCGGAAGGCCGGTACAGTGTTCCGGTCCTCAGGAATTTAGTACTACGTACTTTGTAGGAAAGGACAAGCATGCATGTGACCAGGACGCGCTCGCACGTTGCGAATCCCCCAATCACATGAAGCACGTCGGCGGCGGTGCCGGGCACGCCGACCTGAGGCCTCCGATCGAACCGGACGCCATTTACGAGCGCCGGTTCAGCAACGAGATCGCGGGCCGGGAGAAGCTCTGGAAGATCCTGGTGGAGAACTTCTTCCAGCGTTACGTCCGGCCCGACGACATCGTGCTCGACATGCCCTGCGGGTACGCGCAATTCATCAACAACGTGCGGTGCCTCAAGAAGTTCGGGCTTGACGTCAACCCGGCCTCGGCGACGTTCGTCAGCTCGGACGTCGAGTTCGTGCAGTCTTCGTCGACGCGCACTCCCTTCGCCGCCGAAACCATGGACGTGATATTCATCAGCAACTTCTTCGAGCATCTCAGCCGCGACGACATCGTGGCCACGATCAGGGAGTGTTACCGGATCGTTCGCCCGGGCGGACGCGTGCTGGTGCTGCAGCCGAACATACGATTCGCCTACCGCGACTACTGGATGTTCCTCGACCACATCACCCCTGTCGACGACCGGATGCTGGAAGAGGCGTTCGAGCTCAACGCGCTGAAGCTGACCAAGCGCATCGTGCGGTTCCTCCCGTTCACCGCGAAGAGCCGGCTGCCGCAAGCCGGGTTCCTCGTCCGCGCATACCTGCGCACCCCACTCGCGTGGCGAGTTCTCGGCAAGCAGAGTTTCCTCATCTTCGAGAAGGTGTAGCGGTCGCACTTGTGTCCCGCCCGGTGCGGACGGACCGGTGCAGCCTGTCCACCTGGCGGGTGTTTCCCGGCGTTGCATCCGGCAGCGTAGCTACGCGCAGCCGGTTCTGATCGGGAGGCGCTATGCCGAACGGAGTGCGCACGCCGTCGAAAATCGCGATTGCCGGCACCGGTCACGTCGGCGTGACTCTCGCGTATGCCTGCCTGATCCGGGGCACCGGCAAGACCATCGCGCTGTGGGGCCGCACCGCCGACAAGGTCCGCGCTGAGGTGCTCGACCTGCAGCATGGGCTGCAGTTCGTCCCGATGGCAACCGTCGTGGGCTCCGACGACGTCGAGGTCTGCCGCGACGCCGACGTGGTTGTCATGACGATCGGCGGCAACCCACAACTCGGCCAGACGCGCCTCGACCTCGCCGCGGAGAGCGTCGCGGTGTGCCGTACGGCTCTCCCGCCACTGCTCGACGTAGCACCGGATGCAGTCGTCGTGATCGTCACCAACCCCGTCGACGTGATCACCTACGCGGCGTTGAAGATCCTCGGGCTGCCCCCAAGCCGGGTGCTCGGCTCCGGCACCGTCCTCGACAGCTCAAGGCTGCGGTCGCTGATCGCGGCGCACTGCGGGGTCGCGGTTCAAAGCGTGCACGCCTACATCGCGGGCGAGCACGGTGACTCCGAGATCCCGCTGTGGTCCAGCGCCACCGTCGGAGCCGTGCCGGTCCTGGAATGGCACGACCCGCACCTGCCGCCTATGTCTTCCGGGCAGCGGGACGACCTCGCCGCCCAGGTCATAGACGCCGGTGACCGGATCCTGCGTGGAAAGGGGCACACCCCTTGACTCGATCGCCGATGCTGTCTCGAATTCGACGGCAACCTGCCGTCCACCGGCGTCGACCCGCAGTTGCTCTACGACGCCGCCGAGGTCTCCTCACTGGTCGCATCGGGCCCCGATCCGCGTCTACCCAGGCCGAAGAAACTGATGTCGGCCGCACCGATGAGTTCTCGCTCGCTTGCGCGTCATAGTGTTCTGGAGCACTAGGACGGCACTAGACGACCTGGGAGCGTGATCGTGAGCGGCGTACGGGTACTAGTGGGCACACGCAAGGGCGCCTTCGTACTGACCTCAGATGAGCAGCGGCGCGCCTGGGATGTCAGCGGGCCCCACTTCCCGGGCTGGGAGGTGTACCACGTCGCAGGATCGCCCGTCGACCCGGACCGGTTGTACGCCTCGCAGACCAGCGGCTGGTTCGGGCAGGTGATCCAGCGATCCGACGACGGCGGCCTCACGTGGGAGCCGGTCGGAAACGAGTTCGCTTATGCGAGCGTGCCCGGCACACATCAGTGGTACGACGGCACACCGCACCCGTGGGAGTTCGCCCGGGTGTGGCATCTGGAGCCGTCGCTGACCGACCGCGACACCGTATACGCGGGCGTCGAGGACGCGGCGCTGTTCCGCTCGGCCGACGGCGGTGTCACCTGGGAGGAGGTGCGCGGCCTGCGCGAGCACGGCTCGGGCGCGCAGTGGCAACCCGGCGCGGGCGGCATGTGCGTCCACACGATCATCCTCGATCCGCGCAGCGCCGACCGGATGTTCGTCGCGATCTCGGCAGCCGGCGTATTTCGCACCGATGACGGCGGCACGTCCTGGCAGCCGGTCAACAAGGGGCTGCTGTCCGACGGAATCCCCTCGCCGGCTGCAGAGGTCGGGCATTGCGTCCACAAGCTGGGGATTCACCCGTCGCGTCCGGAAACGGTGTTCATGCAGAAGCACTGGGACGTGATGCGCAGCGACGACGCCGCCGACAGCTGGGTGGAGGTGAGCGGCGACCTGCCGACCGACTTCGGCTTCCCGATCGCGGTCCACGCGCATGAGCCGGAGACGATCTACGTCGTGCCGATCACCAGCGACTCGCACCACTTCCCGCCCGACGGGCGGCTTCGCGTGTACCGCAGCCGCAGCGGCGGGAACGCCTGGGAGGCGCTCACGGACGGCCTGCCGCAGGAGCACTGCTACGTCAACGTGTTGCGCGACGCTATGGCCGTCGACTCGCTGTCTGAGTGCGGGGTGTACTTCGGGACGACCGGCGGGCAGGTGTACGCATCGGCCGACTCCGGCGACCACTGGGCACCGATCGTGCGCGACCTGCCAGCGGTGCTGTCGGTAGAGGTGCAGACGCTGTCATGATCCGCGTCGTGCTGCCCGCGCATCTACGGCAACTCGCCCACTGCGAGCGGGAAATCTCGGTGGACACCACCGCCACGCAGCGCGCCGTACTCGATGCCATCGAGCAGCGCTACCCGGCGTTGCGTGGCACACTGCGCGATCCGGCCACCGGGCAGCGCCGCTCGTTCGTCAGGTTCTTCGCCTGCGAGCAGGACCTCTCCCACGAGCTAGCGGACGCTCCGCTACCCGAGGCGGTGGCCGACGGCACGGAGCCGTTCCGGGTCGTCGGGGCAATGGCTGGGGGATAGGTAGCGATGAGCGCCCGAGCGACACCCCCGGCGGATAAGTCAGCGATGAGCGCCCGAGCGACACCCCCGGCGGATAAGTCAGCGATGAGCGCCCGAGCGACACCCAGGCGGATTAGTTAACGCGGCGCCATTCGGATCGCGCCGTCGAGGCGGATCACCTCGCCGTTGAGCATCGGATTGGCGAGAATGTGCTCGACGAGCGCCGCGTACTCGGCGGGCCGGCCCAACCGGGCCGGATGCGGCACCTGGGCGCCGAGTGACGCCTTGGCGTCCTCGGGCAGCCCGGCGAGCATCGGCGTCTCGAAGAGGCCAGGCGCAATGGTCACCACGCGGATCTTCGACGCGGCCAGTTCGCGGGCGATAGGCAGCGTCATGCCGACCACCCCGCCCTTGGACGCCGAGTACGCAGCCTGGCCGATCTGCCCCTCGAATGCGGCCGCAGATGCGGTGCTGACGATGACGCCACGCTCGCCGTCGATCTCGTCGGCCGCGGCGATGCGGACCGCGGCGAGGCGGATCACGTTGAACGTGCCCACGAGGTTCACCTCGACCACCTTGCGGAACGTGTCCAGCGGAAACGGTCCGTGCTTACCGACAACCCGGGCCGCGTCGGCCACCCCCGCGCAGTTCACCGCGATGCGCAGCGGGCCGAGCCCCATGGCGGTGCCGAGCGCGGCGGTCACGTCGTCCTCGCTCGCGACGTCGCCGGGAGCGAACCTGGCCCCGATCTCGTCGGCGACCCGCGTGCCGGCGGAACTCGGCAGATCCAAGATCACCACGTTCGCGCCTGCCGCAACCAGAGCCCGGGCGGTAGCCAGCCCTAACCCGGACGCGCCGCCAGTAACCAGGGCAACACTGCCTGCAACCTGCAACCCGACCCCCAAAGCGATGAGCGCAAGCGCTGCGAGACACATCCGGCGGATAAGTCAGCCACCCCACGGACGAGCCGGGAGGGATGACTCGTACGTGGGGTGGTGAGCTGCCACGATACGCCAGCGACGTCGACCGGTCAGCACCCGCCGAGCGTGTCGGAAAGGATCGCCGCCCAACGCTGGACGATTCGCTGCCGGCGCCTCGAGTCGTCGGTGAGCAGGTCGGCCAGGCCCAGTCCGCGTGCCATGTCGAGCACGCCCTGGACCGTCTCGCGGGCACCGGGCCGTGACTCGTCCACGCCGAGCAGGTCCACGGCGATCGCGTGCGTCTCCCGCGCCAGTCGCGCCTCGAGCGGCACGACCAGGGTGCGCAGCGCCTCGTCCGCTGCCGCTTGCACCCACACCTGCGCCGCGGCCCGGAACAGTGGCCCGACGTACACGCCCACCAGCATTTCCACGACGGCCTCGGTGTGCCGGGCGCCGGGCGGCAGCGCGGCGCCGCGGCGGCGCACCTCCGCAATGCGCTCGGCGGCCATGTACTCCAGCGCGGCGGTGAACAGTGCCTCGCGGGTGGGGAAGTGGTGCTGGGCAGCGCCGCGCGACACCCCGGCGCGCTCGGCGACGACCGCGACGGTGGCGCGCGTCCAGCCGAGTTCGGCCAGGCAGTCGACGGCGGCTTCCAGCAACCGCTGCCGGGTGGCCCGGCTGCGATCCTGCCGCGGCTCCCGGGTCGCCGTTACAGCGCCCACCGCGGCGACCGTTTCTCCAGGAAGGACGCCATGCCCTCACGAGCTTCCTCCGACGCGAACAGCCGCGCCGACTGGGTCGTGAGCGCGCTTGCTTCGGCGAACGTGACGGCACGGGTGGTGAGCGGTTTGGTCTCGCGCAGGCCCTGGGGAGACGCGCGGCGCAGCGCGTCCAGCACCGCGTGCGTGGCCGCGTCGATGTCGTCCACCGCTTCGGTGACGAGGCCGATGCGCGCAGCAGTGACGGTGTCGAAGGTCTCGCCGGTGAGGTAGTAGCGGCTCGCCGCGCGGGCGCTGAGTCGGGGCAGTGTGGTGAGGGAGATGATCGCCGGGGCAAGGCCCAAGCGGACCTCCGTGAACGCGAACGTGCTTGCCGGCCCGGCGAGCGCGATGTCGCAGGCACCCAGCAGCCCCATGCCGCCGGCCCGGACATGCCCGTCGATGCTGGCGACGACGGGCTTGGGCAATCCGACGATCTGCCGGAGCAGCGCGACGAGCCGGCGGGTGCCCTCGTCCATATCGACACGAGCCTCGGTGAGGTCGGCGCCCGCGCAGAACGTCCCTCCGGTGTGCGTCAGTTCGACGGCACGCACCGTGTCGTCTGCGCCGGCGTCGTTCAGGCGGCCTGCGAGCTCGCTCATCAGCGCCGATGACAGCGCATTGCGGTTGTGCGGCGAGTCGAGGGCGATGCGGGCGACGCCGCGGTCGATTCCGTACTGGATCATCAGTAGGACCTCGGCAATCCCAGGGTGTTCTGCGCGACGAAGTTGAGGATCATCTCGCGGCTCACCGGGGCGATCCGTGCCGCCCGCGACACGGCGAGGAGTGCGCCGAGGCCGTACTCGCTTGCCAGCCCGTTGCCGCCGTGAACCTGCACCGACTGGTCGACGGCGCGGGCGCTCGCCTCGGCGGCGGCGTACTTCGCCATATTGGCGGCCTCGCCTGCACCGGCGTCGTCGCCCTCGTCGTACAGCGTTGCTGCCTTCTGCATCATGAGCCTGGCCAGCTCGAGCTCGATCTTGATCTGCGCCAGCGGATGCGCCAGACCCTGGTGCGCACCGATCGGGGTGCCCCACACGGAGCGGCTGTTGGCGTAGGTGACGGCTCGGTCGAGTGCGTAGCGCCCCATGCCCACCGACGATGCCGCGGCCATGATGCGCTCGGGGTTCAGGCCCGCGAACAGTTGCATCAGCGCGGCGTCCTCCTCGCCGACGAGGGCGTCGCCGGGCAGCCGGACGTCGTCGAGGAACAGTAGGAACTGCTTGTCCGGGATCGCCAGATCCATCTCGACCGGACGGTACTCGAAGCCGGCGGCGTCGGTGGGCACCGCGAACAGCGCCGGCTTGAGCCTGCCGGTTCTCGCGTCCTCGGTACGTCCCACGACGAGAACCGCGGTGGCCTGGTCGACGCCTGATACGAATACCTTGCGGCCGCTGATGATCCAGTCGCCGCCGTCGCGGTGGGCCGTCGTGGTGAGCCGGTGCGAGTTCGAGCCGGCGTCCGGCTCGGTGATCGCGAAGGCCATGATCGCGTCGCCGTGCGCGATCTCGGGCAGCCACCGCTGTTTCTGCTCGTCCGTGCCGTACCGGGCGATGATCGTGCCGCAGATGGCCGGCGAGACGACCAGCATCAGCAGCGCGCATCCGGCGGCGGCGAACTCCTCGAGGACAAGCGAAAGGTCGTACATGCCGCCGCCTCCGCCGCCGTATCGCTCGGGCAGGTTCACCCCGATGAGGCCGAGCTTTCCGGCCTCGCGCCACAGCTCGTCGAGATGTTCGCCCTTGCGCACCTGCCGCCGCACGTAGTCGCGCCCGTACCGGCCGGCGACCTCGGCAACTGCTCGCCGCAATGCCTGCCGCTCGGGCGACTCGACAAAGCTCATGAGGCCTCCTCCTCATTCCGATTGCGCAAGGATCCCTCGTCCACGGCGAGCGATTCTTGCGCGATTCATAACGGGGCGACGACGCCGAGCAACGTGCCGACGTCGACCTGCTGGCCCGCATACACGGGTAGCTCGGTCACGACACCGTCGCGCGGCGCCGCGATCGCATGCTCCATCTTCATGGCCTCCAGCCACAGCAGCGGCTGGCCTTGCTGTACGGCGTCGCCACGCTGGACGGCGACACGCACCACCGTGCCCGGCATCGGCGCGAGCAGCGACCCGGCCGGGACGGGCGGCCCAGCGTCCGCGAAGCGCCCGAGCGGGATGAGCGTCACGGAGCCGAGTGCGGAGTCGACGCACACCATGTCCGGGTAGGTCGCGACCTTGAAATGGCGCTGCACGCC
This sequence comes from Actinomycetota bacterium, assembly GCA_046734315.1. GTDB lineage: Bacteria > Actinomycetota > Actinomycetes > Mycobacteriales > Jatrophihabitantaceae > DASXRA01. The sequence goes on along the minus strand of JBKPQY010000224.1, from coordinate 2,030 downwards.
GTCCACCTCGAGTACCACGTCCTCCGGTGCAGCGCTCACCAAACGCGTGCCTGGCGGCCCCACGAGGCCGGCACGGGTGAGCCGGTACTCGACGTCGATGCCTTCGTAGCGCTTGCGCTGCGGCTGCGAGGGCACGTTGCGCCATCCCACCGGGACGCGGACCGGCGCGCGAGCCTGGTTGGCGGCCGCGTCGGAGAGCGCTGCGGCGAGGGCGGCCACGCTGACGTCCGCCAGTGGCGCGGAAACGTCGTGGCGGTCGAGGAACGCGGTGTCCGTCTCGCCGGCCAGGAACGCCGGATGCCGCAGCACGCGCACGAGTAGGTCGCGGTTCGTGCGTGGACCGTGGAGCTTCGCGCGGGCCAGCGCGTTCGCCACGGTGGCCGCGGCCTCGAGGCGAGTCGGCGCCCAGCCGACGATCTTGGCGAGCATCGGGTCGTAACGGGTGCCGACCGCCGCGCCTGCGACCACGCCGGCGTCGAGGCGCAGCCCTCGGCTCGGCGCGAACTCCGCGACAATGCCCGGTACCTCCAGGCGGTGCATGATGCCGCTTTGCGGCTGCCACCCACGCGCGGGGTCCTCGGCATAGAGCCGCACCTCGATCGCGTGGCCGCTCGATGGCGGTGGCGCCGTGTCGAGGCGGACGCCGTCGGCGATGCGCAGTTGCCAGCGGACGAGATCGACACCCGTCACGGCCTCGGTGGCCGGGTGCTCGACCTGCAGCCGGGTGTTCATCTCGAGGAAGAAGAATCGACCCTCTTCATCGGCGAGGAACTCGACCGTGCCGGCATTGACGTACCCGACCGCCAGCGCGGCGGCGCGCGCCGCGGCGAACAGCCGCTCACGCATTCCGGGGACGCGCCCGACCAGGGGCGACGGTGTCTCCTCGATCACTTTCTGGTGCCGGCGCTGTATCGAGCACTCTCGCTCGCCGAGCGTCCATACGCTGCCGTACGCATCGGCGAGTACTTGGACCTCGATGTGCCGGCAGCCTTCCAGGTACGGCTCGCAGAACACCGTCGGATCGCCGAACGCGGACGCCGCCTCGGCGCGGGCGCTCTCGAGCTGCCGGCGCAGCTCCTCGCTCTCGCGCACGATCCGCATTCCGCGCCCGCCGCCGCCGGCTGCCGCCTTGATGATCACTGGAAGCTCGACGACCGCCTCAGGGTCGAGTTCGTCCAGCACCGGGACGCCCGCGGCAGCCATCAGTTTCTTCGCCACGATCTTGTTGCCCATCGACTCGATCGCCTCAGGGGACGGGCCGATCCAGGTCAGCCCGGCATCGAGCACGTCGCGGGCGAACGACGCGTTCTCCGCCAGGAAGCCGTACCCGGGATGGATCGAATCTGCGCCGGCGCGACGGGCCGCGTCGATCAAGGCGGCACTGTCCAGGTAGGACGGCACGCGCACAGCAGCGTCGCCGTCGCGAACGTGCGCTGCGCCGGCGTCCACGTCGGAGAAGACGGCGACCGTAGCGACGTCGAGTGTCCTGCAGGTTGCGAAGACCCGCCGTGCGATCTCGCCGCGGTTGGCCACCAGCACCGATGTGATCACGGGCGGAACACCCCATAGGTCGCCGCGCCCTGCACAGCAGCGCTGTGGATCGCCGACAGGCACAGCCCGACCACGGTGCGGGTGTCGCGCGGGTCGATCACGCCGTCGTCGTACAGCCGTCCGGACAGGAACAGCGGCAGCGACTCCGCCTCGATCTGCTGCTCGACGGCGGCGCGCATAGTCGCGTCGGCGTCCTCGTCGTACGGTGTGCCCCGGGCCTCGGCGGCCGCCCGGGCCACGATAGAGAGCACGCCTGCGAGTTGCGCCGGCCCCATCACGGCCGACTTGGCGCTCGGCCAACTGAACATGAACCGCGGGTCGTACGCTCGCCCGCACATGCCGTAGTGGCCGGCACCGTACGATGCGCCCATCAGGATCGAGATGTGCGGGACGCCCGAGTTGGACACGGCATTGATCATCATGGCGCCGTGCTTGATGATGCCGCCCTGCTCGTACTGCTTGCCGACCATGTAGCCCGT
>JBKPQY010000223.1:0-9585 GCA_046734315.1 Actinomycetota bacterium | reverse complement strand
GACGCGTACCGCCCGTGAGCACTACGCCGGACCGATCGACGTCGCTCGTCCGGGCCTGGTGACAGAGCTCTAACCCCCGATCGCGGACATCGGACGGTCCGGCTGGACAAAGTCGGAGGCGTCGATGCCGTGCCCGGCCTGTTTGCCCGCCACGGCGACCTGGATGAGCCGTGCCAGCTCGCGGTCGTCCGCGCCGTCGCGCAGCGGCCCGCGCAGGTCTGTCTCGGTACGTGCGAACAGGCACGTGCGAAGCTGCCCGTCGGCGGTGAGCCGCAGCCGGTCGCAGTCCCGGCAGAACGGCCGGGTCACCGATGCGATCACGCCGACGCGTCCGGGACGAACGGCCCACTCAGCGGCGCCCGGGCCGTCCAGCACCTCGAACTCCTCGGCAGGCGCCGAGCCGTCGGCGCCATGGCCGATCGGGCGGAGTAGGTAGTCGCCGAGCAGCTCCAGCATCTCGTCCGCCGTGACCATCGCGTCGCGCGTCCAGGCGTGCTGGGCGTCGAGTGGCATGTGCTCGATGAAGCGCATCTCGTAGCCGTGGCGTAACGCCCAGCCCAGCAGGGCGGGTGCCTCGCCGGCGTTGCTGCCGCGCATCAGCACCGCGTTGATCTTGACCGGGTGCAGGCCCGCGGCCGCGGCGGCGGCCACGCCGGCGAGCACGTCGGGCAGCCGGTCGCGGCGGGTCAGCTCGCGGAACCGTTCCGGGTCAAGGGTGTCGATGGATACGTTCACCCGATCCAGCCCGGACCGCACCAGCTCGCCGGCCATGCGCACCAGCCCGATGCCGTTCGTCGTCAGCGACAGCTCGGGACGCGGCCGCAGCGCGGCCAGCCGGGCGACGACGGCAGGCACCGTGGGGTGCAGCAGCGGCTCGCCGCCGGTGAGCCGGATGCTCGTCACGCCGAGCGACACGAAGACCCGGGCGAGCCGCACGATCTCGTCGTCGGTAAGCAGCTCCGATTTGCGCAGCCAGGGCAGCCCCTCGGCCGGCATGCAGTACGTGCACCGCAGTGAGCACTTGTCGGTCAGCGAGATGCGCAGGTCGGTGGCGACGCGGCCGAACGCGTCGACGAGCTCACCACGCTGCATGGCGGTGACTGGCGGCATCCCCCCACACTAGGCGCTAGGTCAGCGGCCGGGTCGCCCCGAAGTAGCCGCTGTCGACCTCGCCCAGCGGTGTGACCCGCACGATGTCCCCGCTGTGCGGCGCCTGGATGACGTTGCCGCCGCCGATGTAGATCGCGACGTGGTGGATGCCGGACTGTGTGCCGTCGTAACTCCAGAAGACCAGGTCGCCGGGCATCAGGTTGGACGTACTGGGGTGTACCGACCCGGCCTGCCAGTACTGGGTCGCGGCGTAGTGGTCGTAGTGCGCGTACGGCGCCCACGCGTACATCACCAGACCTGAGCAGTCGAAACCGTAGACGTGGCAGTCGTTGGCGGCGTCGCCGGCTACGCAGACGCCGTAGCTCGGCCCGCTGTACCCACCGCCCGCGTACGCGTACGCAATGCCCAGGTAGCGCATCGCGCGGTTGACCGCCGTCTGTCCCGCCGCGGCGCTCCAGCTGCCGCCGATCGGGGCCATGAGCGGCGCAGCGACAGCGTGCCAGCTGCCGCTGGCGGCGGCCGCCGCGGCGGCTGCCGCTGCCGCACGTCGGGCCCGTTCCTCAGCAGCCCGCCGCGCGGCGGCGATGCGCGCCTGCTCCTTCTGCCAGGCGATGTATTGCATGCGCTGCTTGTTGAGTGTCGCGAGCTGCAGGCGCGCGGCATCAAGCGCGGACTGGGTTGCGGCCACCTTCGCGCTCATCTGCTGCTGCGCCGCCTGCGCGGCGCTCAAGGCGTCCTGCGCCGCTTGCCGGGCCTTCGCGGCCGCGTCCGCGGCTGCCGCCTGGCGCTGCTCGGCGCCCCGGGCCGCCGCATCTGCGTTCGACCGCTCGATCTTCGCCTTGCTGAGCGTGCCGATGATGTCGAGCCGGTGGTCGGCCGAGTAGCTCAGGTAGTCATTGCGGACGAGCAGCGCGTTCGGATCCGTGGCCGTGAGCAGTCCCGCGGCGGCGCCGTTGATCGGGCTGCCCATGTAGCTCGCCCGGACGAAATCGCTGAATTGCCGAGTCGCCTTGTCGACTTCGGCCTGCGCCGCGGTCAACCGGTCGCGCGCGGCGCTTGCGGCGGCCTTGGCGTCCGCGAGCTTCTGCAGCGCGTCGGCGAGTTTCTGTTCCGCCAGCTCGGCTCTGGCCTGGAGGTCCTGTACCTGGTGCTGCAGGTCGGCGAGCTGGGCCGAAAGCTTGCCGACCAGGTCGGCGAGCGCGACCTTCTTGGCCTTGGCGCTGTTGAGTTGCCCATTGGTCGGGTTGGGTGGCGGTTTCCCCTGCGCGGCCGGGCCCGGGGCGACCAGCAGCAGCGACGCGGCGACGGCGAGGACGGCGAGCAGCGCGGCCATGCGTCGAGTCGGGCTCGGCTGGCGGCTGGCATCCACGGCTAGAGCTCCCTCGTGACCGGCCTCCGGACAGCAGACCCAGACTGCCACTAGAGTCTCATCAGCGCCAGCAGCCCCGCCAGAAACTTGAGCACCAGGCGTGACTAATCGCTATAAGCCGGCGAAGTGGACAATGCCCACGAGCGCGAACCATGTCAGGCCGCCCGGGCTGTCACTAGCCGCGGCAATACCTCGCCGATCGGTTCGCGGACCACGGCGGCGGCGAGGTCGTCGTAGGGCGTCGGTGAGGCGTTGACGATCACCACGGGAACCTCGTGTGCCGCGGCCAGACCGGTGAGGCTCGCAACCGGCTGTACGGAAAGCGACGTCCCTACCGTGAGGAACAGGTCGCAGTCGCGTGTCGCCTCGACCGCCCGCTCGAGCACCGCCTTGTCCAGGGCCTGCCCGAAGAAGACCGTGCCGGACTTCAGCACCCCACCGCAGCGCGGGCAGTCCGGGTCGGCTTCGCCGGCCCGAACCCGGGCCAGCGCTTGCTGCATCGGCCCGCGCGCGCCGCAGCCGAGGCACTCGGTCTCGCGAATCGAGCCGTGCAGCTCGAGCACGTCCGGGACGCCGGCGCGCTGGTGTAGCCCGTCGATGTTCTGCGTGAGCAGCGCGCGCAGCCGGCCCTGCTCGCGCAGCGCGGCTATGGCACGGTGCGCGGCGTTCGGCTCGGCGCCCAGGGCCGGATGGGCAGCGCGGCGCCGCCACGACTCGCGCCGCACGCCCGGGTCGGACCTATATCGGTCGAGGTCGACGTAGCGCTGAGCGTCCGGGTCGCGGGTCCACAGACCGTTCGGGCCCCTGAAGTCGGGGATGCCGGAATCGGTCGAGACGCCCGCGCCGGTGAGCACGGTGATCCGGCGGGCGGCCACGACCAGCTCGATCGCCGAACCGACACCCGCGCTCACCAGACGATTGTGCGAGGCTGGGACGAGGGGGCCAACCGTGCAGTGATATCTTGACGTCGAGAGATCTCGCGAAGGAGCCTGCGGTGCCTGTAGAGAGCCAGAACAGCTTCGGATCCCGCGCCACACTGACTGCGGCCGGAACGTCGTACGACTACTTCCGCATCGATCAGGTCGACGGCGCCGCACTGTTGCCGTTCAGCCTCAAGGTCCTGCTCGAGAACCTGTTGCGTTGCGAGGACGGGACCAACATCACCGCTGATCAGATACGCGCGCTCGCCGAGTGGCAGCCGGACGCCCAACCCGGCACGGAGATCCAGTTCACGCCGGGACGCGTCGTGATGCAGGACTTCACCGGCGTACCGGCCGTGGTCGATCTCGCCACCATGCGCGAGGCGGTGCGCGACCTCGGCGGTGACCCGTCGCGGATCAACCCGCTTTCGCCGGCCGAGCTCGTCATCGACCACTCTGTCATCGCCGACCTGTTCGGCGCGCCGGATGCCTTCGAGCGAAACGTGGAGCTCGAATATCAGCGCAACCGTGAGCGGTACCAGTTCCTGCGGTGGGGCCAGACCGCGTTCGACGAGTTCAAGGTTGTCCCACCCGGCACCGGCATCGTGCATCAAGTAAACATTGAGTACCTCGCGCGTGTGATCTTCGCCCGGGACGGGATCGCCTACCCCGACACGCTTGTCGGCACCGACTCGCACACCACCATGGTCAACGGCTTGGGGGTGCTCGGCTGGGGCGTCGGCGGCATCGAGGCGGAGGCGGCGATGCTGGGCCAGCCGGTCAGCATGCTGATCCCCCGCGTGGTGGGGTTCAAGCTGACCGATGAGCTGCCCGAGGGCTCCACGGCGACCGACCTCGTGCTGATGATCACCGAGATGCTGCGCAGCCACGGCGTGGTCGGCAAGTTCGTCGAGTTCTACGGCCCGGGTGTTGCCGCTGTGCCGCTGGCCAACCGGGCGACGATCGGCAACATGAGCCCCGAGTACGGCTCCACCTGCGCGATCTTCCCTAACGACGACGAGACGTTGCGGTACCTGCGGTTCACCGGCCGGCCGGACGAGCAGGTCGCGCTGGTCGAGGCATACGCCAAGACGAACGGACTGTGGCACGAGCCCGACGTCGAGCCACAGTTCTCCGAGACGCTCGAACTCGACCTGTCCACCGTGGAACCCTCGCTCGCCGGCCCGAAACGGCCGCAGGACCGGGTCCCGCTGGTGTCGGCCAAAGCGCTGTTCCGGAACGCGCTCGGTGCGTACACGTCCTCTGTGCAAGACGCCCAGGACGAGGCCGAGGACGAGTCCTTCCCCGCCTCGGACGTCCCGAGCTTCAGCCCGGCGGCGACCGTGCCGTCGGCGGCGAAGGGCGCGAACGGCCGCACGTCGCAGCCCACGCCGGTGACCCTTGCAGACGGCACCGAGGCGGTCCTGGACCACGGCGCCGTGGTTATAGCCGCGATCACGTCGTGTACCAACACGTCGAACCCGTCGGTCATGGTGGCCGCCGCGCTGCTCGCGAAGAACGCCGTTGACCGGGGCATCGCCAGCAAGCCGTGGGTCAAGACCACGCTCGCGCCCGGGTCCAAGGTGGTCATGGATTACTACGACCGCGCCGGCCTCACCCCGTACCTCGACAAGCTCGGCTTCAACCTCGTGGGCTATGGGTGCACGACATGCATCGGCAACTCCGGCCCGTTGCACGAGGAGATCTCGGCTGCGGTGAACGATGCCGATCTCGCCGTCGTCAGCGTGCTCTCGGGCAACCGCAACTTCGAGGGGCGCATCAACCCGGACGTGAAGATGAATTATCTCGCGTCCCCTCCGCTCGTTGTCGCTTACGCGCTGGCCGGCTCCATGGACGTCGACATCACGACCGAACCCCTCGGTACGGGAAGCGACGGCCAACCTGTCTACCTGCACGACATCTGGCCTTCGTCCGCAGACGTCCAGCAGATCGTCGACGAGGCCATCGCCAGCGAGATGTTCACCCGCGGCTACGCGGATGTGTTTGCCGGGGACGAGCGCTGGACAGGTCTTCCCACTCCGCGGGGCGCGACGTTCGAGTGGGACCCCGACTCGACGTACGTCCGGAAGCCGCCGTACTTCGACGGTATGTCCCGCGAACCGAAGCAGGTCACCGACATCGAGGGCGCGCGGGTGCTCGCCAAGCTCGGCGACTCGGTGACGACCGACCACATCAGCCCTGCCGGATCGATCAAGCCCGACTCCCCCGCAGGTCAGTACCTGATCGAGCACGGCGTTGAGCGGCGCGATTTCAACTCCTACGGCTCGCGGCGCGGCAACCACGAAGTGATGATCCGCGGCACGTTCGCCAACATCCGGCTGCGCAACCAACTCGCTCCCGGGACCGAGGGTGGCTTTACCCGCGACTTCACCCAGGCCGGCGGTCCGGTGACCACGATCTACGACGCCTCGGTCAACTACGGCAGGGCCGGGACCCCGCTGGTCGTGCTGGCCGGCAAGGAGTACGGCTCCGGGTCGTCCCGGGACTGGGCCGCCAAGGGCACGGCGCTGCTCGGCGTGCGCGCCGTCATTGCCGAATCCTACGAGCGCATCCATCGGTCGAATCTGATCGGGATGGGGGTGCTGCCGCTGCAGTTCGCCGCCGGCGAGAGCGCCGAATCGCTCGGCCTGACGGGCGAGGAGACGTTCGCCATCACCGGCATCACTGCTCTGAACGACGACATCACGCCGGCCACCGTGCAGGTCAGCGCGGACGGCAGCCGGTTCGAGGCGCAGGTGCGTATTGACACGCCCGGTGAGGCCGAGTACTACCGGCACGGCGGCATCATGCAGTACGTCCTCCGGGCGCTGCTGTGAGCCCTTCGTGCGGATCGTCGGCGATGCGCTGTGGCGGTAACGAAACGGTTTCGAAGTGCTTGACGGCATAGCTTGGACATATAAGTTGACGCGCACAACATTCCTAGGCCGGTGTGGAGGCGAAACCACCCGGTCCCACGTCCCGCGAAAGGCGGTACAGCCCATGCGCAAGAGCGCAATCGGCTTGGTCGTCGCAGGGGTCGCGGCCTCACTCGTGCTGGCCGCCTGCTCCTCGAGCAAGAAGAGCAGTAGCTCCAGCACGCCTGCCGGTGGTAACACATCGGCCGCGACCAGTGCGGCGACAAGTTCGTCGGCCGCGGCCGGCGCGATCGACGGCAAGGGCGCCAAGGTGGGCATCATCTGGCCCGACACGCAGTCTTCGAACCGGTGGATCACGTCCGATCCGGACGCGGCCAAGGCCGAGTGCACGAAGGTCAACCTGAACTGCACCATGCAGAACGCGAACGGCGACGCCGGTCAGATGACCACGGACGCGCAGAACATGATCAACCAGGGCGTGAAGGTGCTGCTGATCGTCAACCTCGACTCGGCGTCGGCCGCCAAGATCGAGTCTGACGCCAAGGCCAAGGGCGTCGCCACGATCGATTACGACCGGTTCACCCTCGGCGGCAGCGCAAGTCTGTACGTCTCCTTCGACGGTGTCGCCGTCGGCAAGGAGCAGGGCCAGACGCTGGTGCAGTGCCCGCAGGTGAAGGGCAAGAGCTCGGTCAAGTACGTCGACATCAACGGGTCGAAGACCGACAACAACGCCACGCTCTTCAAGCAGGGTTACGACGGCGTCCTGTCCAAGCAGACCGGCTGGAAGAAGCTGGCTGACCAGTGGATCAAGGACTGGGACAACCAGGCTGCGGGCACCACGTTCCAGTCGATTCTGAACTCGCACAAGGACCTGAACGCCGTGATGGTCGCCAACGACGGCATGGCCAACTCGGTTATCACCACGCTTAAGCAGCAGCACCTCAACGGCCAGGTTGCGGTCTCCGGCCAGGACGCGACGGTTCAGGGTCTGCAGCACATCATGGACGGCGACCAGTGCTTCACGATCTATAAGCCGTCGAAGCTGGAAGCCATCCCGGCGGTTGACGCGGCGGCGCAGCTGGCCAACGGCCAGGTGCCGCAGACCAACACGACCGTTACCGACTCGCAGACCGGTCGCAAGGTCCCGGCGATCCTGGCGCAGCCCATCGCGATCACCAAGGCCAACGTGGCTCAGCCGATCAACGACGGGTACACGCCAAAGGCTCAGACGTGCACCGGCGCCTATGCTTCGAAGTGCACAGCCGCGGGAGTCAAGTAACAACGAAGGCAGTGGGCCGGGCGCGGCTTCCGCGCCCGGCCGACGCCTGAAGCGCGAGGAGTATCGGCCATGGCAGATGCGATCCTGAGCATGCGCGGCATCAACAAGAGCTTCGGGCCCGTGCACGTATTAAAGGACGTCGACTTCGACGCCCGGGTCGGCGAGGTCACGGCGCTCGTCGGTGACAACGGCGCCGGCAAGTCCACGCTCGTCAAGTGCATCGGTGGGTCGTACCCGATCGACTCCGGCACCTACGAATTCGACGGACACCGGGCGGTTGTCCACAGCCCGCGTGACGCCGCTGCACTGGGCATCGAGATCGTGTATCAGGACCTAGCGCTGTGCGACAACCTCGATGTCGTACAGAACATGTTCCTTGGCCGCGAACGGGTCAAGGGCATCATGCTCGACGAGGGAGACATGGAGGTCTCCGCCAGGGACGTGCTCCAGGGCCTTCGGGTCCGTACTCTCGCGTCGGTCCGGCAGCGGGTGTCGAGCCTGTCCGGTGGGCAGCGTCAAACTGTAGCCATCGCCAAGGCGGTGCTGTGGAATCGCAAACTCGCCATCCTCGATGAGCCGACCGCGGCTCTCGGCGTGGCCCAGACCGCCCAGGTGCTCGACCTGGTGCGGCGCCTCGCCGACCAGGGGCTCGGCGTCGTGCTGATCTCGCACAACATGAACGACGTCATGCAGGTCGCCGACAAGATCGCGGTGCTTTACCTCGGCCAGATCGCGGCCACGGTAAACCGCGTGGACGTCAACCAGACACAGGTCGTCGAGCTGATCACCAGTGGCCGCAGCGGGGATATCGGTCTGAAGAACGGGGCGGGGGCGGCGGCATGAGCGACACGGACACCGGAACCACGCCGGTCATCACCGAAGAACAGCAGCTTGCCGAGCTCGCCGCAGCCGCGAGCACCGCGCCCATCGAAGGCGGCTTACGCGAGTATTGGCACGCCTACCTGCAACGGGTCCGAGCCGGCGATCTGGGCTCGCTGCCGGCGGTTGGCGGGCTCATCCTGCTTGTCATCATCTTCTCAATCGCGCAGAGCTCGTTCTGGTCGCTCGGCAACTTCGGGAACCTAATCACCCAGGCCGCGCCGATCACCTTGCTGGCCATGGGTCTGGTGTTCGTGCTGCTGCTCGGCGAGATCGACCTGGCCGCGGGCACCACGTCGGGCGTGGGTGCCGCCACCACCGCGGCCTTGGTCTACAACGGCATGAACTGGGTGCCCGCAGTGATCGTTGCGCTGCTGGTCGGCTTCGTGATCGGCTACTTCGTCGGTTTCATGCGCGCGATCATCCGGGTGCCGTCGTTCGTGGTCACCCTGGCGCTGTTCCTCGCGTTGCAGGGCGTCGTGATCTGGATAGTCAACAGCGTCCACGCATCGGGCAACATCCCGCTGAAGAGCAGCGTGCTGAACGCTCTGGAGCAATCCAACATGCCGCTGTGGCTGGGCTGGTTCATGGGCATCCTTTTGTTGGCGGGCTACCTCGCGATGAAGCTCTACGACCGGCATGCCCGGCTCAGCCGCAACCTGCCGGCCGAGCCGCTGCTGATCACCGGGCTCAAGGCGGCTGGGATGGCGGTGCTTATCTTGGTGCCCATCGGGCTTCTTAACCAAGACCGTTCCCTGAACAAGAACCCGACGGTGCAGAACGTGAACGGCAAGCTCGTCCAGGTCGCCCACAAACCTCTGGAAGGCGTGCCGTGGGTCGTGCCGCTGGTGGTCGTGCTGGTCATCGTCCTGGGCTTCGTGCTGTCGCGCACCCGTTACGGCCGGCACATCTACGCAGTCGGCGGCAATGACGAGGCAGCGCGGCGGGCCGGCATCCGGGTGGAGGCCGTCCGCATCTCGGTGTTCGTCATCGGTTCGATGATGGCGATCATCTCCGGCATCGTGCTGGCCTCCCGGCTCAGCGTGAACTCGGCCGAGGGCGGCGGAAACACGCTGCTGCTCGCCGTCGGCGCCGCGGTCATCGGCGGCACCAGCCTGTTCGGCGGCAAGGGCAAGATCACCGATGCGGTCA
>JBKPQY010000222.1:0-4861 GCA_046734315.1 Actinomycetota bacterium | reverse complement strand
ACCTCCGGCTCGACTTCGCCGGCGTAGAACGTGCCGCACGTGTCACCGTGCACGCCACCCTTGAAGGCGGTGATGTCGATCTTGACGATGTCGCCGTCCGCGAGCGGGCGCGAGTCGGGGATGCCGTGGCAGATCACCTCGTTGACGGAGGTGCACAGCGACTTCGGGAATCCCTTGTAGCCCAGGGTGGACGGGTAGGCCCCGTGATCCAGCAGGAATTCGTGGCCGATCCGATCGAGCTCGTCGGTGGTCACACCGGGCGTCACATGGCGGCCCACCTCGACCAGGGCGTCGGCCGCGATGCGACCGGCAATTCGCATTCTGGCGATCGTGTCGGCGTCTTTGACCATCGGGTCGTCGCGGTCGGCCGGCCCCTTCGAGTCCACGTACTGCGGTCGCGCGATCGAGGGCGGCACCGCCAGTCGTGGCGAGATCGTGCCCGGACGTAGCGAGATACCTGCGGTCATGAGCCCATTCTCCCGGACGCGTCACGCGTGCATAACGAGCGCACGACATGTCCGGCGGGTGCCTTCCGTACCTATGTAGCTGTCCGCTAAGGTTCGCGTTCGATCCGGGTGAAGTCCGCGGCGTGGGCGGGGACGAGATCGGAGCAATGCTCACACTCAATGGGGAGCTCACGTGCGCGCAATTCACCGTCGTCAGTATCTGGCTGCCGTCGTAGTCGCAGGCGCCGCCGTTGCGGCGTTCGTGATGGTCGGTGGCATCGGAGCCGGCGCGGCACCAGGAAATGGGAAGGCAACAGGAAACGGGAAGGCATTACAGGCAGCGGCACACGCCGCCCTGGGAGGCGGCAGCGTCGGCGGTGGCAAGTCCAGCGGTGACACCACCTCGCCGCAGCCGCCGTCGAAGGCGGATTTCAGCGGGCATGGTGCGAACGTGCACGGCCCGTACGACTCGACGCGCGACGGCTCGCCGTCGGGAAACGGAAACGGCAACGGCAACGCGATCGGCAAGCCGTGCGCGGGATGCGTCGGCAAGGCCGACAACAAGAACCCGCCCGGTCAGATGCCGAACGGCACAGACCCCAACGCCGGCTACGAGTGCGACCGCAACCACGGCATCGGGCGGACGAACCCGGCACACACCGGCTGCACGTCCTCCAGCAGCACTAGTACGCCGCCACCCCCACCCTGCGAGAACAACTGCAGCAGTACGCCACCGCCACCCTGCGAGAACAACTGCGGCGGCGGGACGTCGAGCGAGACTCCAAGCGCTCCGGCCTCATTCAGCACCCCGGCCGCCCCCGCCGCGGCGTCTGCGCAGGCTCCGATCAACGCCACCCCGGCCAACAACGCCTCAGGCCTGGCCAACACGGGTGCGATCAACGCCGGCCTGTTCGCGGGCATCGCCGGGGGTCTGGTCGTCCTCGGCGTTGCGGCGCTTAGCTTGAGCGGTTGGCTCACGAGGCGGCGCACCGAGTAACCCTCCGTTGTGATCTTGGGCTTGCGGTCGAGATTCAGCCGCAAGTCCAAGATCACGCGTGGGTCGGGATCAGACCTCGACGACCATCGGCATGAGCATGGGACGTCGGCGGTACGTCTGATCCACCCAGCGACCGACGGTCCGCCGCACGATGTGCGCCAGCGCGTCCGCGTCGCGCACGCCTTCGGCGAGTGACTGCTCGACCGTGGTGATCAGCTCCTTGCGAATCGGGTCCAGCGCGCCCGGGTCGTCGGTGAAGCCGCGTGCGGTGATCTCCGGGCCGAACACGACCTTGCGTGTTGTCAGGTCGACGGCCACCAGAATCGAGATGAAGCCCTCCTCGCCGAGGATCCGCCGGTCCTTGAGCGCTGCGGCGCCGATGTCGCCCACCGCGAGGCCGTCCACGTATACGAATCCGACCGGGATCACACCCACGATCGACGCCCGACCCTCGACGAGTTCGACCATCGTGCCGTTCTCGGCGAGCATGATCCGCTCGTCGGGCAGCCCGGTCGAGCGTGCGATGGCGGCGTGCGCACGCAGATGCCGCCACTCCCCGTGCACCGGCAGGTGGTTCTTCGGCCGGACGGCGTTGAGCAGGTAACGCAGTTCACCCGCCGGCGCGTGGCCCGACACGTGCACCAGCGCCGTGGACCGGTGCACCACCGTCGCGCCCAGGCGGGACAGGCCGTTGATCACCTCGCCTACCGACGTCTCGTTGCCCGGGATCAGCGACGATGCCAGCACCACGGTGTCATCGGGCGCGATACGCACGGTCGGATGCTCGCAGTTGGCCATCCGCGACAGCGCCGAGAGCGGCTCGCCCTGCGACCCGGTCGAGACGTAGAGGACGCGGCGGGACGGAAGCTGCTCGGCCTCGTTGAGGTCGACGAGCACCCCGTCAGGGACGTGCAGCAGGTTGAGGTCGCGGGCGATCTGCATGTTGCGCACCATCGAGCGCCCCACGAACGCGACGACGCGATCGCTCCCCACGGCGGCGTCGAGGACCTGCTGGACGCGGTGGACGTGCGAGGCGAAGCAGGCGACGATCACCCGTCCGGATGCCTTGCTGATCACATCGGCGATCACTTGTCCGACGTCCTGCTCCGACGGGATGAAGCCGGGCACCTCGGCGTTCGTCGAGTCGGCGAGCAGGAGATCGACGCCCTGATCGCCCAGCCGTGAGAAGCCGGGTAGGTCGGTGAGCCGGCCGTCGAGCGGCGTCTGGTCCATCTTGAAGTCGCCGGTGTGCAGCACGGTGTGCCCGCCGACCCGGATGGCCACGGCGAGCGCGTCCGGTATGGAGTGGTTGACCGCGAAGAACTCCAGGTCCCAGCCGGCGATCGTCGTGCGGTCGTTTTCCCGGACCCGCCGCAGCTCCGGTCTGATCTTGTGTTGCTCGAGCTTCGCCGCGACCAAGGCCAGCGTCAGCCGCGAGCCGAAGACAGGGATGTCGGCGCGCTCGCGCAGCAGGTACGGCAGCGCGCCGATGTGGTCCTCGTGGCCGTGGGTCAGCACGACGGCGTCGATGTCGTCGAGTCGGTCGCGGTAGTACGACCAGTCGGGCAGGGTGAGGTCGACTCCTGGAGAGTTGGTCTTGCCGAGCAGCATGCCGCAGTCCACGACGAGCAGACGATTGCCGTACTCGAACAGCGTCATGTTCCGGCCGACCTCGCTGATGCCGCCCAGCGCCACGACGCGCAGCGCGCCGGCGGCCGGCGGCGGAGGTAGCTCTGTCACACGTCGAGGCTAGCTGGCCGCGCAGGCGGCCAGCCGCTACCGTGCCCGGTCATGAGCGCCGAAGACGACAGCGAGCGAGCATCGCAGCGCCGTAGGCGCCAGCAGCGCAACGAGCACGGAGTCGAGCAGTGAGCGCTGCGTTCAGCACGGATCAGGCCAAGGCGGTGGGGATCTTCGCGCTCGCGGTGATCATCGTGGCCGGCGTGCTGCTCAGCTTCGTGTTCACCAAGCTGACCAGCCGCCTCGTCCTCGCCGTCATCATCGTCGGCCTCGGCATTTTCACCTGGACGCAGCGCGACGCGATCGACAGCGATGCCAAGAAGTGCGACGCGACGTTCTTCGGCGTCCACCTCACACCGAGCAACGCGGACCTCAAGCGCCACTGCCAACAGCTCACGCGCTGAGCGGCCGGCGCTGCCGCTACCGGGGTACCGCCGCCCGACGGATGAGCCTCCGCCGTGTCAGGCGTCGACCTTGGTGTGGTGCCGGCCGGCGTTGCGGCGATTGCGCAGCCAGTGGATTGTGACTGGCAGCAGCGAAATCACCACGATGCCGACGAGGATTGGATCGATCAGCGGCTCGACCTTGTCACGGACGAATGCGATGTGCCCCAACCAGTAACCGATCAGGATCACGCCGACCGTCCACACCACGCCGCCGATGATCGAATAGATCGTGTAAGTCCGCAGCCGCATCCTGCCGACGCCGGCCATCACGGTGGCCACGGTGCGGACGATCGGCACAAAGCGGGCCAGGATGATCGTCCACGACCCGAACCGCTCGAAGAAGGCATGCGAGCGCTCGACGTACTGGGGTTTGAACAGCGCCGATTCAGGACGGTCGAACACGTGTGGCCCGGCCCGGTAGCCGATCCAGTAGCCGGCCAGGTTGCCGGCCACGGCCGCGATCGGCACCGTCACGAGAAACACCCACAGCGGCGTGTGCAGCTTGCCGAGCGCCAGCAGCAGGCCCGCCGAGAACAGCAGCGTGTCGCCCGGCAGGAAGAAGCCGATCAGCAGGCCGCATTCGGCGAAGATGATGAGGAGGAGGCCGGCCAGCCCGAAGGAGTCGAGGAGATGATTCGGGCTGATCGGGCTCGTCGCGATCAGGGTGCCGGCCAGCGAGTGCATGACGCCGCAGTGTACGGGGCGTGCCTCTCGGCAACCTGGGGCCTCTCAGCGAGCGTCCCACGCGGCGAGCAGCGTCGCCTCCTTGTCGGGGTCCAGGCCTGGCGTCCGCTGGGTCGGCCGCCAGCCGCCGGGGACGCGCTGCTGCCACGCCCACGTGTCGGCGACCGTGTCCCGCAGCGGCCGGCAGCGCAGCCCATCTGCAACGGCGGCCGAACTGTCGTGCAGGAACACGCTCGGCGCCGTCGACCAGAGTGGGATCTCCGTCCACTCCTCGACGCCCTGCGCTGCCAGCCACGAAGCGTCCACCCAGGCAAACCGGGCATCTGAGCCGGTGACGTCACGGCAGACCGAAAACAGTTCGCCGCGCGCCACCGGTGGCCCGCCCAGTTCGAAGATGCCCGGCGCCTGCAGCAACGCGAACCGCGCGAGGTCACGCGCGTCGATGAGCGAGACCTGGTCGGATTGATCGCCGGGACTGAGCACGCGCCCGCCGCGCTCCACCCGGGCGATCCACCACGGCAGCCTGCCCACCTGCGAGTCGTCCGGCC
>JBKPQY010000221.1:0-18295 GCA_046734315.1 Actinomycetota bacterium | reverse complement strand
CCGGCCGAGCACCACAGGGTAGACGAGCAGCCGGTAGGCGTCGACGAGGTCGCGCTCGATCAGTCCCTGGATGAGGCCCGGGCTCCCGAAGACGAGCAGCGTGCCGTCCAGCTCGGCGACCTCGTCGAGGTTGCGCACGATCGCCGAGTTGGCCCACTCCGCGGTGTCGAGCGTCGAGGTCACGACCCACTTCCTGATGCCGTTCATCTCCTTGCCGCCGGGCTCGTCGATCATGGCCGGCCACGCCACGGCGAAGTGGTCGTAGGTGACGCGGCCCAGCAGCAGTGCGTCCGCCTCCTGCATCTCCTCGGTCTTGAATTGGGCGATGTTGTCGTTCCAATACGACATCGACCACTGATCCGGGGCCTCCACGACCCCATCCAGCGTTATGAACTCCGACACGACGATCCTGCGCATACGACACTCCTCAACTGATGCGTTGATTAACCGATGAGTTGAAGATATGGTTGCCGAACGCCGGGCGTCAAGCGCCTGGAGCTGGCCGGGCTACCGCACTAGTCCGGCATATCGCTGAACCGGCTGTAGTGCCCCTGGAAGCTCACCGCCACCGTGGCGGTAGGGCCGTTGCGATGCTTGGCGATGATCAGGTCGGCCTCGCCGGCACGCGGCGATTCCCGCTCGTACATGTCTTCGCGGTGGACGAGCAGTACGACATCCGAGTCCTGCTCGATCGAGTTGTGCGCGATGATCCCGTCGGCGACGAAATTGTGCGTGCCCTTGACGGTGGCGTCGTAGACCGGCTGCTTGCCGAGCGGTTCGATGTCGACGACCTGATCCCAGAACACGTCGTCACTCGCGGTGGCGCGCAGCAGGTCGGAATCGAGCACCTCTGCAAGGCGCTGCATCCGCTCCCGCGACGGACAGGTCCGGTAGAGGGATGCGCCGCGATACGGCGTGCCGATCGCCGCCTGGAGTTGCCGTTCCGTCACGGCAGAGTCCAGGCGTTCCGCTTGCACCGACTGCCATGCCTCGTGCGGCAGCGTGTCGACATTGGTCGCTGAGGGGCGACCGCGCAGGGCCGCCAGCAGCCGTCCCACCAGGTGACCTCGGCGGCCGTGCACGCCGATCTCCTGGCAGAACGTGCGCAGGCTCGCAGCGTCGGCGATGAGAACGTGGTAGGTGGCTCGACGCCGACCGTGCTTGACGACGCTGAGGCGGGCGACTATGCCGAAGCGGGCGAGCAGCCGCATCACGCCGTCGGCAAGCGCACGACTGGACGTGGCGTAATACACCTTGCACATGGACGAGCCGCCAGCACCGGGCATTCGCAGACACCCGCCACTGGCCCAGAGGTGTCGCAGGAAGACAGCGAGCTCGGGATTGCTGGCGCTGTAGATGGCCTCGGGCAGCCGCTTCTCCTCAGAGCGGAGATCGTCGATGCCGAGCTCGCGGAACCAGGCGCGAAGCCGGCTGAGCAGACCGCGCCCATGCCGATGCGGAGCGGGCAGGTACGAGCGCCACCACCGACCGTGCGCCACCCGCGCCGGCGTGATGCCGAATTCCTCGGCAGCGGCTGCCTCGACGAAGGCGAGGTTCGCTTCGTCGTCGGACGTGTGGTGCACCGGAAGGCTCCGCAGCAGGCAGCCGTCGCTGATCAGGTGCGCGAGCAGGCCGAGCCGGTGCTCGGACCAACCGAGCCCCACGGCGACGGGCTCGGGTATACGCCGGGGTACGGCAATGCGGTCGCCGACATGTAGCGCGTCGAGGGCGGCCCATCCGTCGAACGTCAGGAACGGATGGTTGCCCGTGGCCTTGACCTCGCGACCGGACGCCAAGCGAAGCCGGAAGACGGCTTTGACGCCGGAGGGAAAGACGTCCGTGACCGGCGCTGCAACAAGCCGGCGCTGCTCGTCGAGCGACCAGACCAGCACGTGCGTGTGCCCCGTGTCGAGCAGCTCCCGGAACGTGATCGGTGCACCGGTGTCGGCACGAAGGAGCGTCGTGTCGGCCGTCAGGCAGCCGGATTCGCGCAGGTCAGCCAGCATGGGCCGCTTGTCCGTGCGCTGCTCGGGGCCGCGGTTGAGCTGCGACAGCGCCACGACCGGGACGTCCAGCTCCTTGGCCAGTAGCTTGATCGCCCGGGAGAACTCGCTCACCTCTTGCTGGCGCGACTCGACACGCTTACCACTCGTCATGAGCTGCAGGTAGTCGATAACGATCAGCTGCAGGTCGTGGCGCTGGCGCAGCCGCCGCGCCTTGGCCCGGATCTCCATCATGGTGAGGTTGGGTGAGTCGTCGAGGAACAGCGGCGCCTCGGCGAGATCGCCGGCGCGCCGGGCCAGCCGCGCCCAGTCCTGGTCGGCCATGTGCCCCGAACGCATATTGCGCAGCGGCACGAGCGCCTCGGCGGACAGCAGCCGCATCATCAATTCGAGCTTGCCCATCTCGAGTGAGAACAGGACGGTCGGCTTGCGGTGCCTGATCGCCGCCGAGCGCGCGAAATCCAGCGCCAGCGTCGACTTCCCGCTGCCGGGCCGGCCCGCTACGGTGATCATTTGCCCGGGGTGCAGCCCGTTGGTGATCTCGTCGAGCCGGGTGAATCCAGTGGGAATCCCGGTGCCCACGCCTCCCGAGTCGGCAATGCGCTCGATCTCGGTCAGTGTGCCGGTGAGCAGCGACTCGATGTGCACGTAGTCGTCGCTGGTACGCCGCTCGGTGACGTCGTAGATCTCGGCCTGCGCGCGATCGACCACGTCATCGACGCTGCCGATGAGGTCGCCGCTGCCAGCCGCTGTCTGGTACCCCATCTGCACGATGCGGGTGCCCGCGGTGACGAGCCGGCGCAGGATCGCCTTCTCGCCGACGATCTGCGCGTAGTAGCCGGCGTTGGCCGCCGTGGGAACCGTCGCGATGAGCGTGTGCAGGTATGCCGCGCCGCCGACCCGGGCCAGCTGCCCCGCCCGGGTCAGCTCCGCCGAAACGGTAACCGCGTCGGCCGGCTCGCCGCGTGCGTACAGGTCGAGCACGGCGTCGTAGATCAGCTGGTGCGCCGGGCGGTAGAAGTCGGTGGGACGCAATACCTCGACGACATCGGCGATCGCGTCCTTGGAGAGCAGCATGCCGCCGAGCACCGACTGCTCGGCGGGGACGTCCTGCGGTGGCGTGCGGTCATAGTCGGCCGCTGCCACGCGTGTGTCATCAGCGAGCACCACGCGGGACACTCCCCCCTGGTTCACCCACCCCGGATCGGCGCCCACGCGCACAGCATCCGAGCCCGCACTGACAATTTCTGTGAACAGCCCCCATGCCGCTCGGGCGACCACGCTAGGGCGAGCGGCGCCCGAGCATCAAACCGAGCTGTGTACACACCTGGGGATAACGTTGTGGGCAGCTTGTAGATCAGGCGTGGACGGTCCTGTGAATTTCCTCAGCCGCGCCAATGAGCGCCTACGATCCCGGGGATTGCTCGTCCACGGCCTGTGGACTAAAAATTCTCGCCGACGATCACAAAGCGGTGACCTGGACCGGGACGGTGGCCACCACGTCCGGGTGCAGCTCAACAGTGATGGCGTGCGAGCCGACCGTCTTGATGTGCCCGGGCAATTGAATGCGCTTGCGGTCAAGTAGCGGCCCGCCGGCGTGCTTGACCGCAGTCGCGATGTCGCTCGCGGTGATCGAGCCGAACAGCTTCCCGCCCGCACCGGCACGCGCACCGAGAGTCACGGAAAGTGACTCGAGCTGCGACTTGAGCTCCTGCGCGTGGCTGCGGTCGCGGATCTCGCGGGCGTCCCGAGCTCGTTTGATCTGCGCGATCTGCCGCTCGGCGCCTTTGCTCCACGCGATCGCCGAGCCGCGCGGGATCAGGAAGTTGCGCCCGTAGCCGTCGGCCACGTCGACGATGTCGCCGGCCAGGCCCAGGCCAGCCACTTCACGGGTAAGAATGAGCTTCATGGTGCTCCCTTGCAGCGCAGTCAGCGGGCTGTCGAGGTGTACGGAAGCAGCGCCATCTCTCGCGCGTTCTTGATCGCCCTGGCGATCTCGCGCTGCTGCTGCGCGCTGACCCCGGTGACCCGGCGGGCGCGGATCTTGCCGCGGTCCGAGATGAACTTGCGCAGCAGCGTCGTGTCCTTGTAGTCGATGTATTCGATATTGGCCACGGTGAGTGGGTTTTGCTTCTTCTTCGGCTTACGAGCCGGTGGCTTTGGCATGATCTTGTCTCCTAATTCAGGCGCGAATGGGCCGGGTCAGCCCAGCGCGAGCGCTCATCGTTAACTAGAACGGTGGCTCGTCGGTGCTGCCGGCAGACGGGGCGGAACCCCACGGGTCATCGGCGGGCGCGCCACCGGATGCGCCGAAGCCTCCGCCGGTTGACGATCCACGCTGGGTGCGGTTGACCTTCGCCGTCGCATATCGCAGCGAGGGGCCGATCTCGTCGACGTCCATCTCGACGACCGTGCGCTTCTCGCCCTCGCGGGTCTCGAACGAGCGCTGCTTGAGGCGGCCCTGCGCAACGACGCGCATGCCGCGCTGCAAAGATTCGGCGACGTTCTCGGCGGCCTGGCGCCAGATCGAACAGCGCAGGAACAGCGCCTCGCCGTCCTTCCACTCGTTGGTGTTGCGGTCGAACGTCCGTGGCGTCGACGCGATGGTGAAGCTCGCGACCGCAGCGCCGGACGGGGTGAAACGCAGCTCTGGATCGGCGGTCAGGTTGCCGACCACGGTTACGACGGTCTCGCCGGCCATGGCGTCTCCTTACCGGGCCTCGGGCCGCAGGACCTTCGTCCGCAGCACCGACTCGTTGAGATTGAGCTGCCGGTCGAGCTCGATCACGCTGGCCGGCTCCGCGGTCAGATCGATCACGGCGTAGATGCCCTCGGCGTGCTTGTCGATCTCGAAAGCGAGGCGTCGTTTGCCCCAGATGTCGACCTTCTCGACAGTGCCCCCGTCCTTCTTGACCACGCTCAGGAACGTGTCGAGCGACGGGGCGATGGTTCGTTCCTCGAGACTCGGATCGAGGATCACCATGACTTCGTAATGGCGCATGACGTTGCCATTCCTCCTATGGGCTCATCGGCCGTGGACGGTCCACGGCAGGAGGGTGCCGCACGGGTGCGACAAGTTCTGCGGGTTTCCCACGAAGTCGAGTGCAACGTCGTGGGCTGCAAACCGTGTCAGAGTACCTGGGCGGGGTCCCGATCCGAAAATCAGCCGGCCTGACGGCGCATCAGGTAGAGCCGGGCGTACATCGCGGTGACCAGCGACAGCGCGACGATCGCGATGATCCCCAGCAGCGCAACCAACCCGGCCGGCGCTCTGTTCGCGGCCAGGTCGATCGGCCGCGCGCTGTGGGTCGCGACCGGTACGCCGTCGGCGGCCCCGGCGCCCGGGACCGCGGTGCCGCTGGAGCCGTTCAGCAGCTTGGAGTCGAGCATGTCCGGGACGTGGCCGCCTCTGATGTCCGGCCCGTAGCCCTTGGGCACGACCTGGTCCTCGATGGACTGCCCCGGCGGCGCGTAGTCGATCCCTGGGGACGGACTGCGCGTTGCGCCGGCCGGCGCGGACGATGACGAGCCCGGCAGTCCCGGACCGGCGCTGGGCAGGCTCGCGGGCAGCGTCGGCAGTGTCGCGCCGGGCACGCCCACGGTCGGCAGCTGCGCACCACCGACCTGGGGCGCTGCGCTCACCCCGGGCAACTGGACGGACAGCCCGCCAGGAGGCGGGGCGGCAGCTGCGACGACCTTTCCGATCCACTGGCTCTGCGCATTCAGCGCGATGCCGTGCTGCTTCGCGGCGTTGCCGTCCAGCGTCATGCCCTCGCCGGGCGCCAGGCACAACAGGTTGACCGCGTAGGCCGACCACGTGAAGCCGTACGTGCCGGTCTTCGGGAAGCTCACCTTCAGGTCCCTCTGGCTGCTGCACGCACCGAGCTTCACGTCGCGTCGGCCGCCGGGGAACGTCGACGGCAGGTGCAGCACGACCTGGTAGCCGGTGACGCTGCTCAGCACCCCGCCCAGGACATCACCGGGGGATAAGCCGTGTGAGTTCAGACCCTGGGTGGGAACGCTCGCCGGCTTGAAGTCGACGGAGTCGCCGGGGTGGATGCCCACGGAGCTGCCACCGGCAGGCGAGCTCGCGGTGACCACTCCGGAGAGGGCAAGCTGCGCGGTCACCGTCGTCGACGCGTCGGCGGGACCGGCGCTCAGCACCGTACCCACGGCGACGCCGAGCCCCACGGCTCCGGCCAGCCAGGGGGCGACACCCGAACGACCGGTCTGCATGCAGCACTCCCGGGGTGGTTGCTGACGTCTCTCTAACGAGTGGTCCCCATAGAGGTGACGCCACCAAACCCAGAACAGTACCAGCATGTATGTCCCGATTAGCCGCTCCTGGCTGGTCCGGGGGCGAGCCTAGGCTCAGAGGCATGCCTGTCATCGGAGCACACGTCGACTCGGCTGACCCCATCCCGGCGGCGACATCGGTCGGCGCCGAGGCGGCGCAGTTCTTTCTCGCCGACCCACAGGGCTGGAAGGCCCCGGTCGAACACGCCCACGCCGAAGAGATCAAGAACAGCGGACTCACGATCTACATCCACGCGCCGTACGTCCTCAATGTGGCGACGCTGAACAACCGCATCCGCATCCCGAGCCGCAAGCTCCTGCAGCAGCACGCGGCGGCGGCTGCGGCCCTCGGCGCGAACGCTCTGATCGTGCACGGCGGACACCTGAACGAACGCGACGATCCCGCGGTCGGCATCGACAACTGGCGCAAGACGTTCACCTACGCCGCAGACGAGGGCGGGTTCGGGTTGCCGATCCTGATCGAGAACACCGCGGGCGGCAACAACGCCCTGGCACGGCGCTTCGACCGGCTCGCCCGGCTGTGGGACGTCATCGGCGAGTACGACCCCGGCTTCGTCCTCGACACGTGCCACGCCCATGCCGGCGGCGAGGACCTCGACGGCATCGTCGACCGGGTGCGCGGCATCACCGGCCGCATCGACCTGGTCCATGCGAACAACAGTCGCGACGCGTTCGACTCCGGCGCCGACCGGCACGCCAACATGGCCGACGGTCAGATCGACCCGGACGTGATCGCCGCTATTGCCCGCGGCGCCGGCTGCGACGTCATCGTCGAGACGCCGCGCGAGGGTCATGCCGACGACATCGAATTCCTGCGTAAGGCCCTGGCGGCCTGAGCCGAGAAGCCGCTACTGCCTCGGTGGGCTGCCTCCCCTGGCGGTGGGGTCGGGTAGGTGTAGCGCGGCCATGACCAGCGACGCGGTCTGCTCGGGTGATCCGCTGATGTCGGCAGTGATGGCCTGCTCGTCCGGGCCGGGCGGCTCCAGGGCCGCGAACTGCGAATCGAGCAGTGCCAAGGGCATGAAGTGCCCGTGCCGAGCCGCCAGTCGCCGCGCGATCAGCTCGCGGGAAGCAGCCAGGTAGACGAAGACGACCGGGTCGGCGCGCAGTACATCGCGGTAGCTGCGCTTCAGCGCGGAGCAGGTGATGATGCCCGGGCGGTGCGCGGTGGTGTGTGCGTGGATCCATGCCGCAACCCGGGCCAGCCACGGCCAGCGGTCCTCGTCGGTGAGCGGTTGCCCGGCCGCCATCTTCGCGATGCTGGCGGCGGGGTGCATGTCGTCGCCCTCGGCGAGATCCCAGCCCAGTCGCCCGGCGAGCAGGCCCGCGACCGTGGACTTTCCACAACCGGATACGCCCATGATCACCAAGACCGGTGCGTTCGTGGCCGTCATTCGCGCTCCCTGAGCGAATCCTGCGGTGTCGGTGTCAGTGCGCCACTTCCTCCTGTTGGGCGTCGCCGACATACCTCGTGTGCCGCCGGATCAGCCGCTGTCGCCAGACGTCCGGCGCCCCGTCGTACGGACCACCGCCCGGATCGTCCAGGCCGCTGGCGCGGACCACGTCCGCCTCGGGATGCCACATCTCGTAGACGATCAGGCCGGCGATCACGAAAAGGAATCCGTCCCGGACGAGCAGGGCCAGCATCAGCCACCCGTAGTCGGTGGCGTGTGAGCCGTCGTTGAATCCGAGCAGCCACAGCAGTGTGACCACCCAGACCACGATCTCGCTGAACTGCCACAACAGGGTTATCCGCCAGCGGGGCCGGGCCAGCGCGACGAGCGGTACCAGCCACAGGGAGTACTGCGGGCTCCACACCTTGGTGGTAATGAGGAAGGTGAACACCGCGAGGAACGCCAGCTGCGCCATGCGCGGGCGTACGGGCGCCCAGAGGCCCAGCGTCGCGACACCGGCCAGCGCGACGATCAGCACCGCGGCCACCGCTGCGCCGGGCGGCGACCATCCCGGTGGATATCCGTTGCCGATGCCTGTGGTGGCCAGGTAGTGACCGATGTACCAGAAGGTGCTGGCCTCCGCGTCCCGCGTCGCGCTGAACGCGTAGAACTCGCGCCACCCGTTGTAGTAGGCCGCCGCAAACGGCACGTTGACTGCCAGCCATGTCGCTACGGCAGCCACCGTGCACCAGATCGCCGGACGATACCGTGCGGTACGGACCGCCAAAACGACGATGGGCACCAGCAGGAAGATCGGATACAGCTTGGCAGCCACGCCGAGCCCGATGAGGACCCCGGCCGCGACCGGCCGCGATCGCGCCCACGCCCACAGCGCGCATGCCGCGAGCGCCATGGCAAACAGGTCCCAGTTCGAGAATGCATGGAACACCAGCAGCGGGCTGAGCGCGAAGATCGCGGCGTCGTACGGGCGTTGGCCCGCCGCGCCCACGGTGCCGGCCACGACGATCAACCCGCACGCGGCGAGCCCGATGCTGGTGAGTACGGCGAACAGCACCCCTTCGTCCTGCACGTCGAAGATCGCGTGGACGGCACGGGTCACGCCCGCGGTCGCCCACATGAATCCCCCGGTCAGTAGCGGATATTCGACGGCGTTGTCGCGGTAGGGCACGGCGCCGGTGTCGAGCCGTTCGGCGCCCCAGAGAGGGATCACGTCCGAGTAGCAGGCATGGGTGTACTGCTTGTTGCCGGTCCAGTTGCCGTTGGCGCACGGCGCCTTCTGGCCGTATGCGAGCAGCAGCGTGAACGACGCGAGCAACAGCAGCGCGCGCAGTGGCGTCCACCACGACGCCGTGCCGGCGTGATGTCCCCACGGACCGCCGATGAGCCGGCTCGCCCGCCACACAGTCGGATCGGTGCGGCTCGGGACCTGGTCAGCCGGTGCCGCGTGCCTCACCGGGGCATCCTCGCACGTGGTTCTGGGCTACCCGGTCGGCGTCGGCGATCGGGTGGGCGGCGATCGGGTAGGCGTCGGCGAAGACGTGGTCGGCGTCGGCGTCACGGTCGGGGCGGGCGTCGTGGGCGTCGGCGTGCGGCTGGACGACGTCGGCGTGCTCGGTGCGGAGGTCGACGGCCTCGACACCGTGGGCGTCGGAGTTGGGGTGCTCGTCGGCGTGGGCGGCGGCGTGGAGGCGTCCTGGCCACCGCCGATCTGCTGGACGGACGCCATCGGCAGGGCAGGCTTGCCGGACAGGTAGCTGTCCATGAACGCCTTCCATGTCTTGCCGGGCAGGTCGCGGCCGTACTCGTTGCCGCCATCAGCGTTGTAGATCGCCTGAGTGGAGTCGCCGCTGCCGACCCATACCGCTGCGCTCACCTGCGGGGTGTAGCCGACCATCCAGGCGTCACTGTTGCGGCCCGCGTTAGGTCCCGATTGGATGCCTTCCGTCCCGGTCTTCGCGGCCGATTCCCGGCCGTCCAGTGCTACCCCGGAAAAGCCCGGGACGGGCTTGAGGGTGAGCGTCACGTCGTTGGCCACCCGTGGGTCGAATGCCTTCTGGCCGGCGTCCTCGTGCTTGTACAGCACGTGGCCCTCGGCGTCGGTGACCTGCTGCACCAGGTAGCCCTGATGCGTGACACCGCCGTCGGCGAGCGTCGCGAATCCCACGGCCTGATCGAGCGGGCGCACCGGGTAGTCGCCGATGCCGATGCCGAAATGCGTCTTGCCGTCGGGGCTGGTAAGGGTCGGCTTGCCGTCGTGCGTCTTCGGGATTCCGGCGGCCCAGGCCGTCTCGGCCACACTCGCCGGTCCGATGTCGGACGCGAGCCCGTCGAACGCCGTGTTCAGCGACACCTTCATCGCGAACGCCAGCGTGACGTGCCCGGCGTACTGGGCGTCACTCGGGTCGTTGCTGATCGTCGTGCCGTCGATCACCCGGGTCTGGCTACCGTCGACGATCGAGTTGATCGCGTAGGCCGGCTTGGCGCCCCGCAGGTTCTGGCTGAGCGCCGCGGCCAGTGTGAACGGCTTGAACGACGAACCGGGCGGGCGCCAACCCTGCCCTGCGTAGTCGAAGTAGTCCGGCCGGCCGGCGTAGTTCTTGCCGTTCGGCCCGCCGTAATACGCGACGATGGCTCCGCTCTGCGGGTCGACCGCGACCAGTGCGTTCTTCATGTTGCGCTGTTTCGGGGTGAGGTTCGCGAACGTCTGGTGGATCGCGTTGATCGCGTCGGCCTGCGCGGCGCGGTCGATGGTGGTCCGGATGCGCAGGCCCTTGGTGTTGATGGTCGCCTCGTCGATACCGAGTCGCTCCAGCTCACGGGTGACCGCGGCCCCGATCAGCCCGTTCGGATCGCTCGTCGAGTGGGAGTGATCCGGTCTCGTCTTCGGAAAAGCGATCGTCGCCTCTTGCTCCGCGGTCAGGTGATGGGTGGTGACCAGCCCGTCCATGACGTAACGCCACCGCTCCCGGGCCGGGCCCGGGTTGGCTGCCGGGTCGTAGTAACCCGGCGAGCGGAGTAACCCGGCGAGTAGGGCGCCCTGCGCGGTATCGAGCTTCTCGACGCCCACTCCGAAGTAGGCCTCCGACGCCGCCTCGATGCCGTACGTCCCGCGGCCGAAGTAGACGGTGTTGAGGTACCACTCGAGGATCTGGTTTTTCGAGTACTGCCGGGACAGTTTGACCGCGATCGCCAGCTCGCGCAGCTTCCGCGAAAGGGTCCGTGAGTCGTTGAGGTACGCGTTCTTGGCGTACTGCTGGGTGATGCCGGAACCGCCCTGCACGTCCCCGCCGACGATATCGTGCAGCGCGGCACGCAGCGTGCCCTTGATCGAGACGCCCGGCTCCGAGTAGAAGTTGCGGTCCTCCGCCGCGAGGACGGCCCACCGCACCTGCTGGGGCACCTTCGACAGCGGCACCGGGATCCGGTTCGTGCCGAGCTGCGTGAGCGTCGAGCCGTCCGAGTACTGAACGAGCGCTGCCTGCGGCACCGGCAGATCCGCCGGACGCGGCACGTTCGAGAGCGTGTAGAACAGCACGACCGCGCTCACCATGATCACGGCGATGGCGCCGAGCAGCCAGACGAAGCTCAGCCCGACGCGCCGCCAGACCCGCCGGGCGCGGGTCATACCCGCGAGCCGGGCGCGCTTGCGCTGCCGCCGGCGCTGCCACCACTGCGGCAAATGCTCTTCGATCGGGCGTCGCTTGTTCGGATCGAAGCGGCGCGGAATGCGGGGAGGCGGGGGTGCCGCGTCGGTCATGCTGAAGCGGCTCCCAGCACGTACGAGCGGACGAGATGGTTCCACCCGCAGTCGGGGCATACTTCCACGACGTACACGTCGAACTCGGGCAGAGTGGCCGCCATGCGGGCAAGCTCGGCACGTGACTTCGCCTGCCCGGCGCTGCGCCCGAGCGCATCGCCGTAGACGTAGTGGACGAGCGTGAGCCGCGTCCTGTCGCACACCGGGCACGCCCGCCGCGCCGGCACGCCATAGTGGCGGGCCGCGAGGCGCAGGTACGGGTGGGCATCGCAGGCCTCGTCACGGGACACCCGGCCGAGGGCAACGTCCGACAACCGCGCGCGGCGCTGCAACGCGTAGTCGATGACGGCCCGGCTTCCCACGCGAACGAGGGTACGCGAACCGGCTAGTGCAACCCGGTGAAAGCGCTCGCCTGCACTGCGCCGACCGGCAGGCAGCTGGGCAGGGTCGTCGCCCCGGATACTCTGACCGGCCCGGCGCCCCAGTCCACCTGCAGCGGGCCGGCCAGCGCGGCGCACCGGCTCCGGCCCTGCAACGTTGCGGTCGCCGTGGTTCCGGCGGCAAGTACCCCGAACTGGCCGTGCGGCTTCGGTACGGGGCGGCCGGCCAAGCCCACAGCGGGCACGCGAGCCAGCTCGCAGGCCGCGCCGCGCGATGTCACGGTCAGTACCGCCCCGCGCAGAGTCACGGTGACATCAGTGGCGCGGCAGATCGGGACGCCGGTCGTCCGTGGGGCCTGCCCGCCGGCGGCGGCGGAGCTCTCCGGTACACGCGGCCCGGCGGCAGCGGTCTCGGGCTGCGGGCCGCCGGCGCTGCCCTTCTTCTCATTCGACGGATGCGACAGCGCGATCGCCAGTGGGATGCCCACGGCCACTGCGATACTCCCGAACGCCGCAGCTGGCACCAGCCAGCGCCGCCGTACGCGCGGCGCCGCCTCACGCGCGCGCACCGCGCGCAGCACGTCGGCAGCACGCGGCGCCTCGGCGGCCTTGTGCTGGAACGCCGCCCGCAGTTCGTCCTCGCCTCTCATGTCAGTTCCGCCGATGTCAGCTCGATCCGCAGCGCGGCCAGCCCCCTGAATGCGTACCCGCGCACCGTCGTCTCGGCGCAGCCCAGCACGTCGGCGATCTGTGCGTCGGACAGTCCCTCGTAGTAGCGCAGCACGAGGACCGCGCGCTGCCGGCGCGGCAGCTTGGCCACCTCGGCGAGCAGTGTTGCGCGCTCCGCCTGGGCATCGGCGTGGTCGGCCTGGGTCGTCTGACCCATCATCGGCTCGACGTCCGCCTGCGGCACGTAGCGCGCCCACTTGCGGCGCCAGGACAGGAACTCGTTGACCACCATGCGCCTTACGTATGCCTCCGGATGCTCCAACGCGCCGATCTTCGCCCAGCGTTGATGGGACCGGATCAGCACCTCTTGGACTACGTCTTCAGCCAGCCCGCGATCGTTCGTGAGCACTACGGCGAAGCGCAGCACGGCATCGAGCCGCGTCGCCGCGAACTCATCGAACGTCACCGAGACTCCCGTCCCTCTGCGGTCGTGGGCCAGGCTCTCAGAAAGACAACGCGCCCGCAGGCCCGTCGCGTTGTCCACCGGCTGCGCCGGCTATCGCGAGCCCGGCTGCGTCAGGTACGCATAGCGTCATGATGCTCGACGATCTGGGCACGCGAGTAGCCGTGCCGGCTCGGGTCGAACGCGTCGTGTCGCTGGTGCCCTCGCTGTCCGAGTCGGTGGCGGCCGCCGCACCAGGACTGCTCGCGGGGGCCACCGATTGGTGCCCGGCCGACCTCGATGTGCCGCGCGTCGGCGGCACCAAGAGCCCCGCCGTCGCCCGGGTACTGGAGCTGGCCCCTGACGTGGTGCTGGCCAACGAGGAGGAGAACCGTACGTCCGACCTGGAGGCGCTTCGCTCCGCCGGCCTGGCGGTGTGGGTGACCCGGGTGCGCAGCGTCGAGGAGGCGTTCAGCTCGTTGGATCGGATGCTCGCTCTGGCCTGCCGGGCGATTCGTCCAGCCTGGCTGGATAATGCCGTAGCGGCGTGGGCGGCGGTGCGGCCGGGCCGGCCGCGTATCGCCGCGGTGCCGATCTGGCGGCGGCCGTGGATGGTGCTCGGCCGCGACACGTTCGCCGGCGACGTGCTCGCCCGCCTCGGAGTGCGCAACGCATTCGCCGACGCCGCAGACCGCTACCCCCGAATCCGGCTCGACGACCTGCACAACGCCGACCTGGTCGTGCTGCCCGACGAGCCCTACGCGTTCAGCGCCGGCGACGGGCCGGAGTGCTTCCCGAACCAGGACGTCGCCCTGGTCAGTGGGCGGCACCTCACGTGGTACGGCCCTTCCCTCGTCGAGGCGCCCGCCGTGCTGGCCGCCCAGCTCGCGGCGACCTTGCCCCGCGACCGCGGGTAACGGTCACCGCAGCCCGAGCAGCGACCTCAACAACTGATCGACATCGGCGCCGCCCCGAAGCGCGGGCGTACGCGATCCGATCTGGACGGTGCCGCAGCCGCCCGGCGCGGCGGTGACGGCGACGCTGCTGCCGTGGGACGCCTGGAAGACCAGGTAGTCGCGTTCGCCGAAGTCATTAGGGCAGCTGTACGTGCCCGGTGGCCAGACCGGCAGGCCGTTGATCAGCGACACGAGTCGTCGGGCCGGAGTTCCGGGCAGGGTACGGTGCAGCGTCGGCATCGCCGGACCTCGATCAAGGGTGACGTCGACCGATGCGACGTCGGCTGGCAGGTACCCACCAACAGGTCGGGTGGGCAGCCAGATCGCCTGACCGTCCGCACGCATCGCGACGCCGCCCGTGTCGGCAGCCACCTCGATCACCAGTTGCGCATCGGCGTAGGCCCCGGTGTCGGGCACGGCGTGCGTGAGCCACTGGCTGCCGTCGCTGTTCCGTCCCACGGTGTCGGGACCGGTGAGCCGCTGCGGCAGGTGAGCGCGCAGGTAGGCGATCGCCCGGTCGGTGGAGCCCGGGGCGGTCCACCAGCGGGTGCGCTGGATCAGGTGGTCGCTCCCCGGCTGTACCGGCGGCCGGGCGAGCACGCTGAGCGGCGGCCGGCGCGACTCGCGCGCGCCCGGCAGGACGGGCGAGGCGGCAACGAGCGCCGCGACTTCGGCCGTCGCGGCGGCCAGGTGTTGGTCCGCGCCCGGCTCGATCCGACGATCGGCACATCCTGCGACGAGGGCGCCCACACAGAGCACGCCGAGCCACGATGTCCGCACGGCCTGTCAACGTCAACGCTGCCGCGGCGCGTTGTCCCTCAGCTGAAGCCCCACGCGTGCCACTGCTCCACGTCGATCCAGGCGCTCACCCGGCCGCGGCTGCGGTTGCGATACGGCCGGCCGGTGTAGTGCGTGGCGATGCGGTCGATGGTGCTGAGATCCGGGTCGTCGGCCAGCGACGCCACGCGCCCGCGCAGGCTGACCGCTCGATACCAGCGGGCGCCGTCGAGCACGGTGAGCGAAACCCGCGGGTCGGCGCGCAGCCACTCGATCCGCTTGCGTCCCTCGTCCATGTTCACCAGGACCCGGCCGCCCTCCCAGACGTACCAGGTCGCGATGGTGATCGGCGCGCCGTCCGGCTTCACGAGGCCGATCACGCAGGGATTCGGATTCGACAGCACCGCGGAGAACTCGGCAGGAACAGGTGGTTTTGGCATGCGCCGCATTATGTCGAGTCGAGCTGGATCATCCGTCGTGATCTTGGAGTTATGGCTGAATATCGACCGCAACGCCAAGATCATCGGGCTGGTGCGGGGCGTCGCTCAGCTGCGCAGCGACTGCTGCAGGATCTGTGCGACGTCGAGGACGGCGACGTCGTCGCGGGCCTCGCCTGACGCCTGCTTGGCGGTCACCGCGTCGGAGAGCATGACCATGCAGAACGGACACGCCGTCGAGATCATGTCCGGGTCGAGGCCGAGCGCCTCCTCGGTGCGCTCGATGTTGACCCGCTTGCCGATCTTCTCCTCCATCCACATCCGCGCACCGCCGGCGCCACAGCAGAAGCCCCGCTCCTTGCAGCGGTGCATCTCCTGGGCTTTCAGCTGCGGGACGGAGTCGAGCACCTCGCGCGGCGGCGTGTACACCTTGTTGTGGCGCCCGAGGTAGCACGGGTCGTGGTAGGTGATCTTCTTGGCCACCGGCTCGACGGGTGTCAACCGCCCTTCGGCCACCAGCCGGCCGAGCAGCTGCGTGTGATGGACGACGTCGAAGTGCCCGGACAGCTGCGGATACTCGTTGGCCAGCGTGTTGAAGCAGTGCGGGCAGGTGGCGACGATCTTGAGCGGCGCCGCCCTCGTGATGGAGTTCAACGTCTCGACGTTCTGCATGCCCTGCATCTGGAACAGGAACTCGTTGCCCAGCCGCCGCGCCGGGTCGCCGGTGCAGGTCTCGGCACTGCCCAGTACCGCGAACGAGACGCCGGCCGCATGCAGCAACTCGGCAAACGCCCGCGTCACCTTGCGGGAGCGATCCTCGAGGGCGCCGGCACAGCCGACCCAGAACAGGTACTCGACGTCGGCGGGAAGCGGCGTGCCCGGCACTGCCCGCCGGACCTCGAACGGCAGACCCTCCATCCACTCCTCGCGGGCTTTCTCCGCCAGCCCCCACGGGTTGCCCTTGTTCTCGATGTTCCGGAGCATCACGCCGGCCTCGGACGGGAACGCCGACTCGATCAGCACCTGATAGCGGCGCATGTCGACGATGTGGTCGACGTGCTCGATGTCGACGGGGCACTGCTCGACGCACGCCCCGCACGTGGTACACGACCACAGCACGTCGGGGTCGATGACCCCACCGGAGGTCAGGTCGCCGACAAGCGGGCGCACCGCCTGGTCCGGCCCGGAGCCAGGCACCCGGCCGAACCCGGACTCGGGAACGTGCGGCTCGTGCGCTTCGACCTTGGTGTCGTCCGGCGTCGACTTTCCCCCGATGAGATAAGGAGCCTTGGCGAACAGGTGATCGCGCAGATCCATGATCACGAGCTTGGGCGAGAGCGGCTTCCCGGTGTTCCAGGCCGGGCACTGTGACTGGCAGCGCCCGCACTCGGTGCACGTCGCGAAGTCGAGGTAGCCCTTCCAGGTGAAGTCCTCGATCTTGCCGCGGCCGAACTCGGTGTCCTCTGACAGGTTCTCCACGTCGGAGAAGTCGATCGCCCTGCCCTGTGGGTCGGCCACCGGCAGCAACGGCCCGAGCCCGTCGGGCTCGCGCTTGGTGAGGACGTTCAGCGGCGCTATGAAGATGTGCAGGTGCTTGGAGTGCAGCACCAGGATGAGGAAGCCGAAGACCACGGCCATCTGCGCGATCAGGAAGAACGTCTCGACGCCCTGGTTGTAGGCGCCCTCGCCCAACGCGCGCGACACCAGGTACGAGGCGAACGGCGCCTTCGACTTGCCCCAGGGAAAGTGCCCGGTGTTGTACTGCGCGCCCCGGTAGAGCAAGAGTGTCGCGATAACCAAAAAGATCAGGCCCAGTACGGCCCACGCGGCGCCGGTGTGCGAGCCGTAGAAACGCGACGCCCGGTGCCGGCGTTCCGGCGCCTGGCGCAGCCGGATGATCGCGAACGTAATGATCGCAACGAGTACTGCGACGGCGAACAGATCCTCCAGGAAACCCAGCCAGCGCGCGTGGCCGAACCAGGGGAACGCGAAGTCTTGACTGATCGTGAGCGCGCCGAACGCCTCGATGATCGTGATGAACAGAACGATGAAGCCCCAGAACGTCATGAAGTGCGCGACACCCGGCAGCGACCACTTGAGCAACTTGCGCTGACCGAAGACCTCGGTGACCTGGTCGCGCAGCCGGGTCCCGATGTCGTCGGTCCGGCCCGGCGCCGGACGCCCCGACCGGATCAGCCGCACCAACCAGGTGCCGCGGCGGCCGGCGAGAAGCGCCGTCACGGCGAGCATAAGCAACGCGATGGTCAGGCGGAGCGCCACCGGGTTCTCCTTCGGGGTTGCCGATTCGCCGAAGCCTACGTGGGTTACTCGCCGGTAACCACATGGCACACATCACGCGTTACCCGTGCCAGGCTGGCATCGTGACGGTCACCGTCGAGGAGCTCGAACGCGACCCGCACCCCGTGCTGGCCCGGCTGCGCGCCACTGAGCCGGTCGGGTGGCTGCCGGCACTGTCCGCGTGGCTGGTCACTCGCTACGACCTCGCTGATCAGGTGCTGCGCGACCCGACGACGTTCACCGTGGACGATCCGCGCTTCTCCACCGCCCTGGTGGTCGGCCCGAGCATGCTCTCCCTCGACGGTGCCGAGCACGCGCGGCACCGCGGTCCGTTCCACCGCTCGCTGCGCCCGGCGGATCGGTTCGCGGCGTTCGTGGCGGACGAGACACGCCGGCTGGTCGCGGCCCTGCCACCAGGGCGTGCCGAGTTGCGCCGCGGCCTGGCCGGCCCGCTGGCTGTGGCAGTGGTGGCCGAGGCGCTGGGCGTGTCCGGGGCGGACACCGCCACGGTGCTGGGCTGGTACGACGCGATCGTCTCAGCGGTGTCGGGAGTGAGTGCCGGATACCCGATCCCGCCAGAGGGGCCGGCTGCTTTCGCAGCACTGCGTGCGCGGATCGAGACGGCCGTCCCCGGCCTCGACCTCGACGAGACCGCGTCCAATACAGCCGTGCTGATGTTCGGAGGCATCGAGACGACCGAGGGCATGATCGCCAACCTGGCTGTACACGTCTTGTCGAATCCGGATGCGCTGGACGAGCTGCGGGCTGACCGCAGTCTGATCGGCGCGGCTGTTGAGGAGTCGCTGCGCCTCGAACCTTCGGCAGCGGTCGTCGACCGCTACGC
>JBKPQY010000220.1:0-11612 GCA_046734315.1 Actinomycetota bacterium | reverse complement strand
GTCGCCCATGGCTACCTCATCGACGGACCGGTCGCACTCTTCGCCGCCGACGTCACCGGCGACGAGCCATCGTTCCGCTGTGAAGGCATGATGCTGTCCCTGCTAGGTACGGCCGCGCCGTCGACCCTGCGTGAATGGTTCTCCGGTCTTTCCGAAGGTGGCCGGGTCGTGGACGACCTGCAGGCGCGGCCATGGGGCGCATCGGATGGGCAGGTCATCGACCGTTACGGTCTGCACTGGCTGATCGGATTCGAGGCTGACGAGAGCCACTAAACGTCCGGATCTAGCCGCGCTGCGGGCGCGCTGGCTCGTCGGTCGCTGCCATCCTCCTAGCCATGGACATGTTCCAGTTCTCCGAGTCGATCGTCATCGACGCGGCACCTGAGTTCGTCTACGACCTGGTGACCGACGTTGGTCGTACCGGCGAGTGGAGCCCGATCTGTCGCGGCTGCCGGCGGCAAGGCGAGCAGGGCGCCCGGGCGGGTGCGTGGTTCGTGGGCCGCAACGAGGCCGATGGACAGGTCTGGGATACCGAGTCGCAGGTCGCCGTCGCCGACCGGGGCGCGAGTTCGCATGGCTGGTCGGTGGACGGTATGCGCGGTGGGGCTACCGATTGGAGCCGGTCGACGGTGGCACCCGGTTGACCGAGAGCTGTGAGTTCCTTCCCGCGGGCCGGGCGATGTTCGGCCAGAAGTACGGGACGGAGGCGGATGAGCGAATTGCGTTACGCCGCAGCCAGGAGGTGCGCGGTATCCCCGCGACTCTTGCTGCGATCAAGCGGATCGCCGAGGCCGAGCGGCCGACCTGAGAACGCCGCCGCACCCTGCATCTGCACTCGTCGCGCCGGGCTGAAGTCGCCCGGGAGAAGCGCACGTATCTGCCGCGTTGGGCGCGCGATCCTGCCGATGAGTGAAACCGCAGGCGTCGGTCGACGATCTAGCCGAACAGCGCAATGAACCGGTCTAGGACGGCGCCAAACTCGTCGAGGCTCAGTCCGTCGGGGTACCCCGGCGCCTCAACGACCGGATCATCGCCAGGATTTCCCGACCAGAACGACAGGTCGCACCAGCCGCCGTCGAATAGCACAATCGTTCCCTCTTGCCGGCCGCGACGGACGACGGTGCCAATCGAATCGGCCTGAGAACCTGGCCCCGCACGGTTTTGAGGCTCGGCGGCCACCCCTCGCCCTGCTCTCGCCAGGTCACCGGCCCGACCCTGAAGCCAGCCGCCCGCCATGCTTCGATGCGGTCAGTCAATTCGATCGACGCAGCGTCAAGGTCAATGGCCGGACGCGCGCCGTCACCCTGTTCTTGGCGGCCTTCACTCACAGATGAAGGCTAGATGAGCACCGCTACCAACATCCGCACATGCCGCGGTGTGAGCACGCTCGTGCCGATGATCGAGCGTTGCGGATGATCTTGGTCGGCAGGCGACTACTGGCGGAAACGATTAGCCGGCCGAGGGGCAGGTTGGCATGGTTGACGTTCACGGAAGTCGACTGCGCACGCTGCAAGCGTCACGCGCTAATGCCTACGGATGGACGTCCTCGCCGATAGCTCTCATACTGCGAGCGTGCGGAGGGGCTATGTCGCCTTGTTGCTTGGCGGCATCCTGCTGGCGCTGGCCGCCTGCACGTCCGGGACACCATGCAACTCGCGTAAGTGTGGCGGGCCGGGGACGCTGCCGCCGTTCGCCGTCCACATGGCCATCGACGGTAAGCGAGTGCCTCTGTCGACCCATCGGACCCCGATCAAGATCGGCCGGCCGGTCCGGATCGAGGTGTATGTCGACCGCCCGAGCGGCGTCGACGTCAAGAACGTCTACCTCTTCGTGAACAGCGAGCCGTGGACCTTCGCTGCGAGGCCATTGGGCCGGATCAAGATCCTCACGCATCACGTGGACTCGGTCCCGCAGCGCCGGCCGGTTACCGCCATGTGGACACCTGAGCCATTGTTTGGCAAAAGGCAGTTGGACGTTAGCGTCACCTTCGAGATGGCCGGCGCCGGCATCGGCCCGACCGTTGGCCAACTGCAGCTCGTGCTCTGACCGTCGACCCACCAGACGGCGGCGGTTTGAAGCCGATTGTGTTGCTGGAACTGCGCCGCACCAGCTCGCCGCTCGCGAAACTTGACGCCGCGTCGGGTCCACACGAGACGAGCGGAAATGCCGCTGCGGGCGCGCATATGCACCATGTTGACGTCTTGCCGAGTTCGGCGCGCTGTGACGCCAGGCTGATGCACTTCGGTCACCAACCAGCGTACGGAGGCCGCCGCTCGCCCAATTGATTCCAATAGTCGCGGTAATCAACGACCAGACCCTGCGGGTTGAATCTCAGCACCGTCACGCCAGCGAGCGTCACGGGTTTCCCGCCTCGACCCAGCTCGCCCACCACTGCACAGCGGCACGATCACCATCGGCGATCGGCTCATCGAAGCGGCACTCAACCTCGCTTTCGACGGTGAAGTTCCGCGCCAGGTAGCTCCGCACGCCGGACACACCCTCGTCGGCCTCGCGGAAGGCTAGCGCCCGATAGATAGCGTCATGCGTAAAGAGCGATGATCGACTCAGCGTCTCGTTCCGGCCAGGCGCGCTCCCACACCTCCGCCCATCGCCGCGAACTCGCTTCCGCGTTCACCACGGAATCGTATAGCCGCGCTTCGACGGTAGATCAACAAATCCGCGCTCATCTGCCGCGTCGCGCGTGTGCGATCCTGCCGAGATCCGGTTGACTCAGTTGATCTTGGCATGCGGACGATTCCGCCGAGAGTGCTTTCTAGACGATCATGGTTTGGCGCGAGCCGCGGGGCCGCGTTCTGGGCAGGTGGGCGGAGACCTGGCAGACGGACTCAAAAAGTGATATCAATTAGCTATCAGCTTTTCGAGCAAGGGGACGTGGCATGAACACCGTCGAGATACTCGACCAAGATGGGGAACCCGTCGGGCACGCCGGGGCGCGGGTGGACATCAAGCAGCGGCCGGCCCTGGCCGTCACCGGCTGGCTGGGTGTGCTGGTGATCGCCGGGTGTGTGTGGTGGATGGTGCTTGCCGTCGGTAGCGGGTGGCTGGTGCTGCCGCTGGTGGTCGCCGTGCTGGGCATCACGGCGCTGGAGGTTGTGGCGCCCGGGCAGACCGCCGTCGTTCAGTTCTTCGGCCGCTACGCCGGGACGGTCGCTCGCCCTGGGTTCTGGTGGGTGCTGCCGTTGACGATCCGCCGCCGGGTCAGTGTCCGGGTCCGCAACTTCGAGACCGATCACCTGAAGGTCAATGACGCCGACGGCAACCCGGTCGAGATCGCCGCGATCGTGGTGTGGCAGGTCGCCGACACCGCGAAGTCGACCTACGCCGTCGACGACTACCGCACCTTCGTCTCGGTGCAGGCCGAGTCAGCGCTGCGGCATGTGGCGACCAGCCACCCGTACGACGACACGACAGGGACCGGGACATCGCTGCGCGGGTCGACCGATGTCGTTGCTGCCGAGCTGGCCGCCGAGGTCGCCGCCCGGGTCGCGGTAGCCGGTGTCGAGATCATCGAGGTGCGCATCTCCCACCTTGCCTACGCCCCGGAGATTGCCCAGGCGATGCTGCGCCGCCAGCAGGCCAATGCCGTGGTCGCGGCAAGGTCGCGGATCGTGGAGGGCGCGGTCGGCATGGTCGAACTCGCGCTGAGCCGGCTCACCGAGACCGGTGTCGTCGACCTGGACGAGGAGCGCAAGGCCAGCATGGTCAGCAACCTGATGGTGGTGTTGTGCGGCGACCAACCGCCCTCGCCGATCGTGAACGCCGGCTCGCTTTATTCGTGAGCGAGCGCCGGCAGGTCCTGCTGCGCATCGACCCGGCCGTGCACGACGCGCTGATGCGCTGGGCCGACGACGAGTTGCGCAGCCTCAACGCCCAGGTCGAGATGCTGCTCCGCCGCGCGCTCACCGAGGCCGGCCGGATGCCCAAACACGCCCAGCCGTTGCCCAAACGGGGACGCCCCCGAACCACCCCCGCTGAACGGCAAGGACGCGATTGACCAAGGGCTCGTATGACGATGCGGTGACTCGGAAACGCACTACTCTGCCGCTGATGGTGTGCGATACCGCGCGCTGCCCTTGAGCAATTGTCAAGACCTGTGGATCGATCTTGGTCAGGCCGCGGTCTCGACGGGCGGCGTGACTGCTTGTTGATCGTCTGATCGTTCGACGAGTTGGCCGTTGACGAAGGTGGCACCGGCGCGGATGAGGGCGACCAGGTGGGGTGCGTTGACCGCCCGCCACCGGTCTTGCGCGGCCGTGATCAGCTTGTAGGCCATGGCCAGCCCGGCCGCCTTCGAGCCCGGCCCGCGGGTGATCTTGGTGCGGTGCCGCACGGTGGCGAAGGTCGACTCGATCGGGTATGTGGTGCGCAGGTGCACCCAGTGCTCTGCCGGGTAGTCGTAGAAGGCGAGCAGCTCGTCGAGGTCGTCGGTGATCTTCGCGACGGCCTTGGGGAACTTCGCGCCGAACAACTCGGTGAACGTCGTGACCGCGACCAGGGCGTGCGTCTTGTCTTCGGCGCCCCAGATCTCGGCGAGGGCCTTCTTCGCCGCCGGATGCGTCGATTTAGGCAGCGCAGCAAGGACATTCGCCGACTTGTGGAACCAACACCGCTGCTCTCGGGTCTCGCCGAAGACCTCGCGCAGCGCACCCCAGAAGCCGAGTGCGCCGTCGCCGACCGCGAGCACCGGGGCGCGCATTCCGCGGCGTTTCGCGTCGCGCAGCAAGTCGGCCCACGACTCGACCGACTCCCGGTAGCCGTCAACGAGCGTGATCAACTCCTTGCTGCCGTCGGCGCGCACCCCGATCAACACCAGCAGACATAACTTGTGCTCCTCGAGGCGGACGCTGACGTGGATGCCATCGGCCCAGCAGTACACGTAGTCCACGCCCGACAGGTCCCGGCGGGCGAAGGCCCGCTGCTCGTCTTGCCACTGCTCGGTAAGCCGGGTCACCGTGGACGCGGACAGGCCCGCGCTGGTGCCGAGAAACCGCTCCAGCGCCGGCACGAAGTCCCCACCGGACAGCCCGTGCAGATACAGCAACGGCAACACGTCGCTGATCTTCGGCGAGCGGCGGCACCACGCCGGCAGAATCGCCGAGGCGAACCGCTTGCGTTCCCCGCTCGCCTCGTCGATGCGCTTGTCGTTGACCCGCGGCGCGTGCACCTCGATCGCGCCGGCCGCAGTGAGCACCGAGCGGGGCTGGTGGTGTCCGTTACGCACCACCAGCCGGTGACCATCCTCATCCACATCATCAACCAGCGCATCGACATAGGCGTCGGCCTCGGCCTTCAGCGCCGCCGCCAGCATTCGCCGCGCACCCTCCCGGGCGATCTCATCCAACAGCAACCCGGCCGGCACATCCGCCGCCGCAAGCCGCCCTTCCTGATCGGTCTGCACTACCTTAAGCACGGGCATACCTTCCCGACCGACGTTCCCGCGTCGGCCCGCTTGAGAGACCTACTCGATCACCGGGAAGGTATCGCCCTCCCAGCGTGATCCACAGGTTTCAAGCATTGCTCGTCCGCCGATGACGATCGCGGACTGCGATGCATTGACACCGGCGAACTCAGCCACGCGCTCAGGCGAATGCTCTCGAACCGCGGCGAATACGTCCGCCGGATCGAACTGGTCGGGCAACGACTCAACGCTCGAGCCTGCGCGCTGACGCGCGCCGCGGTTTCGCCGCCCGGCCTTCTGCCGGCGTCGTGCTCTACGGCGACTTCCTCGACCCTGTAACTGAGCTCTACGGCCTCCACGGCCCTTCAGCCTCCGGGCAGCCGGCCGGCCGCGGCCGAACGCCCTTTGACTGATGACGCATCGATCGCGCCCGCGCGGGCGCGGTCTGGCCGCCCGCGGTGGTGATTTTTGCGCATCGTTGACCGGAAATGGCCCTTGCATCGGGAGCTGATTCCGAGTATGCACGTCACAAACGACAAAAATGTGTGCCGCAAGGGGACGTATTCAGGGGCCTTTGGCGTCGGACTGACCTCACGGCGGACGGCGCCAACAACAAAGGAGGCAGCGACGTGACGTCGATGACACGCGGGGCGCGAGTGCTCTCGCGGCGCGCGGCGCAAGTGTGGTTGGCCGGCGGGGCGCTGCTGGTCCCGCTCGTCTGCGCTGGTGTGGTCGGTCCGACGCCGCGGGCGGCGGCCGTCGACAAGCCGCCGGCGTATCTGGACACCTCGCTGCCGTTCAGCGTCCGTGCGGCCGACCTGGTCTCGCGCATGACGTTGGAAGAGAAGCTCGACCAGTTCAGGGCCATGCAGCCCCACGCGACCTGGGCTCCGAAGCCATCAGCGATTCCTCGCCTCGGCGTGAAGTCGTATGGCTACTGGAGTGAGGCGAATCACGGGATCTACTTTCCGACCCTTCCGGGGAACAGCAACTACACGCAGTACCCCCAGAGCACTGCGATCGCCTCGATGTGGGACGCCCCTCTCGTCAAGACGATCGCCGGCGGCATCGCCGACGAGGGCCGCGATACCTACAACACGTCGTGTCCGCCGGGCGTGGCCAACCCGAACCCCACCGGTGGTGCGTGCTGGGGCCTGAACTATTTCTCGCCCAACCAGAACCTCAACCGGGATCCCCGATGGGGGCGCGCGGACGAGTCCTACTCGGAGGATCCCGTCCTGACCGGCGAGGTGGCCGGGGCATTCGTCAAGGGGCTGCAGAACAACGCCTCACCGCGGCCCGATACGGCTGCGACAGGCCAGGACCCTTACGTCGAGGCGATCGCCACGCCGAAGCACTATCTGGCGAACAACTCCGAGGCGAACCGCAACTTCGGCACGTCGAACGTCACCGAGCGCTCGCTGCTCGAGTACTTCACCGTGCCCTTCTCGATGTCGGCGGGCAAGGCGCGGGCGCGATCGTTGATGTCCGCCTACAACGCCATCGGCCTCAAGGAGGACTACACCACCGATTACCCCTCGGCGTCGAGTTTCCCGACCTTGTGGAGCCCTGACGACAACGCCACCCCGAATGGCACACCGGGGACCCCTAACGCTTCGAGCCGGTACACCCTGGAGACCCTGCTGCGCCGGTCCTTCGGCTTCGACGGCTACGTCGTCTCAGACTGCGACGCGATCACCCGCGTCTGGCAGACCGGCACCCTAGGGCACTCGTGGCATCCCGTCCAGCTCGGCGGGCTGACGCAGATCAACAAGGCTCAAGGCGACGCCTGGGCCCTCAAAGCGGGCACCGATCAGGACTGCTTGGGCTCCGACTACCCCTCGGCCACCGGACTGGCCGCCTCTCAGGACCAGGGCCTGGTCACCGAGGCCGATCTCGACATCGCCCTCGTCCGCATCTTCACCGCTCGCTTCCAGACGGGCGAGTTCGACCCTGTCGGCTCGGTTCCGTACAACAGCGACTCCTACACGCTGTCTTCGTCCGGCGACCCCAGCGTCAAGCTGGCCTCGGCCGCCCATCGTGCGGTCGCCCACGAGTCCGCCCTCGAGGCGCCCGTTCTGTTGAAGAACGACGGGACGCTTCCGTTCGCGGGCGCCGGGACGGGCCAGACCGTCGCGCTGGGGCACGTCAGCAGCCTCAACACCTTCCAGGCGGGCTCCTACTCCGGGCCCGCGCAGACCAAGACCACGTTCGAACAGGCGCTG
The DNA here is from genome assembly GCA_046734315.1 of Actinomycetota bacterium. Classification (GTDB taxonomy): domain Bacteria; phylum Actinomycetota; class Actinomycetes; order Mycobacteriales; family Jatrophihabitantaceae; genus DASXRA01. The sequence continues at coordinate 3,968 of JBKPQY010000220.1, read as the reverse complement.
GCGACGCGGAACGGGTCGTCGCCTTCGGCCGTGACGGCGGGCTCGTCCACGCCGTTCCTGTCCGACCACTTCGCAGCCTTCCCCGATGTGCTCAACAGCGACGGCACGGCGATCACGACCTCGCTGTGCTCCAGCGACCCCTGCGATCCGGTGAAGGACGCGGCGACGGCCGAGTATCGGATCTCTCAGGCCGACAACGTCGTGGTCGTCGTCGGCCACACGACCCGCGACGGCGGTGAGGGCACGGACCGCACGACGGTGGCCCTGCCCCGCATGCAGGCCGAGTTGATCAAGAACTCGATCGCCCCGCTCGCGGCCAAGTATCACAAGAAGATCGTTGTGTGGATCCAGGGCAAGACGATGGTCGACGTGAGCCAGTTCAAGGATCTGCCGGAGGTCGGCGCGATCGTCTGGTCCTCGTTCGACGGCATGTACCAGGGCGAAGCGATGCCGGCGTTGCTCTACAACGACACTGTGACGCTCGAGGATGGACGCACGGCGGTCGCCAACTTCTCGGGCAAGCTGCCGCTGACGTGGTACTCGAACGTCGACGCACAGCTCGGGCCGGCCGCCGCCCCGGACCGCGCGATCGAGGACTACCGGATGACCAAGGCGGAAGGAGCCAGGTGCGGTCGCACCTACCTCTACTACCAGGTCGGTCCCAACTGCGCAGCACCCGACTATGTGTTCGGGCAGGGCCTGTCCTACTCGCACTTCGCCTACGGCACACCGACGCTGTCCTCTGCGAGGATCACCCCGAACCAGTCGGTGACGATCTCGGTGCCGGTCTCCAACCAGGATCCCAGCCACCCGGGCAAGGCCGTCGTCGAGGTCTATGCCAAGGCGCCCACAGGTGCCAACGGCGACGATCGGCCGGTCAAGCAGCTGAAGGGCTTCGCCAAGAGCGGGCTGATTGCCGGGACCCCGCAGACCGTGCAGGTGACCATCGGCGCCGGCGACCTGTGGTTCTGGGACGACCTGCACCACAGGAAGATCTTCCCGACGGGCAACTGGACCATCATGGCCGGTTCGAGCTCAGCGGACGCGGACCTGAAGCCGGTGACCCTGACGGTGGCCGGGCGGCGCACGGCCGGTGTCGACGTGGTCTCGGCCCAGCCGGATGGCACCGAGCTGAGCCTCGACACTCCGGACAACCGGATCGATGCTCAGCTCTCGGTGACCAAGCACGACATGTCGTTCTGGGATCTGACCGATCGCGCGCTCGCGGTGAAGTACACCTCGTCCGATCCGTCCGTCGCGACAGTCGACGCCACCGGCGCCGTCGCCCCTGTGTCCACCGGTGCGGCGCTGATCACGGCCACTGCCACGGCCGACGGCGAGACCAAGTCGACCACGTTCCCGGTCGTGGTCACCTCCGGCCAGCCCGACGCCACCGGCACGAAGTTCCCGAACACCCACACGTCGCGGATCGACTTCGGCGACACCACCGTGGTGCTCGACCCGCCGTCTGCGGGGACCCAGCTGTCCGCGAGCTTGGTCCCGGCCGCCCCGGGGGCGACGTACAGCTATCAGATCGCCCCGATGGACACCAACACCGCCGGAGCGAGTGTCACCTCGGCGGGAGTCCTGACCGCGAGCAAGCCTGGACACGTGCGTGTCACGGTCACCGCAAACGCCTCCGGTGTGACGACTTCGGAGTCCGCGCTGGTCACCGTGGTTCGCGTCCGGGCGTGATCGGCCTCGACTAGGTGTCGCTGAGCGGCACGGGAACGCTCGTCGACAGCTTCGACTCTGGCGTCGGGCCCTACGGCTCGGCCAACCAGGCAAGCGATGCCAGCCTGTTCAGCAACGGCCTCGTCGCAGTCGGCTCGACCAGGGTCGCCGGCGACGTGCGCTCCGCTCAGGGCGGCGGCACGATCGACAAGAACGGCACGGTGATGGGCAACGTCAGGGCCGGTACGACGATCGCGACCGCCGGCACGATCGAGGGGACGGCGACGCCGAACGTGCAGTCGGCGGCGATCGCGGCGCGGACGGTTGCCGCCTGCAACCCGTTCAGCGACGCCTCGGGCATCAGCGGCAAGTTCACCTACAACGCGGCCACCGGCGACCCTCACCGTCAGCGGCGGCAAGTCCGTCACGCTCGCGGACGGCGCCTACTGCTTCCACACGCTGACGCTCTCCGGTGGCTCCTCGCTGACCGTGAGCGGGCCGGTGTCGATCGTCGTCACCGACAAGCTCGACGCGAGCGGCGGCGGCTTCGCCAACACGACCCGCACCCCGGCGAACCTGCAGATCTCGAGCAGCTACTCGGGCACGGGCGGTGTGACGCTCTCGGGCCGCTCGGGCTCGTACATGAGCGTGTACCCCCCGAGAACAGGCATCACCCTTTCGGGCGGCCGTCGGTCTACGGTGCCTGCTCGGCAAGACGCTCGTGTGGGGCGCCTGCTCGGCGCGCCCTGGGAAACCCGCTCCACACGGAGCGTCAGCCGATCGGTCCGGTGACGGGCGGCCTGACGGGCGCATCGACGGCAATAGACATCAGGCGACGACATGGGTCCGGGCACTGTCTGATTCGATGTTAAGTACTGATAAGAGTGTCCATGGAGCCGTACCAGACATTGATCAACTTTAGTGATCTTGCGAGGCGCTGGAGGCCCCGAAATCATTGGGCTAGAGGCTGGTGCGCCGCCAGGGACTCGAACCCCGAACCCGCTGATTAAGAGATCGCGGACTTAGCACGACTGGGTTGTCTGCTGGCCAGAATAGTTGATGTCGTTGTTGCCATCAGTGGCATCAGTGCCGCGCGACGATAGTGGCTCATTGACAGAGCCATTGACAGACCGTCCACAGTGGGCATGCGCCGGACAGTCGTGGGCTGGCTTGTGCGCGGGCACTGGGATCAGGAGCTGCTCCCAGTGACTGCCACGAAGCCCATGCCACGGCCGTAACTGAGGGTGAGGGATCGCGCGAACGCTGGCGCCCTGCAAGGGGGTCGCCGATCGCCGAATCGGCGCGGGCAGTCAGGGATCGGTTAGCCTTGTCCGGCTTACCCAGATCTGGTGATTCTGTGCACCTGGCCGGGCAGCTTTCGGTCGGATTCGGGCGCCTTCTGGCAGTCGGCGGCGCCGCGGATGGCGGGGACACGTATCGGCGGCGAGCAAGGCCGCCCGGGAGGCCGGCTATCGGCTCGGGAGTGATCGCGGTAGCCCGAACCACGGCAGCACGCTGGCCTCGAAGCGGGTCATGGCGCAGATCCGGTCGCCGGCGAGCGTGAGCACGTAGAAAGCGGTCGCGTGGCGGATTCCGGCCGGGCCGCGCAGGTATGCCCCGAACGCCGGCTGGCCGTTGGCTCGGGTCGGCACGAGGTCGAACCTGCGGCCCGCGGCGAACTGGCGGGCGCAGTAGCGGGCCACGAGTTCTCGGCCCTCGTATCCGAATGGCTCCGGAGGCATAGCGATGAAGACGTCGTCGGTCAGCAGGGTCACCAGCGCGTCGAGGTCGGCCGACTCCCACGCGCGGGCGAACTTGGCCACGATCGCGTCCTCGGCGGGCGAGCCTGCAGCCGGCGGCTGCTGGCTGGCGGCTGGCTGCTGCCGGCGCTGCATGCTGGCGCGGGCTCGTTTGAGGGCGCTGTTGGCCGATTGGACGCTCACCTCCAGCATGCCGGCCACCTCGCTGGCGTGGAATCCAAGGACGTCGCGCAAGATGAGGACGGCGACCTGGCGTGGCGGCAGCAGTTGCAGGGCGGTCACGAAGGCCAGCGAGATGGCTTCGCTCTGCTCGTAGCGGGCCTCCGGCCCGGGCGGCACGCCGACGGCACCCTCGAGGAGGGCGTCAGGAAACGGCTGCAGCCAGACTGGCTCGTCGCGCGGCGTCGGCACGGGCGGTTCGAACTGCGACACATCCCACTCCCTGGCCGGGCGCCGGCTCGCCGCGCGACGCGCGTTGAGGCACCGGTTGGTGGCGATCTTGTACAGCCAGGTGCGCAGCGACGCGCGTTCCTC
>JBKPQY010000219.1:0-10051 GCA_046734315.1 Actinomycetota bacterium | reverse complement strand
CCGCATAGGTCCAGGGCGAGCAGCGTCAGTGCCCTAGCGCAGACAAGCACCTGCTCCAGTGAGACTGACTCGTCGGGGGCGTGCGCCTGCGCTGTGTCGCCCGGACCGTAGTGCAGCGTCGGCACGCCCGCGAGGTTCGTCATGAGCCGCAGGTCGCTGCCGTACGGCGCGGCCCAGGTCTGCGTTGGGCGCTCGCATACCTGCGCGTGGGCGGCAGACATCCGCTGCACGAGGTCGCTCTCGGGCGGCAGCCGTCCCGGTGCGAACGCGCCACCCCACCACTCGACCTGGGCCGGATGGTCGCGCAGCCAGGGGTCGGTGCCGCACGCCTGCGCCACCGCCTCCTCGAGATCGGCGCGGGCGGCAGCGACAGGCTCGTCGAGCGCCACCCCAAGACGCCCTTCCGCGACAAGGGCATCCGGCACTGTGGAGGCCCACTCACCACCCCGCACCACGCCGACCGAGATTGGATAGGCGACATCCCAGCGCGCGACGAGCGGATCGACGGTCGCATTCCGTCGGTGCTCGAGGGCAGACAGCGCGCGCCAGATCGGCCAGAACTTCTCGAGTGCACTGACGCCGCTGGTGCGCCGGGCTGCGTGCGCGGCCTTGCCCGGCACGCGCAGCCGGAAGGTCAGCGCGCCCGCCGTGGCCGGGACGATGTCGAGGCCCGTCGGCTCGGGGATCACGCAGGCGTCGGCGCGCCAGCCGCGGCGGATCGTCGCGTACGTACCGAGGCCGCCGTCCTCCTCACCCTGAACGCTGGCCAACATCACGTCGCCGCCGAGCGATACGCCACTGCGGGCCAGCGCGCGCACGGCGAATAGCGCCGCAGTCAGCCCCGCCTTCATGTCGCAGGCGCCGCGTCCGTAGAGCAGGTCGCCTTCGAGGCGGCCGGAGTACGGGTCCCCGTCGGTCCACGCCCCGAGATCACCGGGCGGGACAACATCGACGTGCCCGTTCAACAGCAACGATCGACCGCCGCCGTGCCCGGCCAGGCGTCCGACCAGTCCCCAGGCCTCGTCGCGGTCGACCTCGACGCCTGGGAAGTCGGGCTCGGCGCGCAATTCGGTGAGCGGCAACCGCCAGTGGTCAACCTCCAGACCCACGCCGTCAAACACGCCGGCGAGGTAGTGCTGGGCGCTGTTCTCGACGTCGGTTCCGCCCACGCTCGGCATCCGGACGAGCTCGGCGAGGAACGTCACCAACTCCGCGCTGGAATCGTCGACGGCGTCGAGCACACGTGCCTTCCAGTCAGCGGCGGTCATCGATCCAGGCTTGCACACCCCGGACGTCCGGCGTGGCGTGGGCACGTTCTCGGCGTTCCGCCGGCAAGTGGCCTAGGCTCGCACGCATGTTCGAGCCGGAGTGGGACGCTGGACTGGACGAGGCGCAGCTGGCCGCAGCCGCGCACGACGGCGGGCCGCTGGTGATCGTGGCCGGCGCCGGCACAGGCAAGACCCGTACGCTCACGGCCCGGGTTGCCCGGCTGCTGGCGCACGGCACGGACCCGTCGCGGATCCTGCTGCTCACGTTCACCCGACGCGCGGCGGCGGACATGCTGGCCCGCGCCGGGGTGCTCTGCGGAGACCGGCGCGCGGCGGGTCGGCTGTGGGGTGGCACCTTCCATGCCGTGGCCCATCAGCTGATTACCCGATATCCGCAAACCCTCGGGCTGTCGGCGGAGTTCACCGTGCTCGACCAGGCCGATGCCGCCGACCTGATGGACCTGCTCCGGCATGAGCACGATCTCGCCGGCACGGGTCAACGCTTCCCCCGTGCGGACACGCTGCTCGACGCCTACACGCGGGCGGTCAACACTGCGCAGCCCGCGCGCGAAGTACTCGCCGTCGAGTTTCCCTGGTGCGAGCCACACGTCGAGAAGATCCTCGAACTGTATCGGGGCTATATGGCCCGCAAGCGGGCCGACGGGCTGCTCGACTTCGACGATCTGTTGCTCGCCTGGCGGGCCCTGCTCACCGACGAGACTCTGGGACCGGCGATCAGAGGCCGCTGGGACCACGTACTGGTCGACGAATACCAGGACGTCAACCAGATCCAGGTCGACATCGTCCGGCTGCTGTGCGCGGACGGTGCCGGGTTGACCGTGGTCGGCGACGACGCACAGGCCATCTACGCCTTCCGTGGCGCCGATCCCACCCACCTGACCGACCTGGCCACCACGCTGCCCGACGTCACGGTGATCCGGTTGGTGCGCAACTTCCGCTCCCGCCAGCCCTTGCTCGATCTGGCCAACACGATCCGACCAAAAAGTGGCGGCATGCCGCCGCTGCGGCTGCACTCCGACCGGACCGGCGGCCCGCAGCCCACGCTGATGCGCTGCTACGACGCCCCCACTGAAGCGCGCCTCGTCGCGGATGCGGTACTGGACGACGCCGAGTCAGGGCGGCGGCTGCGCGACCAGGCAGTGCTCATGCGCGCGGCCCACCACAGCGACCTGCTCGAGATCGAACTGACCACCCGGCGCGTCCCGTTCCGCAAGTACGGCGGCCTGAAATTCCTCGAGGCCGCCCACGTCAAAGACTTCCTTGCCGCCTTGAGGCTTCTCGACAACCGCGCCGACGAGATCGCGTGGTATCGGCTACTGCGCCTGCACGACGGCATCGGGCCGGCTCGCGCCCGCGCCCTGCTCGGCGTCCTGAACCCCGCCGCCGGGCCGGATGAACACCGACATGCCGAGGCCGTCGCGGCCGCACCGGCAGCGGCGCGGGTCAGGCTCAGCGCCACCCTCGCGGCGCTTGCCGATGCCCGGGCCAAGCGCACCCCCGCAGAGCGCGCTGCCTCGGTGCTGGCGATGCTGCAGCCGCTGCTGATCCGCCGCTATCCCGACCATCCAGCCCGTCTTGCCGACCTCGACCGGCTGCTCGCGGCTACCACGTCCGCGCCAACCCTCGCCGAATACGTCGCCGCCGTCACCCTCGACCCACCCGCTGCCACCGGCGACCTCGCCGGGCCGCCGCAGCTCGACGATGACTACGTCACGCTGTCCACCGTCCACTCCGCCAAGGGTCTTGAGTGGGACGTCGTCCACGTGATCGGCCTCGTCGACGGAGCCTTTCCCTCGGACATGGCGCTCAACTCCCGCACCGGCCTGGTCGAAGAACAGCGCCTGTTCTACGTCGCGCTCACCCGCGCCCGGACGCAGCTTCATCTCTACGTGCCGCAGCGCATGCATGTCCGCCGCTTCGGAGGAAGCGACCGTTACTGCCTCGCCCCTGACACCCGGTTCCTCACCGACACCGCATTGGTCACGCTGGACATCCACCAAACCGAAGCGCCTGCACCGTCACAGCGCGTCCTCACTACGTCGAGAGTGGCCGTGCCGACCCTCGACGACCTCTGGACGTGAGTCCGCGCCCCGAGGGCGAGGGCTGGGTTCGCCCGATTCAGCAAGAATCCCCCGTCTGAGACGAGGGATTCTTGCGCGATCGGGGGTCAGGCGCCGGTCGCGACCTTCCACAGGTAGCCGTCCGGGTCGCTGAAGTACCCGTAGTAGCCCCACTGCGTCGCACCGGCCTCCTTGACGACGCCACCGCCGGCCGCCACGGCCGCCGCAATGGCCTCGTCGACCTCCTGCGGGGTCGCGACGATGTGGTGGAACGACACGCCTCGAAAACCTTGGCCCTCCGGGGAGACCCCCGCATCGCCGGCAGCGGCGTCCCACGGGTAGAGGGCGAGCGACGACGACCCGTCGCCCAGGTTCAGCGATACGAACCCGGGATAGTCCTGGGCGATCTTTGCGCCCAGCCCGTCGGTGTAGAACGCCTTGGCGCGGGCCAGATCCTGTACGCCTAGCATGATCGCGGTGACTTGCACGGACATGATTGCCTCCTTCGACGGCTGCCATCCTGTCTGACCGTCCGCCGCGCCGGAGTGTGACAGGCCCTGCCGCATCGCACCCCGCATCAGCGCCTCAGCGGCAGCGCCGGGCCGGCACTACCGCGGTAGCCACGACCACCGCGGTGAGCGCGAACGCCATCGGATACCCGGCCTGCGCCGCGACGATGCCGCAGCCCGCGGCGCCCAGCCCGTATCCCCCGTCGTACGCCATGTTCCACAACGCGCTCGCCATGCCGTACCCGGATCGGGGCACTGCGTCGAACATCGTCCCCATGCTGGCGTTCTGCGCGACGCCGAAGCCGGCGCCGAAGACCACCGCGCCGAGCAGCACGACCGCCGGCAGCGCGGTCAGCGCCATGGCCAGCATCCCGGCAGCGGACAGCACGACGGCCGGAACGAGCAGCCCGGCCGCGCCACGCCGGTCGGCCTGGCGTCCGGCCCACCAGCGGGTGACCGTGGCAGCCGCCGCCTGGACGAGCAGCGCGGCGGGGGCGACGCCGTCGACCGCCAGCGGCAGGAATGCCGTCACGATGCCGCCGGCCACAGCAGTCGCCCCGAAGGTCAGGGCCGGGCGGGATATCGCCCGGTTGCGCAGGCCGGCCACGACGCGTGGCTTCTCCGACGGTGACGTCTCGCGCGGCTCGGGCAAGCCCGGCACCGCGACAAGCGCCGCCAGCGCCGCCACGCCGCCGACGACGAACACGCCGGCGTAGCCGATCTGATCGACCAGCCACGCGCCGAGCGGCAGTGCAACGACGCCGGGGACACTGGCGACCACGCCGCCCAGGCCGAGCGCCTCGCCGCGCCGTTCGTCCGGAACGAACAGCGGAATCAGCGCATCGCCGAGCACCATGACGATCGCGAAGCCCACGCCGCGGACGACCGCTACTGCCAGGATGGCCGGCAGTCCGGTCGCATAGGGCAGCGCCAGCGCCGGCGCGCCGAGCAGGATCAGGCCGGCGGCAAGCCCCGAGCGGTAGCCGAATCGTGTCGCGAGCCACGGTGCCGCGAACTCTGCGCCGACCGTTGCGAACATCAGCGCGGCTGTCGAGAGTCCGGCGCCCGCGGCTCCGGCGCCGACGGAGGCCGCGTAGCGCGGCACCACCGACGCGAGCACGAAGAACGAGGTCAGCGAGCCGAACGAGGCGACGAACACCCGAACCAGCGCCGGGCTAATGATCGAGGGCCGGACGGGCGCGGCAGCGATAACGCTCATGCCACAAAACCTAGGATCGGATCGGCCTGACGCTAAGGTCCAATTCCATGGCCGTCGAGTGGGCCGGTTTGGGGCCCGAGCTGCTCGTCGCATTGGACCGTCGCCGCGCCGAGCCGCTGCGCACGCAGCTCGAGGGGACGCTGCGCGAGGCAATCCGGAGCGGGCGGCTACAGGTCGGCGAACGCTTGCCGTCCTCGCGGGCCATGGCGCGCGAGCTGGGCGTCTCACGCGGGCTCGTCCAGGACTGCTACGCCCAGCTTTCGGCCGAGGGCTACCTGCGCAGTGAAGGCGGGTCGGCAACCCGGGTGGCCGGCGGCGCGCACCAGGCTGCGCCGGTACGTCCGGCGGCACCGGCCGCGCCCCAGCTGAAGATCGACTTCCGGCCCGGCGTCCCCGACTTGAGCAGCTTCCCGCGCACCGACTGGCTGTGGGCGATGCGCGAGACACTCCGGGACGTGCCCAACGCCGACTTCGACTACGGCGACCCACGCGGCGCGTCGCGGCTGCGCACGGTCCTTGCCGCGTACCTGCGCCGCGTGCGCAGCGCGGCCGCCGAGCCCGAGAACACCCTGATCTGCGGAGGGTTCGCACAGGGGCTGGACCTCGTGCTACGCGTGCTCGCCGCGCGCGGTGTGAAGCGGGTGGCTTTCGAGGATCCGGGCTACGGCGACGCCGATACGTCGCAGGTCTCGGCCCATACCGGCTTGCACGCCGTGCCGGTGCCGGTGGACGAGCGGGGCATCAACGTGGACGCGCTGGCGGCGTCCGGGGCCCGCGCGGTCGTCCTGACTCCGGCGCACCAGTCCCCGACGGGCGTGGTGCTCGCCCCCGAACGGCGCCAGGCGCTCGTCGCCTGGGCGAACGAGCACGACGCGATGATCATGGAGGACGACTACGACGCGGAGTTCCGGTACGACCGCGAGCCGGTGGGCGCACTTCAGGGCCTGGCCCCGGATAGCGTCGTGTCGATCGGGACGGCCAGCAAGGCACTCGCGCCAACGGTCCGCCTCGGCTGGCTGGTCTGCCCTGCGTCGCTCGTGGACGCCGTTGCCGCCGAGAAGCAGGCGAGCGACCGTGGTTCACCCGGCCTGGACCAGTTGGGCTTCGCGACGCTGATCGAGTCGGGTCGCTACGACCGGCACCTGCGGCGGATGCGCGCGATCTACGGCCGCCGTCGCGAGGTGCTCGTCGAATCGCTGGCCCGGAATGCGCCCGGCGTCCGGCTCACCGGGCTGGCCGCCGGTTTCCACGCGGTGGCGCACCTCCCGGACACAGCCGACGAGCAGGCGGTGGTCGCGGCCGCCCGGATGCGTTCGATCGGGTTGCGAGGCATGAGCGTGAACCGCGCCGGCGGCGGCACCACGCCGCCGCAGCTGGTGATCGGTTTCGGCAACGTCAACGAGCGGGCGGTGGCCGAGGGCATCGCCACCGTCGCGGACCTGCTCCAGGGGACGGTGAACCCGTGACGACACTCGAACAGGCGGCCGACGAGCTGTACGCCGCCGACCCGGACGAGTTCGTCGACCGCCGACGGGCGCTCGCTGCCGCCGCGCGGCAACAGGGCGACGCGGAGGTCGCCAAGGCGGTCGCCGCCCTGCGCAAGCCGACGCGCAGCGCCTGGACGCTCAACGCCCTGGCACGGGCCGACCCCGGGCTGATCGAGCGCGCCGCGGAGCTCGGCACGCGGTTGCGCGACGCCGAGCGGCGCCTCGACGGGGCCGCGCTTCGCGAGCTGTCCCGGGAACGCCGCGAGTTGGTCGACGCCATGGCCCGCGCGGCGTTCGCGGCAACCGGGCAGCAGGCGCCGTCCGCGGCCCTGCGCGAAGACGTCAACGCCACGCTCACGGCGGCGTTCGCCGACCCGGAGGTCGCCGAGCAGCTCGCGTCCGGGCGGTTACTGCGCGCCGCGCAGTGGGCCGGCTTCGGCCTTGACGCCGGTGCCCGCACCGACCTGACCGTTGTGCCTCCGGCCGCGCCGGCGCGTCCCGTCACGGCGACCGGCCCACCGCAGCCCGGGTCCCCGGCCAAGGCGAGGCCACGCGAACCCACCGCTGCCGAGCGGGCGCACCGGGAACGCGTCGCCGCCGCCGAGAAGGAGGTCGTCACCGCCCGCCGGCAGCTGGTCAAGGCCGAGACCGAGGCGGCGAAGCACCGCGACCGGGTGGAGGCGCTGGAGCAGCAGCTCAGCGACGCACGCCACCGCCTCACCGAAGCCGGCCACCGGGTACGCGACGCGAAGGCAGATGTGCGCCGCGCCACGCAGCGGCTCGACCGCGCCAAGCCTTAGGAGCGCAGCGCCTCGGCGGTCTCGGGATTCGCCGGGAAGAACGACTCGATCGACAGTTCCGCGACCGTGACGTCGAGCGGCGTACCGAAGGTGGCTACGGTGCTCAACAAACGCAGCTCCCCGAGCTCAGTGTGTATGCGCAGCGGCACAACCACATCACCGGAACCGGGCACCGCGATGCCGGGCTTGTCGCCCGGATATTCGCGCAACTCGTCGAGAAGCTCGATCAGCCGCTCGTCGGCACTCACCGCGATCTCGCGGCGCAATCGCGCGAGCAGGTGCGCGCGCCACTCCCCCAGGTTGACGATGCGCGGCGCGACGCCGTCCGGATGTAGCGCCAAGCGCAGCACGTTCACCGGCGGCTCGAGCAGCCGCGGGTCTGCGCCTGCGGTCAGCAGCTCGACCGCCGCGCTCGCGTCGACGAGGTTCCACGCGCGGTCGACCACGACGGCCGGGAACGGCTCATGCGCCTCGAGCACGAGCCGGATCGCCTGCCGCACAGCCGCCATCTGAGGTGCAGAAAGCGGCGCCTCGCCGTAGACAGGGGCGTAGCCGGCCGCCAGCAGCAAGTGGTTGCGCTCACGCAGCGGGACGTCGAGGCTGTCGGCCAGGCGCAGCACCATGTCGCGGCTGGGCTGGGAGCGTCCCGTCTCGACAAAGCTCAGGTGCCGGGTGGAAACGTCGGCCTCGATCGACAGGTCGAGCTGGCTGATCCGGCGCCGCTCGCGCCACTGGCGCAGCAGCTCACCGACCGGGGATCGGGACACCGTTGTGGTCATGCCGAGCTACGTTAACTTCGCTGAGGGGACCGCCGCGATTACCTTTCAGGTAAGGAGCCGTACGTCATGGCCGGACTCGATTTTCTCCCATGAGGATCGCCGAGCTGACCGATGCGGCCGCCATGCACGAGGCGGCAGCGCTGCTGAGGCTTATCTGGGGCACCGGCGACGAGCATGTGGTGGACCCCGGCACGATGCGTGCGCTGGCCCACATCGGCAACTACGTCGCAGGTGCCTACGACGGCGACACCCTGGTCGGTGCATCGGTCGGATTCTTCGCTGCCGACGGGCACCTCCACTCGCACGTGACCGGCATCGCACCCGAGCACCAGGGCCGCGGCGTCGGGCGCGCGCTCAAGCTGCACCAGCGCGACTGGGTGCTGGCTCGCGGGCGCACTGCGATCAGCTGGACGTTCGACCCGCTGATTGCCCGCAACGCCTACTTCAACCTGCGCACGCTCGGTGCTACCGCCGTCGAATACCTGCCCGACTTCTACGGCCCGATGCGCGACGCCGTGAACGTGGGCACCGCGTCCGACCGCCTGTACGTCATCTGGTGGCTCGACGCCGAGCCGCCACGGGTGCCGGATCTCGCCGACCGGGTGGCGCTGCTCGACCGCGCAGGCGACCTGCCGGTTCCCGGACGCCGGGTCGACGGCGCACTGACCGTCGCGATACCCCTCGACATCGAGAGATTGCGCGCAACCGACCCCGAGCTGGCCGTACGCTGGCGTATGGCGGTACGGGACGCGATGATGTACGCGCAGCAGCACGACTACCGCATCGCCGGGATCTCCCGGGACGGCCGGTATCTCCTGGAGGCAGGCGCATGAAGCTCGAGGGCGTCGAACTGCGGCGTATCGCCATTCCCTTGGTCGCCCCGTTCCGCACCTCGTTCGGCACCGAACTCGACCGAGAGGCGGTGCTCGTCCGGGTCGTCGCGACGGAGGCCGAGGGATGGGGCGAGTGCGTCGCCGCAGCCCAGCCGCGGTACTCGTCCGAGTACGCCGACGGCGCGGCAGACGTGCTGCGCCGCTTCCTCGTGCCAGCGCTGCTCGCCGTGCCCGAGCCCGACGTGCACCGCGCCGAGCGGGCTTTCGCCCCTATCAAGGGGCATTCCATGGCTAAGGCGGCCCTTGAGTGCGCGACACTCGACGCGCAATTGCGGGTCGCGGGTATGTCGTTCGGTGCGTTTCTCGGCGCCGTGCGCGAAGCCGTTCCGGCCGGGGTGTCCGTCGGGATCATGGACTCGGTCTCGCAGCTGCTCGACGCGGTCGACCGGTACCTGGATGCCGGCTACCTGCGCATCAAGCTGAAGATCGAGCCGGGCTGGGACGTCGCCCCGGTGCGTGCCGTGCGCGAACGCTACGGCAGCGAGCTGCTGCTGCAGGTCGACGCGAACACCGCATACACGCTCGCCGACGCACGGCAGCTGGCCAAGCTCGATCCGTTCGACCTGCTGCTCATCGAGCAACCCCTGCCGGAGAACGATCTCGCCGGGCACGCCGAGCTCTCCCGGCTCGTGCGCACGCCGATCTGCCTGGACGAGTCGATCACCTCGGCGGCGGTCGCCGTGCACGCCATCAGCATCGGCGCGACACGGATCGTCAACATCAAGCCGGGACGGGTCGGTGGCTACCTCGAGGCGCGGCGGATCCACGACGTGTGCGCCGCACACGGCGTGCCGGTGTGGTGCGGCGGCATGCTCGAGACCGGCATCGGGCGGGCGGCCAATGTCGCCCTCGCGGCGCTGCCGGACTTCACCCTGCCCGGCGACACGTCCGCGTCAGACCGCTACTACGCCCGTGACATCACCGACCCGTTCGTGCTCGAGGACGGGTACGTGCGAGTGCCGTCCGGCCCCGGCCTCGGCGTCGAGCCCGACCCCGAGGCCCTCGACGCCGTAAC
>JBKPQY010000218.1:0-17617 GCA_046734315.1 Actinomycetota bacterium | reverse complement strand
ACGGCGGCGCCGTCGGCGACGTCGACCGCCGGCAGCACCACGAGGCTCACCGAGACCTCCGATCCAGCATCGACACCGCCAGTGCCGGCAGCCCGATCAGGCACACCAGCACGACGACGATCAGCGCGTTGATCGACGACGTCACCAGGTAGGTGAGCAGCAGGGCTACGAGGACGAGCGTGAACAGGGCGGCCCAGGTCTCCTTGTTGCGGCGGAACCCCGCGCCGTGCCGCCACAATCGGCCCTGACGCCAGGCCAGATCCCGCTTCGCCCAGCGCGCGCGCCGCGCCGCCTCGCGTTCCCGGGCCGCCCGTTCGGCTGCCGCCCGTTGCGCCGCGAGCGCCTGCCGCTCGGCGCGCGCCTTCGCCCGAGCCTTACTCACAGCGCACCCAGCCAGTTCTCGAGGAGCGTCGCGCCGGCGTCACCCGACTTCTCCGGGTGGAACTGCGTCGCGCTGACCGACCCGTCCTCGACGGCTGCCACGAAGTCCTCACCGTGATGCGCCTTGGCCACCAGGCCGGAGGTGTGGTGGACGGCGTACGAGTGCACGAAATAGAAGCGGGTGCCGCCCGGGATGCCGGCGAACAACGTCGATCCCGTCGGTGCGTCGACCGTGTTCCAACCCATGTGGGGCAGGATCGGCGCCTGGAGCTGCTCGACGCGCCCAGGCAGTACCGAGAGCCCGGCCGTCTCGACGCCGTGCTCGACCCCGGCCTCGAACAGCACCTGCATGCCGACGCAGATGCCGAGCACCGGGCGGCGCTCGCCGAGCGCCGCCTTGATCGTGGCCGCACCGTCCACTGTGGACAGACCCGTCATGCATGCGGCGAACGCGCCGACGCCCGGCACGACGAGGCCGTCGTACCCGGCCGGGTGAGGCGTTACGTCGACAGAGGCGCCGACGCGTTCCAGGGCACGCTGCGCCGAGCGCAGGTTGCCGGAGCCGTAGTCAAGCACGGCGACCCGCCTCACAGCACGCCCTTCGTCGACGGAACCCCTGATACGCGCGGGTCAATCTCGGCGGCCGCGCGCAGCGCCCGCGCCGCGGCCTTGTACTGGGCCTCGATGATGTGGTGCCAGTCACGCCCGCTGTGGACGATCACGTGCAGCGCGACGGCAGCGTGGTGCGCGAACGACTCGAAGACGTGCCGGGTGAGCGTGGTGGCGTAGGCGGTGCCGATCATGGGTGGCGCACCGGCGGGCTCGCGATGCACGAGGTACGGACGCCCGGACAGGTCGACCGCGGCTTGCACGAGCGCCTCGTCCATCGGAATCAGCGCGTCGCCGAACCGGCGCGTGCCCGCCTTGTCACCGGCCGCCTGGGCGAATGCCTGGCCCAGCGCGATCGCGGTGTCCTCGACGGTGTGGTGAGCGTCGATGTGCAGGTCACCCTCGACATCGACGCGCAGATCGAACAGGCCGTGCTTACCGAAGCAAGCCAGCATGTGGTCGTAGAAGCCGATCCCGGTCGAAATATCGACGCGGCCGGCGCCCCCGTCAATATCGATCTCGACGAGCACTTTTGTCTCTGCGGTCTGTCGCTCCACGCGGCCGGTCCGCGTCATGCGAGTACCTCCCTCAGCGCGGCACGGAACGCCGCCATATCGTCGGAGCTGCCGATCGAGACGCGTAGCCAGCCGTCCGGTCCGGTCTCGCGGATCAGCACACCGCGGTCGAGCAACCCCTGCCAGACGGCGTGGCGATCGCCGAAAGTCCCGAACAGTATGAAGTTGGTGTCCGAGTCGGCTGCCCGCAACCCCATCTGGCGCAGCCACGACACGGTCTCGTCGCGGCGCACGCGCAACTCGTCGACTCTGGCGAGCAGCTCGTCGGCGTGGGCCAACGCCACGCGCGCGGCGGCCTGCGTGAGCGCCGACAGGTGGTAGGGCAGCCGGACGATGCGCACAGCGTGGACGACGGCCGGCGCCGCGGCCAGGTAGCCCAGCCGACCGCCGGCGAACGCGAACGCCTTGCTCATCGTCCTGGTCACGACCAGCCGCGGGTAACGCGGCAGCAGCGACAACGCGCTGGGAGCGCCGGCCCGTCGGAACTCCGCGTACGCCTCGTCCACGACGACGATGCCGGGCGCGGCGGCGCACACCGCCTCGATCGCATCGAGCGGAACTGCCGTGCCGGTCGGGTTGTTCGGCGACGCGAGCAGCACTACGGACGGTTCACGCTCGGCGATGAGGCCGACCGCATGCGCGGGATCGAGCGTGAAGTCCTCGCGGCGGCGGCCCACCACCCAGGTCGTGTGCGTATTGCGGGCGTATTCCGGATACATCGAGTACGTCGGGGCGAAGGACAGCGCCGTGCGGCCCGGCCCGGCGAAGGCGCTCAGCAGCTGCTGCATGACCTCGTTCGAGCCGTTGGCCGCCCAGACCTCGTCGGTCGTGAGGCCATGACCGAGGTAGGCGGCCAGATCCGCCCGTAGCGCAACGGCATCCCGGTCCGGGTAGCGGTTGAGACCCCGCGCCGCCCCGGCGACGGCTTGCGCGATCTCGGTCACGACCGCCTCGGACGGAGGATACGGGTTCTCATTCACGTTCAGCCGCACCGGGACGTCGAACTGCGGGGCACCGTACGGCAGCGCACCACGCAACTCGTCGCGCAGCGGCAGGTCGTCCAGGGTCGTCACGAGCGTACGGAGATCGCAGCGCCGTGCGCGGGCAGATCTTCCGCGGCGGCCAGGGCGAGCACATGTGGCGCCACATCGACGAGCGCCGCGCGGGTGTACTCGACCAGTTGCATCCCCTTCAGGAACGACTGCACGGAAAGGCCTGATGCATGCCGGGCAGTGCGTCCAGTGGGCAGCACATGGTTGGAGCCCGCGCAGTAGTCGCCCAAAGATACCGGGGCGTACGGTCCGACGAAGATGCAGCCGGCGTTGCGGACGCGGTCGGCGACCTCACGCGCAGACGCGGTGATCACCTCGAGGTGCTCAGCAGCATAGGCGTCGACGACCGCAATGCCCTGCTCGAGGTCGCCGACCAGCACGATCGCCGACTGGTCGCCCGTCAGCGCGGCGGTGATCCGCTCGGTGTGCTTGGTGAGCGCGACCTGACGCTCGACCTCGGCATCGACGGCGTCGGCCAGCGTCACCGAGTCGGTGACCAGCACGGACGCCGCCAGCGTGTCGTGCTCGGCCTGGCTGATCAGGTCAGCGGCGACATGCACAGGGTCAGCGGTGGAGTCGGCGAGCACCGCGATCTCGGTCGGCCCCGCCTCGGCGTCGATGCCGACCACGCCGCGCAGCAAACGCTTGGCCGCCGCGACGTATATGTTGCCCGGGCCTGTCACCAGGTCAACGGGCGCCACGGGCACCGACTCGTCGCCGTAGGCGAGCAGCGCGATCGACTGCGCTCCCCCGGCGGCGTAGACCTCGTCCACGCCGAGGAGCGCGCACGCGGCGAGGATCGCGGGGTGCGGCAGCCCGCCATGATCCCGCTGCGGCGGCGAGCACACGGCGATCGATCGCACGCCGGCTACCTGCGCCGGCACGACGTTCATGACCACGCTGGAGGGATAGACGGCCAGCCCGCCCGGCACGTAGAGCCCCACCCGGGACACCGGCACCCACCGCTGGGTGACGGTCCCGCCCGGCACGACACGCACGTCCACGTCGGAACGCCGCTGCGCCTCGTGGACCAGGCGGGCCCGGCGGATCGACTCCGCGAGCGCGTCACGCACGGCCGGCTCGAGGCCATCTTGCGCGGAATGCAGTGCGGACGCCGGCACCCGGGGCGCCGGCACGTCTACACCGTCGAAGCGCAGCGTCGCCTCGCGGACCGCGGCGTAGCCGCCCTCGGCCACCGCGTGGACGATCGGAGTCACCGCAGCGAGCGCCTGATGCACGTCGACCCGGGCCCGCGGCAAAGACCGGCGCACGTCGGATTCCGCGGCGGTCAGATCGATGCGTCGCAGCACGCCTGCGAGTCTACGGAGCGTCGCCGGCGTCCGGGATGACGGTGAACAACCACTGCCGGTCGTCCAACGCCGAGGCGTCAACGTACGGCAGCCGCGGCCGCACGAGGATCGAAAGCGGTGGCTCGCCCGGCAGGTCGGCCACGGTGAAGCTGTAGGTGACGGCGCCGTCGGGACGTGCCGCCGCGGTCGCCGGCTCGAGTGGCAGCGGGTCGTAGCCGGCGTCGGCACCACGCGCGGCGTATGCCGAAAGCCAGTCTTGCGACCCCGCGAGCTTCCGGTCGAGCGTGACGTCGATGCGCCGCGCTGCCAGCCAGTCTCCGACCGCCGCGCCCGGCGCCGGCCATACGTCGACCAGTCGGGCGAATGCGATGTCGGCGCCCAGATCGTCGCGTCGCGCGAACAGTGCACAGGCGGCGTAGACGAACAGCGCAATCGCGGGTTCCAGCAGCAGCAGCCCGCGGGCGTGCACCCGCACCGACAGGGTGATCACTTCGTTCAGCGTGCCTCCGTCGTGACCGCCACCCGTCGCGCGGCCGACCCAGTCGGTGAGCAGCGCGCCGAGCAGCCCCCCTGCGGCAAGCGCCAGTGCGGCGGCAGGTCCCCGGGCGGACCGCCGTGACCAGGCGGCCACCGCGGCGACGAGGCCGGCTGCGCAGGTCAGCAGTACGAACCGTCCGTCGGAGGCGATCAGCGACTCGTTCTCTTCGGCGATGATCCCGTGCGGTGGGACGTAGACGAAGCCCTGCGTACGCGGGCTGATCTGCTGCCAGAGCAGGCCGAGCAGGGCGCCCGCAGCCGCGAGCCCGATCATGATCACAGCAGCGGGCCCCAGGTCCCGGGCGGTGAACCAGGGCAGAGACGGTGCGGGCGGCGCCGGCGGTTGCGCGGACTGCTCCGGGTAGGCCGCGCTCGCTCGTTCTGTCGACATCCCCGCCAGTCTGTCAGCTCATCGGCGTCCGGTGTCCGGGCGGGCGCAGCCGCCGCACGATCATGTGCAGCTCGTCGAGCCGGGACCTGGACACGACCCGCTCCGCATCGAAGCCCCGCAGCCGCTGAAGCGTCTCGGCACGCCGCCTACGCCGCGCGAGCCGCCACACGAGCAAGGGCAGCGTCCAGGTCCGGCTGGGCACGCCTATGCGGCGGAGTTCGGTGCGGATATCGCCGCGGGTCTCGGCGACGAGGCGGCGCATCCGATCCTCGGCCGGCCCGAAGTAGCCCGCGCCGGTGGCCTGCCGCAACACCGCGCCGAGCAGCGAACGCAGCAGCAGGACAGTCAGCGCAAACACGCCGATCAGGCCGGCCAGCCAGTGCGGACCGAGCCACCACGCCAGGGCCGCCAACGCGACGACGAGCAGCGCGAACACCGTCAGGGCCCGACTGACGAACTCACCGATCGCCCGGCCGACGAGGTATCGACCCAGCGCCCAGCGACTGCCCGGCGTGCCCTGTTCGAACTCCCCGACGTCAGGACCATCGTGATGCGGGGGCGGCAGCATTGTCACCCCACCGACGGTACTTGGCCCGAGAACATGCTTGACATCGAGTGATCGAGGGCAAATACTCCATTGCGAGTAATCGACATGGAGGATTGTGATGACGCGGCGGCGAGTGTCCAACCCGCTGGCGCTGGCTGTGCTCAGTTGCCTGATAGAACGGCCGATGCACCCGTACGAGATCTCCACGACGCTGCGCGAGCGTGGCAAGGAGCACAGCATCAAGCTGAACTACGGCTCGCTGTACTCGGTCGTCGAGGCGCTCCAGAAGCACGGGCTGATCAACGCTCGGGAGACGACCCGCGCGGGACGGCGCCCCGAGCGCACCGTCTACGCGATCACCGACGCGGGACAAGCCGAGTTCGAGAGCTGGCTGGCGGAACTGCTCTCCACGCCGGTGCGCGAATACACGTCCCTGGAGGCCGGGCTGTCGCTCATGGGAGGCCTGCCTCCTGACGTCGTGGCCGACCTGCTCGACACCCGCGTCGAGAAGCTGCGCGCCGAGGTGGACACCGTCGAGGCCATGCTTGCCGGCGCTCGGGAGCAGGGCGTGCCTGACCTGTTCCTGATCGAGAGCGTCTTCCGGATCCGGATGCTGCGTGCGGAAGAGGAGTTCGTCGCGCAACTGAGCCGCGACATCCGCAGCAGCGCCCTGCCTGGCACCAAGGCTTGGGGGCGCGTGCACGAACTGATCGCTGCCGGCACGTCTTTCGAGGAAATCTCTGCCGATCCGCTCCGCTACCTCGGGGAGGAGGGACGCGCCCTGCTGCCGCCTGAACCGTCCAGCTGAGTCAACCCGCCCGGGTGCGGCAACACCCGGGCCGGGCTTCACCCTCGAGCCGATCCACGCCCTGACGAGCACCGAATCCACTCAAGCGCAGCTCCCAGGGTAGGCGTTCGGCTCCACACCTCATGGCAAGGAGCCAACTCGCATGTTGCACCCATACACTCGCACCCAACTCGACCTGGCGCTCGACGCGCGCGACCTCGTCAAGACGTACCCCGCGGGCCGCGGCAAGGACCCCGTGCGTGCTCTGGACGGGCTCTCGATCCAGGTCGCGGCCGGGTCGGTGTTCGGCTTGCTCGGCCCGAACGGGGCGGGCAAATCCACCACGGTCAAGATCCTCACCACGCTGTCGCGCCCGGATTCCGGGCGAGCCAGCGTCGCGGGCATCGACGTCACGCTCGAGCCGGACAGCGTCAGGCGCGCGATCGGCCTCGTGTCCCAGCGGCCGAGCAGCGATCCGATGGCCACCGGCCGCGAGAACGTCGTACTCGCCGCACGCATCCAGGGCTTGAGCCGGCGAGACGCGCACCGCCGCGCCGACGAGCTGTTCGACCGATTCGGGCTGATCGAGGCGGCCGACCGGCTCGTGCGCACCTACTCGGGAGGCATGACCCGCAAGCTGGACGTCGCCATCGGGCTGATCCACCGGCCGCAGGTGCTGTTCCTGGACGAGCCGACCACCGGCCTCGACCCACAGGCGCGCGCCGACATGTGGGCCGAGATCGCCCGCCTCGCCATCGACGAGCAGACGACTGTGCTGCTCACCACGCACTACCTCGACGAGGCCGACCACCTCGCCCATCGGCTGGCGATTGTCGACCGCGGGCGGGTGGTCGCGGAGGGCACGCCGGACGAGCTCAAGAGCGAACTCCACGGCGACACCGTGCACGTCGAGTTCGACAACGCCGAGACCGCAGCGGCGGCGCTGCGCGTGCTCGAGCGGACGCCCGGGCTCGCCAGCATCGTCCCGGACGGCGTCGCCCTGCACGCCCGCGCGGACGGTCTCGCCGGCGGCGCGCGGGCGGTACCCACCCTGCTCGCCGCCCTCGACGCCGCGGGGATAGCCGTCGCGTCCGTCACCGTCGCCCGTCCGTCGCTGGATGACGTTTACCTGCGCCACGCCGGGCGCCGTTTCGAAGGGAACCACCAATCATGACCAGTGCTGTTCTGCCCAGACGTTTCGTGCGCCATTCCGGCTACCTGACCGTGCGCTCGGTGCGTGCGCTGACCCGCCAGCCCTGGTACGTGGCGGTCACGCTCGTGCAACCGATCGTGTGGCTGCTCATCTTCGGGCAGCTGTTCAAGTCGATCGTGACCATCCCCGGATTCACCACCAGTGGCACTTACCTGGAGTTCATCACCCCCGGTGTGATCATGATGACGGCGCTGTTCTCCAGCGGCTGGGCCGGCACGGTGTACATCGAGGACATGAACCGGGGCGTCATGGACCGGCTGCTGGCCTCGCCGGTCAGCCGTGGCGCGATGATGGTCGCCACGCTGGCCTACCAGTCGATCGTCACGATCATCCAGTCGCTTGCGGTGTTCGCGATCGCCTACGCCTGCGGGGCGCGCTTCGACGGTGGTGTCGCGGGCGTCGTCATGACGCTGGTGGCCGCGTCGCTGCTGACCGTCGTCTTCGCGGCGCTCTCGAACGCCGTGGCGCTGCTCGTGCGGCAGCAGGAGGCACTGATCGGGATCAGCCAGTTCCTGAGCCTGCCCTTGCCGTTCCTCTCGTCGGCGCTCATCGCCACACTGCTCTCCCCGGCGTGGGTTCAGAACGTGGCCACCTACAACCCGTTCGACTGGGCCGTCGTGATCAGCCGGGAGGCGCTGTCCGGCTCGCCGGAGCTGGGCGTTGTGGCGCCGCGGCTCGCCGCGCTGGCGGCACTGGCTGTGGTGATGGCCTCGGTAGCCACGCGGGCCTTCGGCGTCTACCAGCGATCCGTGTAGCGGCTTATTAATCACTGTTGAAATCTGCCTTTCCGTGTGGCACGGTAATTCATCAGTGTTGAAAAACCCGCGGAGAGGGACCGTCAGATGGAAATGACCCGGCCTGCAGCGCCTTCGGCACCGGCCGACACCACGAACTCGCGGCGGTGGCTGGCTCTCGCCTTCATCGCGCTCGCCCAGCTGATGGTGGTGCTGGACGTGACGATCGTGAACATTGCGCTGCCGTCGGCCCAACGCGCCCTGGGTGCCTCGGACGCCGACCGGCAATGGGTGATCACCGCCTACACGCTCGCCTTCGGCAGCCTGCTGCTGCTCGGCGGGCGGATCGCCGACTACACAGGCCGGAAGCGCACGTTCCTGATCGGGGTCAGCGGATTCGCCGCCGCATCCGCCCTCGGCGGCGCCTCCGCGAACTTCGGCATGCTCGTGACGGCCCGGGCCATCCAGGGCGGATTCGGCGCCCTGCTCGCGCCGTCGGCGTTGTCGCTGCTGGCGGTGACGTTTACCGACGCGCGCGATCGCGCCAAGGCATTCGGCATCTACGGGGCCATCGCCGCCGGCGGCGGGGCGGTCGGGCTGCTCCTCGGCGGCCTGCTCACCCAGTACCTCGACTGGCGGTGGTGCCTTTACGTGAACGTGCCGATCGCGCTCGTCGCAGGGCTCGGTGCATCCGCGCTGCTACGCGACTCGCGCACGCCGGGACGGGCTCGCTTCGACATACCCGGCGTCGTCCTGGTAACCGCGGGGCTGGTGGCCGTCGTCTACGCGTGCAGCCAGGCAGAGCCACATGGCTGGAGTTCTGCCACGGTGATCGGTTCGCTCGTCGCCGGTGCCGTGCTCCTGACCGCGTTCGTGGCAGTCGAGGCTCGGGTCGCGCAGCCGTTGCTGCCGCTGCGGATCGTGCTCGACCGCACCCGGGGCAGTGCCTACCTAGCGGTGGCCCTGGTGGCCGTGGGGATGTTCTGTGTGTTCCTCTTCTTCACGTATCAGATGCAGATCGTGATGGGCTACTCCCCGGTGCTGACCGGGGTGGCCTTCCTGCCGATGACCGGCGCCGTCCTCGTATCGGCCGGCGGCATCGCCTCGCGGCTGATCGCGCACGTGCCACCACGCGCGCTCATCGTGCCCGGCCTGGCGATCGTCGCCGGTGGCCTGTTCTGGGCGAGCCGGTTGTCGGCGGGAAGCTCGTACACGGACGTGATCCTTCCGGCCGAGCTGCTGATCGGGTTCGGCATGGGCTGGGTGATGGCACCGTCGATGAACTACGCCACCTATCGCGTCGCGCCCGGCGACGCCGGAGTCGCGTCAGCCACCGTCAACACCGGACAGCAGATCGGCGCCTCGGTCGGCACTGCGCTGCTCAACACGATCGCGACCAGTGCCACTGCCGCCTACCTCGCGTCGCACGCAGCCAGCCCCACGTTGCGTGCGGACGCGCTGGTGCACGGCTTCGCCCGTGGCTTCACGGTCGGCGCCGTCATCGTCGCCGCAGCCGCTGTCATCGTCGCCGCCCTGATGAACACGCCCCGCCCAGCGCCCGGCACGGTCGAGTCCGCGCAGGCGTTCTCAGGCTGAGACGGCTTGGGGCCCGAGTAGGGCCTTGAGGTCGCCCATGAGGGCGGGTGAGGGCGTTACCCGGAAACCGTCGGCAACACGCAGCGCTTGCTCCCGGTCGCCGCGCACGAGACGCAGGTGCACCTCAGTGGTGCCCGGGTGAGCGGCGAGCACCTCGCGCAATCGATTGACCATCGGCGGCGTGCATCGTTCAGTGGGCATACGCACAATCACCGGCCCGCGGGGGGCGTCGGCGAGGTCGGGCACCGACAGGTCACTGGCGATCAGCTTGACCGTCTCGTCGCGGGCGTCGGCGCGTCCCTTCACCACGACGATCGCGTCCTCGGCGATGTTGATGCCGATCTGCTCGTAGGTCGCCGGGAAGAACAGCACCTCGATCGAGCCCTCGAGATCTTCCAATACCGCCTGCGCCCACGGGGCGCCTGCCTTCGTGATGCGCCGGGTCACGGACGACAGGATCCCCGCCACCGTCACGGTCTGCCCCTCGGCCGCCCCTTCGCCGACGAGTGCGGCGATCGAGGTGTCGGCGGCGCCGGCCAGGACGTGCTCGACGCCGAACAAAGGGTGGTCAGAGACATACAGCCCGAGCATCTCCCGCTCGAACGCCAGCAACACGGACTTGTCCCACTCGCCGCTCGGCACCTGCACCGAGAAGACGTCGTCGGCCATCGGCTCGTCCATCGAGCCGAACAGGTCGAACTGCCCGATCGCCTCGGCACGTTTTGTGTCGACGATCGCGTCGACCGCGGGTTCGTACACGTGCATGAGCCCGCGCCGGGCATGGCCCAGCGAGTCGAATGCCCCGGCCTTGATCAACGCCTCGATGGTGCGCTTGTTGCAAACCGTTGCGTCGACCTTGCGCAGGAAGTCGGCGAAGTCGACGAAGCTGCCCTTCTCCTTGCGGGCTGCCACGATCGACGCGACGACGTTCGTGCCGACATTGCGGACGGCGGACAGCCCGAAGCGGATGTCCTTGCCGGTAGGGGTGAAGTCGGCGGCCGAGGAGTTCACGTCCGGTGCGAGCACGGAGATCCCCATGTGGCGACACTCGGCCAGGTAGATCGCCGAACGGTCCTTGTCGTCCTTGGTCGAGGTGAGCAGCGCAGCCATGTATTCGGCCGGATAGTTCGCCTTGAGGTATGCAGTCCAGTACGACACGAGTCCATACGCCGCGGAATGCGCCTTGTTGAACGCGTAGTCGGAGAACGGAACGAGGATGTCCCACAGGGTTGTGACCGCGGCGTCCGAGTAGCCGCGCTGCCTCATCCCGGAGCTGAACGTCTCGAACTGCGCGTCCAGCTCCGCCTTCTTCTTCTTGCCCATAGCTCTGCGCAGCAGGTCTGCGGCACCGAGCGAGTAGCCGGCGACGCGCTGCGCGATGGCGATGACCTGCTCCTGGTAGACGATCAGTCCGTAGGTGTCGTCCAAAATGTCGGCGAGTGCTGCTTCCAACTCAGCGTGGATCGCGACCACAGGCTTGCGACCGGTCTTGCGGTCGGCGTACTCGTTGTGCGAGTTGGCGCCCATGGGCCCCGGCCGGTACAGCGCGCCGACGGCGGAGATGTCCTCGAAGTTGTCCGGGCGCATGCTGCGCAGCAACGCGCGCATCGGGCCGCCGTCGAGCTGGAACACGCCGAGCGTGTCGCCGCGTGCCAGCAGTTCGTAGGTAGCCGCGTCGTCGAGGGCGAGCTCTTCCAGGACGATCTTCTCGCCCCGGTTGGCCTCGATGTTGCGCAGCGTGTCGTCGAGCACGGTTAGGTTGCGCAGCCCGAGGAAGTCCATCTTGATCAGGCCGAGCTGCTCGCAGGTCGGGTAGTCGAACTGCGTGATGATCGCGCCGTCCTGTTCGCGCTTCATGATCGGGATGAGGTCGAGCAGCGGCGCGGACGACATGATCACCCCGGCGGCATGCACCCCCCACTGCCGCTTGAGACCTTCCAGTCCCTTCGCCGTGTCGACAACCCGCTTGACCTCCGGATCGGCCTCGTACAGCGCGCGGAATTCGCCACCCTCGCCGTAGCGGTTGTGTGCCGGGTCGAAGATCTTCGCGAGCGGAACGTCTTTGCCCATCACCGGTGGCGGCATCACTTTGGTGATCTTGTCGCCCATCGAGAACGGGTAGCCCAGCACACGGGCGGCGTCCTTGACAGCCTGCTTGGCCTTGATGGTGCCGTACGTGACGATCTGTGCGACCCGGTCGTCGCCGTACTTCTCGGTGACGTAGCGGATGACGTCGCCGCGCCCGCGCTCGTCGAAGTCAACGTCGAAGTCCGGCATGGAGACGCGATCCGGGTTGAGGAACCGCTCGAACAGCAGCCCGTGACGCAGCGGATCAAGGTCGGTGATGCGCATCGCGTACGCCGCGATCGAGCCGGCGCCACTCCCCCGGCCGGGCCCTACCCGGATGCCGTGCTCCTTGGCCCAGTTGATGAAGTCGGCCACGACGAGGAAGTAGCCGGGGAAGCCCATCTGGACGATGACGCCGACCTCGTAGTCGGCGCGGCGGCGCACCTCGTCGGGGATGCCGTCCGGGTACCGGCGGTGGAGCCCCTTCTCGACTTCCTTGACGAACAACGACTCCTCGGTCTCGCCCGTGGGCACCGGGTAGCGCGGCATGTAGTTCGCGCCTTCGCTGAACGCGACCGAACACCGTTCGGCAATCAGTAGCGTGTTGTCGCAAGCCACGGCGAGATCGTGCTTGTCGGCCCACAGTGAACGCATCTCGGCGGGACTCTTGAGGTAGAAGTCACGCCCGTCGAGCTTGAACCGCTTCGGGTCGGCCATCGTCTTGCCGGACTGCACACACAGCAGGACCTCGTGCGCGTCGGCATCGGCCGCGTGGGTGTAGTGCAGGTCGTTGGTCGCAATCATCGGCAGCTGCAGGTCGCGGGCGAGTTGCAGCAGCCCCTCGCGGACCCGCGTCTCGACCTCGAGGCCGTGGTCCATGAGCTCGAGGTAGAAGTTGCCGGCACCGAAGATGTCCCTGAAGTCGGCGGCACTCTGGCGCGCCTTCTGGAATTCGCCGATGCGTAGCCAGGTCTGGATCTCGCCGGACGGGCAGCCCGTGGTGCCGATCAGTCCGCCCGCGTACTCAGCGAGCAGCTCGCGGTCGGCGCGCGGCTTGTAGAAGAAGCCCTCGATGCTCGACCGTGACGAGAGCCGGAACAGGTTGTGCATGCCGGCAGTCGTCTCGGCGAGCAGCGTCATGTGGGTGAACGCCCCGCCGCCGGACACGTCGTTCTCCCCACCGCTGGCCCAGCGCACGCGGGTGCGCTCGTAGCGGGAGGTGTTCGGGGTGAGGTAGGCCTCCATGCCGATGATCGGTTTGACGCCGGCCGCACTCGCCTGCCGATAGAAGTCGTACGCGCCGAAGACATTGCCGTGGTCGGTCATCGCCAGCGCCGGCATGCCCATGCGCTCGCACTCGGCGAATAGCTCCGGGACCCGGGCGGCGCCGTCGAGCATCGAGTACTCGGTGTGTACGTGCAGGTGCACGAACGAATCGGATGACCCGGATGCCACGAGCGTTCGGCCCCTCTCGCCGTGCAGTTGTGCCGCCTTGGCGATTCTGCCCCGACCCACCGACGACACGCCGCTAGCCCGACCGCGTGTCTTGGCAGGTCGCGGCGTTACGACTGGATCGTGACGGTGGCGCCCACCCGCGCCCAGCCGTAAACCCAACGCATCGCGCCCAGCGGCAGATGCACGCAGCCGTGCGACCCGGCAGTGCGGTACAGCTGGCTGCCGTACGGGAACGTCTGCCAGCTCGAGTCGTGCAGGCCGTACACGTTGCCGTCGTAGGGCAGCCAGTAGTCGACGTGGTACGCCTCGCCCGTGAGCACGGTAAGCGTGGTGTTGGTCTGCTTCGTCTCGATGTGCCAGGTGCCGATCGGCGTGCCGCTACCTTCGGCCGACGCCCCCGTGGTGACCGCCGAGTCCATGGCCTGCCGAGCGCCGGCACACATCCAGGCGTGCTGCTGGCGGATGCTCACGATGATCCGCTGCGGGTCGGTATTCGCGCGGCACGGGCTCGGCGGCGTCGGGCGGACCGACCGCGACGGCGCCGCGGGCGTTGACGGCAGGCCGGCCGTGGAGGACACGCCCGTGCCGGCCTGCAGTTGGGCCGCCGGGCTGCTCGTGCTCGGGTCGGCGAGCACGGGACGGGGCCCGTGGAACCGTGAAACGACGAGGCTCAGGCCGATGACGGTAAGTGTCGCGGCCAGCACCGGCACCCAGCGCAGCGCTACGCCACGCTCGTGCGCGCGGTGCGACCCCATCTCGCGTCAACCTCTCCGCCATCGGGCTCGCCGCGGCGGCCGACCGCGTGCGCGCGTCGCAGCATGGACGTCTCAGGATTCTTCCATCCGAAGGCGGCGCCTCGCCACGACGGGCAGGATGCAAGAGTGGACATCTCGACGCTCGTCACCGCCCTGCGCCCCGAACTGGAGCAGGCGCTCGTGGCTGTCGACTTCGACGGCACGCTGGCGCCGATCGTGCCGGACCCGGTCGCCTCCCGACCCGCCCCCGGCGCCGTGGCGGCGCTGCGCACCATCGCGAGCCACGGCGCCCAGGTTGCCGTCATCACCGGACGGGACGCGCGCACCGTCGTCGGACTCGGCGGTCTGGACGCCATTCCGGACGTGATCGTCGAGGGACTGTACGGGGCCGAGCGATGGCACAGCGGCGTCCTCACGACGCAGCCCGAGCCCGAGATCATGCGGCTGCTGCGCGCCGAATTGCCCGCCGTCGTCGCCGCGGGGGATCCGAAGCTGTGGATCGAGGACAAGCGGCTGTCCCTGGTTGTGCACGGGCGGCTGGCGGCCGATCCCGAGGCGGCACTGGACCCCGTGCGCGGGCCGGTCACCGCACTCGGCGAGCGACTGGGCCTGTCCGTCCATCCGGGCCGGGGCGTTCTGGAACTGCGACTGCCCGGCTACGACAAGGGCACTTCGCTGCGCCGACTGGCTGCTGAATTCTCGCCGAAGGCGGTGCTGTTCGTCGGTGACGACGTCGGCGACCTGCCGGCGTTCGCGGCCGTCGACGAGCTACGCGAGCAGGGCACGCCGGCCTGGAGCGTCGCCGCTGTCTCGCCGGAGGCGCCCGAGGTGGCGCGGGCCGCCGACGTTCGCGTGGACGGTCCGGCCGGGGTCGTCGCGCTGCTTCAGTCGCTCAGCTGAGCCAGGGCGTCGAGCTGGGCTCGGAACCAGGGCACCGGCGGCAACGCGACCGCCTTCTTGCGCAGCCGCCGCGCCCGGTCGCGCCGCTCGTCGTCGGGCATGGCCAGTGCATCGTGCAGCGCAGCGGCCGTCTGGGACACGTCGAACGGGTTGATCAGGATCGCGTCATCGCCGAGTGTCTCTGCCGCGCCGGCCTCCCGGGTGAGCACAACCGCCGGATCCCGCTCCGACAGCACGATCCCCTCGAGCACGACGAGGTTCATGCCGTCCCGCACGGAGTTGACGAACAACACGTCCGAGACGCGCATCGCGGCCAGCGATCCGGGGTAGTCGTCGCCGATCTCGAGGACGAGCGGGGTCCACTCGTCGGTGCTGAACTCGTCGTCGATCTCACGAGCCAGCCGCTCGACTGCCGCTGTGTACTCGCGGTACTCGGGCAGGTCTTCGCGGGACGGGTAGTTGTACACCACGTGGACCACGCGGTCGTGCCACTCGCGGCGGGTGCGCAGCAGCTCGCGGTATGCGAGCAACCCACGCAGCACGTTCTTCGACAGCTCGGTGCGGTCGACGCGACCGATAACCTTGCGCTCGCCTACGGCGTCACGCAGCCCGCGCACAGCGCGGTTCACGTCGCGCTCGTGCGCCCGATCCTGCATCTCGTCGGGGTCAGTGGACAACGGGAACACGCCCAGCCGGCCATCGGGCCGCCGGCCGAGCAGCTCGGCGCAGCAGTCGGCGAACTGCTGGGCCCAGCGCGCCGTGTGGAAACCGATCAGGTGCGCGCCGAGCAGGCCTTCCAGCACGTCGCGCACCACGTCGTCGGGCAACATCCGGAAATACTCCGGCGACACCCACGGAGTGTGCGTGAAGTGTCCGATGCGTACATCAGGACGCAGCAGCCGTAGCATGCGCGGCGCCAGTAGCAGGTGGTAGTCCTGCACCATGACCGTCGCACCGTCGGCAGCCTCGGCGGCGATCGCGTCGGCGAAGGCCAGGTTGTAGCGCACGTAGCCGGCCCATTGCCGTCGCCAGGCCTGATCGAAGATCGGGCTGCGCGGCGGCTCATAGAGCATGTGGAGCACGAACCAGAGCGTCGAGTTCGAGATGCCGTTGTAGGCCTGCCGGAAGGTCAACGCGTCGATCGGCAGCATCCGCACGTCGAAATCGCCGCCCAACGCATCGGCGACGACCGACACCTCCGACAGCCGCCCGGAGGTGGTCCGGCGGGCCAGCGCCCGCTCGCGGTCGTTGAGGGCGGCGCAGATCCACACGGCGTCGGAGGCCGCTGATAAAGCGGCCTGCATGCCGCTGACGAGTCCCCCGCCGCCACGGCGCACCTCGTCGTCACCGTCGTCGAGTGCGACGATCGAGAGCGGCCCCCGGTTCGAAGCGACGATCAGCGGCGCAGTGCCCATCACTCCTTCCTACCGCACGGTGATCGTCGTGCGCGCGTTGTCCACGTCCGCAGCGCCTGAGCGCGGGGCTCGCGGGGTTCTCGCCATGAGCACGAGGAACGCCACACCGGCCACGGCGTAGCTCAGGCACAGCCAGGTCTGCCACCAGTGGTGGTGGAACTCGCGGATATACGTGTACGGCGCCTGGGTGGACGGCGTCCACCACTCAGGGGCCAGGGCAGGCGCCAGTGCGAGGAGCGCCGCCGCGCGACGCTGCCCGCGGGCGATGAGCACGAGAATCGCCGGCACGAACCACACCCAGTGATGGCTCCACGAGATCGGCGAAGCAAGCAACCCGCCGAATGCGACGCACGTCAGCGCGGCGACGTCGTCGCCGATGCGCAGCTGCCGGATCGCGGCGTATACCGCGAGGCCCAGCGCGCCCCCGGCGATCGGCGCGTAGACGCCGGTCGCGGGGTGCAGGTCACGCGTGAAACGCACCAGCTGCCCATAGAGCGACTGGTTGGAGATGTAGGCCTGCTGGCCGACGTGGTTGGGGTCCCAGAACAGCTTCGTCCAGAAGTGGGTGGCGTCGTGCGGGCTCGCGATGGCGCTCACGCCCACGGTGGCGGCGAAGGCGAGCGCCGCGCGCATCACGGACAGCCAGTCGCGGCGGAGCAGGAAGTAGATCACGTAGACGCCAGGGATGATCTTGATTCCGGCGGCGACACCGGTCAGCAGCCCGCGCGCTTTGGCGGGCACCAGAAAGCAGTCGGCGACGACCATGGCAGCGAGGAGCAGGTTGACCTGACCGAGCCAGAACGTCCGCTGCACCGGTTCGAGGGCGAGTCCGAGGGCCGCGAGCGGCACCAACGCGGACCAGGGAAGGCCGAGCCGGCGCCCGCACACCAGCGCCACGAGCGCATAGCAGCCAAGTGACAGCAGCGACATCCCGATCCCGGATAGCACCGGCCCGATCTCGTACGCCGGCACGAACAGCGCCGCGGCGAACGGTGGGTAGGTGAACGGGAGCTCGGGATGCGGGTAGTGCGGCGCGGAGTCGTAGAGCGAGCGGCCCGACAGCAGTTCGCCCGCACCCCGCCGGTAGATCGAAAGGTCGAGAAGCGGCCAGTGCCAGACGTCGCCCAGCCAACGTGCCGACGCGAACGCGACGGCCAGCGCCAGGCACAGCGCCGTCGTCCGCGCGGTCCGGGTGGTCATGACCCGCGGCGGAGCACGTCCAGCGCGTGCTGCAGGTCGGCCGGGTACGGCGATACGTACGACACTCGCAGCCCGGTCCCGGGATGCGCGAAC
>JBKPQY010000217.1:0-4651 GCA_046734315.1 Actinomycetota bacterium | reverse complement strand
TTCGCGGTGGGTGCGCTGCTGGGCGTAGTGGGTGGCCTCGTCGAGAGCCCGCTGGGCGACGCCGACGTTGATCGCCGCCACCCGCAGCTTGCCGAGTGCCTCGCCCGCGAGCATGACGTCGAAGCCGTTTCCGATCTCGCCAAGCAGCCCGTCGGGGGCGACGCGTACCCCGTCGAGGTGGACGGGGCGGGCCTCGGCGGCGCCGTATGCGAGCACCTCGATCGGCTCGCCCGGCGACCATCCGGGCTGGTCGGTCTCTGCTAGGAATGCGCCGACTCCGTCGTCCGTCACCGCGAACACGAGCGCGACGTCAGCGACGGCGGCGTAGGAGATGAACGCCTTCTCGCCGTCGAGGATCCAGCCGTCGGCATCCCGCCGGGCGCGGGTGCGCAGCTGTTTCGGATCACTGCCGGTCTGCGGCTCGGTGAACGCCCAGGCCGCCAGCGCCTCTCCGGCCATGAGCCGGGCCACCCACCGCTGCCGCAGCGTCGGTGCGGCGTGGTCGAGCAGCGCACGGATCACTTGGATGGTGGTGCCCGGGTAGAGCGCCGCTGTCGCGCAGGCGTAGGCGACTTGCTCCAGGGCCACTACCAGCGCGAGCGCAGAGCCGCCCGCCCCGCCGTCCGCCCCGTCGAACGACAGCGGGACGAGCCCCAGTTCGCCGACCGCCGTCCACACGTCTCTGTCGAAGCGCTGCGTCCGGTCGAGTTCCGCCGCGCGCGCCGCCAGCGAGCGCCACGCCTGCCCGTGAATGCTGCGGGCGAGTTCCTGCAGATCGGCGTCGAGCATGGTCAGGTGGTCGCCGCGTCGGGCTGGATCGTGAGAAACGGTCGCCCGTCGACATAGATCGGCCGCGGCTGCACGGTGGTGATCGGCCGCTCGGCCGGCGTGCGCAGCGGGTCGGCCATGCACAGGTCGCGCAGGTTCGCGAGCGTCGGAGCCATCATGGCGATCTCGCCGGCCTCGGCCGCCCGCACCGCCGCGGCGGGAGCGATCCAGAACGACGCATCCGCCTCCGAGCCGTACGTCACGCCGGCCTGCCGCGCGGGCAACGTGGCCAGGAAGAAGCGAGTGTCGAAGCGCCGGGGCTCGAACTCCGGCGTGATCCAGTGCCCCCAGGCGGCAAGCAGGTCAGCGCGGACTGCGAGGCCGCGGTCGGCGAGGAAGCGGTCGAAGGTCAGCTCCCCGGTCTCGAGTTCGGGGCGGGGCGCCGTCCATTCCTCGCCATCCGCGAGGCCTACGACCGACCGGTCATCGGGCCCCGCGAGCAGGATGCCGGTCTCCTCGAACGTCTCCCGGACGGCGGCCACGACGAGCGCGGCCGCCAGCCCCGGCTCGCATCTCCACCGCTGTGCCCAGACGTGCCCGCCTGGCCCGATCCAGGGCACCGGGCGGTAGTCACCGTCGTGCACGGCACCTCCGGGGAAGACGTGCATGCCCGCGGCGAAAGCCATGGACGGTCGCCGTCGCATGAGCAGCACCTCGCGACCCGAGCGGCCGGGACGGGTGACCAGCACGGTGGCCGCGTCCCGGGCCGGCGCGACGCGCCCGTTCCACTTCGCGAGGTGGGCGGCCGCCGTGGCGGACAGTGCGCGCATGGCGAGTTCCTAGCCGGGCCCGGCCACGGTCACGGCCTGGAAGGCGGCCAGGCACCGGAGAAGGGCGGCGATCTCGGCGCGGTACTGGCGCTGGATGTCATCCTCGCTGCGCTCACCGGCCCGGCGGTAGCTTGCGGTGAGACGCTCGGGGAAGGCGCGTCCCTCGCGCCGCCAGCCGCGCAGCAGGGCAGCCGGCCGGACGGCGAGCTCGGCGATGTCGCCAGTCAGCGTGGGCGCCTCGTCGGGCACGAAGGCGGTCGGCGCCACGAGCGGCACCGCCCGCCACCGAGCGCGGAGCAGCAGCAGGTGGTGGATGACCGATAGCGTGCCGCCGGGGACGGCCCGTGGCCAGTGTCGGACGTCGAGCGCCACCGCGTGCGTGTCGATCTCCAGCAGCAGCGCGCGGAACTCGGCGCGCCAATCCCTGTCGAGATCGGCGACTGGTTGTGGAAGCACGACAGGCATCAGGCAGATGATATAACCATTATGGCGTGGGTGGCAGTCCGCACTGCCTGCGCGTGCGAAGGGAGCTCTTGACCATGTCGAGCACGGACGAAGCCGCCGCCAAGGCCCGGTGGTTCGAGGAGCACTGGCGCTGGCACGTGCCCTTCAACGTCGAGATCGGGCTCGACATCACCGACTGGCAACCGGGCTTCGTCCGGGCACGGGTGCCGTATCAGGCGAAGCTCTCCGCGCACGACGGGATCTTCCACGGTGGCGTGTTGTGCAGCGCGATCGACGCCATCGCATCGGGTGCGATCGTCGCCGGCCACGACTTCACGCTTGGCAGCCGGTTCACCACGGTGACGATGACGATCTCGTTCATGTCGGTCGCCAAGGGCGACGAGATCACCGTCGAGGGGCGGTGCCTGCGGCGCGGGCGGCGGCTCAACTTCGCGCGGGGCACGGTGCTCGGAGTCGACGGCACCGTGCTGGCTGAGGGGATGGTCACCGTGAGCGCGTCCGGCGAGCGCCCGCGGGTCGGCATCCCGGAGGGCGCAGCCGGCTAGTGACGCGACACTAGTTCAACGTGATCCGTCAGCGCGGCAACCAGGCATCCAACGCCTGCCAGAGCTGCTCCCGCGTGTCGGCGAAGTTGTGCATGTGCGCCATGTCGGGGAACGTCGCGACGGTGATGTGCCGGGAATTGGGGTAGCCGGTCGGCTCGCGCCGCGGATCTGCAGAGACGTCCACATCGCCGAACGCGAGGAACACCGGGCTCGAGATTCGCGCGGCCCAGGGCGCCGCGTAGCCGGGCGTCATGCCGTCGACCCCGCTGACGCGCGAGATGAGCGTCTCGCACTCCTTTTCGTCGTAGGCGAGCAGATCGTCGGCGACGCCCTCGACGTGGAAGATGCCGGTGAAGTTCCGGCGCGGCGCTCCGTGGTACATCGGGAGCTCGTCCAGGCCGGAGGCCGCCGCGTTGTCGGCCATGATCATGCGCCGGCGCTCCGCGGCCGGCACGCCGCTCAGGTCTCGGTGGAGCGGGATGTTGTCGATCAGCAGCGGCGACGCTCCGAGCACGGCGATGGCGGCGTAGTCGGCGTACTTGCCCTGCTGGATCATCGTGATGAACCCGCCGAGCGACTGCCCGAAACCGACGAAGCTGGCCGCGCCCACGGCCGGAAGCCCGGGGGCGAGCGAGCCCTCGGCGAGCCGGGCGGACACCCGGCGGAAGGCCGCGTGGGCGCCGTCGCCGCACACCTCCAGCGTCATGAAGTCGCCGTCGGCGGGGCGGCTGCTGTCGCCGCCGCCGAGGTAGTCGAACGCGACGAACACGTCGCCCTGGGCGGCGGCCCACTCAGCCTGGCTGTAGGCGGCGCGTCCTGGCGGTTGGAGATCCCAGTAACGCCGGTGGTAGGTGCCGCCCGGAATCGCGAGGATCACCACCGGGTCGGATCGGAGGGTTTCCGGATCGGCCACCACCGTGCCGGCGATCGTGACCGGCTCGTCGCGCGCACCGTCCGGCATGGCGTCCGTGACGTCGACGGCGAAGTCGTGCCGGAGCACAGTCAAGCCCGCACCCCCATGCCATCGGCGTTGGGCGCGGCCTTGGCCACGAGATCGGGGATGACGTCGTCGAGCTCGGCCGGCTGCCACGGGCCATGCCGGTCGATCGACGGCCCGGCGACCCAGCCCTCGACAACGGTGATGCGGCCACCCCAGACGGCGAAGACGCGCTCCGTGATGCCCTTCGCCCGCTCACTGCCCAGCCACACGGCGACCGGCGCGATGTTGGCCGGTGAGGTCTCGTCGAAGCCGGACTCGTCCGCGCCCGCTAGCTGTTGCATGAACGGGATGTCCTCGGTCATCCGGGTCAACGCGGTGGGCGCGATGGCGTTGACGGTGACGCCGTATCGGCCGAGCTCGCGCGCGGCGATGATCGTGAACGAGGCGATGCCCGCCTTCGCCGAGCCGTAGTTCGCCTGCCCCACGCTGCCGTAGAGGCCGGACGGCGAGGTGGTGTTGATGACCCGGCCGTCAACGGCCTGACCGGCCTTGCTCGCGGCTCGCCAGTACTCGGCCGCATGCCGGGTGGTCGCGAAGGTGCCTTTCAGGTGGACGTTGATGACCGCGTCCCAGTCCTCCTCGCTCATGTTCACGAGCATCCTGTCGCGCAGGATGCCGGCGTTGTTGACCAGGACGTCGAGGCGGCCGAAGGTGTCGACGGCCTGGTGGACCATGTTCTTGGCGCCGGCCCAGGAGGCGACGCTGTCGCCGTTGGCCACGGCCTCGCCGCCGGCCGCGACGATTTCATCCACCACGCGCTGAGCCAGGGCGGAGGAGCCGCCCGAGCCGTCCCGCGAACCGCCGAGGTCGTTCACCACGACCTTCGCGCCCTCTCGGGCGAAGGCGAGCGCGTACTCGCGCCCGATCCCCCCGCCGGCGCCCGTCACGATGACCACCCGGCCGTCACACAGTCCGCTCACGATCACTCTCTTCGCCGCAGGAGCACTTAGGTAGATGATTGTACGGATACTTGGCTCCGGCGCCAGAGCGTGCGATCAGGCCGGCACGTCCGCGGCCTGCTCGGCCAGCGCGTCCGCATACCG
>JBKPQY010000216.1:0-15067 GCA_046734315.1 Actinomycetota bacterium | reverse complement strand
GCGGCGCCGGGCTCTTCGCGCGAGCGCTCATCGCGCCGTGGCTACGTCGGCAACAGGCGGATGCATCGCCGCACTCCGGCTGTCCGCGCGAGCGCTCATCGCGTTGTCGACGCTTTCGGGTTTTGCCCGTGGCCCAGGGGCGGCTAGTCTTCTGTGCCATGGGCTCCGTGAGCACTCCTTTGCTCACTTCGCGCCGCGCGGTCGACCTGTGCCGTGTGGGCAGCTGCCTGTGTCACGCCCGCTGATCGGGCGCTCTCTCCTTATCCGCGCCCTACCGCGCCTCGTCTATAGCTTTACCCATCTCTATCGCTAAAGAGGAGAAACCTATGAGCCGCGCTGACGTTCTCGTCTCGGCCGAGTGGGCCGAAGAGAACCTGAACACGCCGGGCGTGGTCTTCGTCGAGGTCGACGAGGACACCACTGCCTACGACGGCGGTCACATCCCCGGTGCCGTCAAACTTGACTGGAAACTTGACCTCCAGGATCCGGTACGCCGCGACTTCGTGGGCAAGGAGCAGATCGAGAAGCTGCTGTCCGGACTGGGCATCAGCAACGACGACACGGTCGTCCTGTACGGCGGCAACAACAACTGGTTCGCCGCGTATGCGTACTGGTACTTCAAGCTGTACGGGCACGACTCCGTGAAGCTGCTGGACGGCGGCCGCAAGAAGTGGGAGCTCGACGGGCGCGAGTTGTCCAAGGACAGCGT
Source organism: Actinomycetota bacterium (assembly GCA_046734315.1). Lineage (GTDB taxonomy): Bacteria > Actinomycetota > Actinomycetes > Mycobacteriales > Jatrophihabitantaceae > DASXRA01. The sequence goes on along the minus strand of JBKPQY010000216.1, from coordinate 14,358 downwards.
GTCGCGGCCGACCACGACCTACCGCGCCAAGGAACAAGACACGTCAATCCGCGCGTTCCGCGACGAGGTCCTTGCCGCCATCGGCACGAAGAACCTGATCGACGTGCGCTCGCCCGATGAGTTCGTCGGCCGGCTGCTCGCTCCGGCACACCTCCCCCAGGAGCAGGCGCAGCGTGCGGGCCACATCCCGACCGCGCTGAACGTCCCGTGGAGCAAGGCGGCAAACGAGGACGGTACGTTCAAGTCCGACGAGGAGTTGCGCACGCTCTACGTCGACCAGGCCGGCCTTGACGAGTCGAAGGACACCATCGCGTACTGCCGTATCGGTGAGCGCTCGAGCCACACCTGGTTCGCGCTGCACGAGCTGCTCGGCTACCCCAACGTCAAGAACTACGACGGCTCGTGGACCGAATACGGCTCCCTGGTCGGCGTCGGGATCGAGAAGGACGTCTGATGAGCGAGCGAGCATCGCAGGTGCGAAGCGCCGTGGAGCGCTACGAGCGGCGCGATGAGCGGGGGGCATGATGTGCGGCGCACCGGCGCAGGCGCCTGAACTGCCGGCGCACGTCGATCTCACGAAGGAGACGGTGATCTACGGCGTCGTCTCTCGGGCGGGCGCTCCCGTGCCAGCGGCGTACGTGCGGCTGCTGGACGCATCGGGAGAGTTCACCGCCGAGGTCGTCACGAGCGCGACCGGCGACTACCGGTTCTTCGCCGCGCCCGGTGAGTGGACGCTGTCCGTGCTGCACCGCGACGGGTCAGCGCGTACGCAGGTGCACGCCCCCGGGCCGGGCCTGGTGGAGACGTCGGTCGTTCTCGTCTAGTAGACGAGGGCCTGAGCGTCGTCGCGCAGCACCTCCTCGACGAACGACGCCGAGCCGGCGATGCGTACGCCGGCGAGCACCTCGTCCTCGGTGATCTCGCGGCGGGCCGCACACTGCGTACATACCGTGAGCGTGCCGCCGGTGAGCACGGCGTCGCGCAGCTCGGCGAGCGGCGTCGCCTTCGGCAGGGCGAAGTCCTCGGCGCGTCCTGGCAGGGCGAGCCACGTCGCCTCGCCGGTGAGCCACAACGACACGGTGGCGCCCGCCGACAGAGCTGTCGCGGCCACGGTGAACGCCTGGTTGCAACGCTCCGGATCGTCCGCGCCAGCGGTGCACTTCACCACGAGAGACCTGCGCATGCAGCTATCCTGCCGTGCATGAGCGACGTTCGCGGAGCGAATCGAGAGTGCGCGCCTGCGGCGCGCTCGAGCCGACGGTCAGTTCTCTAAGGGCGGCGAGGAGGTCCGAAATGGAAGGCGTGTACCTCGTGGTTTTGGTGCTCGCGTTCGTCGGCCTTGGCGTGGCGTGCCTCTACGTCGCGTACAAGCTGCTCGTCCGGTGACCGACACGACCGACCTACGGACCGGCGCGCCCCTCTCCGACGCGCTGCTAGCCGTGCTGCCGTTGGTCGGCGAGTGGGCCGGGCAGGGGATCGGCGCCGCCGCATCGACCCGCTCCAGCTTCGCGTTCCGCCAGCACGTGACGTTCGCTCACGACGGCCGGCCGTTCCTTGCTTACGCGTCGCGCAGCTGGCTGATCGACGAGGACGAGCACGATATCCGTCCGGCATTTCGCGAATCGGGTTTCTGGCGGCCGGGTGCCGGCCCGGACGACCTCGAGGTTGTAACCGTGTCGATCACCGGCCTTGCGCAGTTGTTCGTCGGCGCGGCGGGCGATCAGCGTTGGGAGATCGCCACCACGTCCATTGTCAGCACCCCGACCGCTAAGCAGGTCGCTGGTGAGCGTCGCTTGTATGCAATCTCCGGAGACACGCTCGCCTACGCGACCGAACTGGCGCTGACCCCGGACGAGTACACGCCGCACCTGAACGCCACGCTGCTGCGTGTGTGATCAGGCCGTCGCGTCATCGGCAGCCGACTCCGGGGCACGCCGCGAACCGCGCTCCGCTATCGCTGGCAGCGCTGCTGCGGTTGCAGCCGATGCACCGGGTCGAAGCGGCTCGTGACCCGATAGTCGCCCGCTTCTGGGACGGTCATGTCCAACCAGCCGTCGGCGTTGGCCAGACACACGCCCACGGCGAGCGTCCCATCCAGGTGCCGTACCGTGAGGTACGGAGACCACCGCACGCGCATGTGGACCGTTGCCGGGCCGGACGTCTGGATAGTGATGCGCGTCGGTTCGACACTGACCACCCGGGCGCCCTCGGCGAGCCGTGTTGCGTCGGTGACGCGGTACAGCTGCCACGACTCGTTCGACCAGACCAGCCTCAGATAGTCGAGGCCGCCCGCCACGAGGTTGGCTTCGTTGACGGCCGAGTAGTCGAGCTTCCCGGCCGGGACGGCCACCCAGCCGACAGCGAGTTCGTGCAGCCACTGGTGGTAACTCGCCGCGGTGAGGGCATCGTCCTTGTAGAAGATCGGGTCGTTGGCGACGTCGGCCTGGCGGTCCCAGCCGCGAGCGAGGGATACCTTGCCGGCGAGGTACACCGTGGCGAAATGGTTGACTGGGTCAAGCACTTCTAGACGTTCCCCGACGGCTCCGGGACCGGCGCTTGCCTGCTCGCTGCCGAGCGCGCCGAGCAGCGGCTGGTAGAACGCTTGGGTGCTGGACGGCGCAGCGGTCGATGACACCTGCTCCACGACGTCGATCGTCGGCCACAGCGCGAGTAGCGCCAGCACCAGGGCGAGCATCCAGCGACGCAACGGCGAGTACGCGACCGCAATCGGGGCGGCACAGATCCAAGCGAGCCGGGTCGCGTTGTTGCCGATGGCACCGGGCACCGCGAGGAAGATCGGCAGCGCCAGCATCAGCAGCAGCGCCGAGGTGCGCACGACCCGCGTCGGGCAGAACAATGCGACGCCGATGCACATCAGCATGGCTGGGATGAGGTCTGTAGGCCGGAACGGCATCTGCCCGCTGCCCGGAAATAGCAGCGCCATGCCGACGCCGATTACGAGCAGCATCGCCGCGATCGCGACGGAGGCGCGGCGTCGCGACTCGTCGGTGGCCACGACTGCGAGCAGCACCAGGCCGAGGAACAGCCCGGCCAGTGGGCTGGCGAAATAGGCGGCGGCGGCGAGCGGCGCGGCGAACAGCGGCGCCTGCTTCTGTAGCGCGAGCAGGGCCGCGGCGGCGAGCGTCACGCCGACGGCGAACGTCACGCGGCCGTCGAGCAGGTTCGCCATCGCGGCCACCGAGAACGCGACCGCGCCCGCCCGCGGGCGTCGTGAGTTGGCCACCAGCCGGCCCGTGATCACGCCGCCGACCACGGCGGCGGCGACGCCCGTCGCACGCACACCGAAGATCGCCATGGAGCTCGGGGTCAGCAGGCTGTAAGTGGGCAGCGACAGCCCACCGAACCAGCCCGTCCACCAGGAGACGTTGCCGGCCGACCGAACGACGTTCGCGCGCGCGATCTGTGCGGCGAGGTCAGGGGCAAGCGGTTGCCATGCGAGGTACACCACGGCAAGGACGCCACCGACGAGCGCCGCCCAGCCGGCTGGAGACAACCGGCCGACTGCTCGCTGTAGTCGGCTCGCCAACTCGCCGGCCCGCATGGCCTGGCTGATCATCAACACCTTCACTGCGAAGTGGACGCGGCGCTGCGCACATCCGCGTGAGCCTGTGTCTTTGAATAGAACGCGTTGTGATTGAGACTACCCGCCGGGCCGGTCTCAACGAGGTAAGGCGGCCCCCGAACGCCTTCCGCTTACGCGGGCCGGTTGGACAAGCCGACGGCTCGGGGGCCGGGTAGCTGCCGGGGTATTGCTGCGCCGCCGGGGCGCAAGCGCCGGTAGCGGCTAGCGGACAGCCACCTCACGTGTCCGATATGTACTCAACTGCGGACCACCTCCTTTCCCGTGTGTCGTCACCGTACGGCCGGGTGCTGACACGCGGCAATGGGTTTGCTTGTGACCTCTCAGCAAGCGCCGAAGAGCGCAGAACTGACCACGATTGGTGACCAAAACATCGGGTGATGAGCGCTCGCTGGAACAGCGGAAGTGGGGGAAGAAGCAACCACCGGGCGATGAGCGCTTGCGCGAAGAGGCCCGCCGCCGCGACGCGCAGGCGGGTTTGGGAAGTCAAAATCCTGCGAGCTTCTGCACGCTGCGTACCAGGTCGATGTCGCGCGGTCGCGCCCGGCCGTCCAGCTCGACCACGTCGACCGGGCCACGGACCGTGCTGATCAGGAATACCGCGTCGGCGGCGTGTAGAGCGGCGACGGTGCCATCCACGTAGGACGGGCGCCAGCCGTTTTCCGCGGCACGATCGAACAGCCGCTGTTGGGTCGTGCTGGCCAGGACGCCCGTGGCGCCCCAGGGTGTCGTGCTCATGGCCTCACCGACCGTCCAGACGACCGCGGACGTCGGCGCCTCGAGCACCCGGCCGTCCACACTGACGAAGATCACGTCGTCGGCGCGGCGGCGCACTGCCTCCCGCTGCGCAGCCATGTTCACCGCGTACGAGATCGTCTTGACGCCGCCGAGCAGCCACGGCGCGTCGGCATAGGCGTCGTGCGCGGTACCGCGATTCAGCGTGATCACGCGGACACCGTCGCGGCGCTGCGCCACGAAGGCCGCAGGCACCTCGCCGACCGTCACGATGCCCGTCGGCACGCCGCCGGGACGTCCCCGGCTGAGGAACCACCGCATGCTGCCCTCGAGACGCGGTGACCATGCGGCGAGCGCCTCCTCGATGAGCGCCCGCCACGCCGGCTCGTCGAACTCGAGGTCCAGCGCAGCCGCCGAGCGGTGCATCCGGCCGACGTGCGCCTCCAATTTGTCGACGGCGCCGTCGATGACCCGGCATCCCTCGAAGCAGCCGTCGCCGCGCGTGAAGCCCAGGTCGTCGGCAGTGACGACGGGCGTCTCGGGATCGACGAGGCCAGCGCCGAGAATCCCTACCACTCTCACCGGGACAGGCTACCTACGATGGTGGAGATGACCGACGACCTGGCCGTCCGGCTGCATTCCCACGGGCTGCGCATGACGCCGCAGCGCGATCACGTGCTTGCCGCAGTGCGCCAGCTCGGCCATGCCACCCCTGAGCAGGTCAGCGAAGCGGTGCCAGGCGTCGACATCACCACCGTTTACCGCACCCTCGAACTGCTCGAGCAGCTCGGCCTGGTGCGGCACACACATCTCGGGCACGGGGCGCCATCGTTCCGGCCGGCGGACGACGAGCACGTCCACGTCGTGTGCCACGTCTGCGGCACCGTGGCCGATGCGCCCGAGAGCCTGGCGGACGAGCTCGCGGACCGGCTGCGCGACGAGCAGGGCTTCGAGCTGGACCGGTCGCACTTCACGGTTTTCGGACGGTGCCGAAACTGCGCGGAACAAACCGTGGCGGCGAAGCGATGAGATCTGACGTGTTGATGTCTGCCGTCCCGGCCCACTACGGCGACCCGTTGCGCGAACAGCGCGTACTGGAGTCGTCCGCTGGCGTCATCGATCGCTCGGATCGGGGCGTGCTGGTCGTCCCGGGCGAGGACCGCCTGTCGTGGTTGCACACGATCTGCTCGCAGCACGTCGCCGATCTGGCCGACGGTGAATCGACCGAGGCGCTCGTGCTCTCGCCGCATGGGCACGTCGAGCAGCACTGGCAGGTCACGGAGCTCTCCGGCACGGTGTGGCTGGATGTGGAGCCCGGTACCGCCAGGGACGTCCTCGCCTACCTGGAGAAGATGCGCTTCCTCAAGCGGGTAGAGCCGGCCGACGTATCGGCCGACTGGGCGGTGCTCACCGTGAGCGGACCGTCCACCGATGAGCTGTTGCGCGCCGCGTCGCTGCCCGATGCGGGGGCCCTGCCGGAGGGCGGGTTCGTGCGGCGCACCCCGTGGGGCGCCGATCTGATCGTCCCGCGTGTGAGCGTCCCGGCCATGCTGGACGCGCTGCGCTCGGCCGGCGCAGCACCTGTCGGCATGCTGGCGTTCGAGGCGCTGCGGGTCGCGGCGCGGCGCCCGCGGCTGGGCTTCGAGACGGACCATCGCACGATCCCGCACGAGGTGGGCTGGATCGGCGTGGCGGTGCACCTCGACAAGGGGTGCTATCGCGGCCAGGAGACCGTCGCGCGAGTGCAGAATCTGGGCCGTCCGCCCCGGCGGCTGGTGTTGCTGCACCTCTCCGGTGAGTCGGACGTGCTCCCGCCGCCCGGCACGCCGGTCGAGCTGGACGGACGCCCCGTTGGTTTTCTGGGCACCGCCGTGCACCACTACGAGCTGGGCCCGATCGCCCTAGCGGTGATCAAGCGAACCACGCCGGACGATGCTGCGTTAACAGTCGTCGGCGCACCGGTCGCGATCGACGCCGACTGAGCCGGATCGCGCAAGGATCCCTCGTCTCAGGCGAGGGATCCTTGCGCAATCGCCGGATCTAAACCCGGGTGTAGATCTCGTCCGGCTCGCCGGGCCGGCTGGGCTTGCCGCCCCGCTGGGCGAGTGCGGCGTCCTCGGCGTCCACCGAGATGTGCGGCGTGATCCGGTCGAGCGCCTTCGGGAAGAACCAGTTGGCCTTGCCGAACACGTGCATCAGCGACGGCACGAGAATCGTCCGCAGCACGAACGCGTCGAGGAACACGGCGCTGGCAAGGCCGATGCCGAGCATCTTGACTGCCCGGTTCGGGTCGAGCACGAACCCGAAGAACACCGTGATCATGATGAGCGCGGCCGCAGTGATGATGCCGCCGGTCTCGGCCTGTCCGACTGTGACGGCACGCCGGTTGTCGCCGGTGTGCACCCACTCCTCGTGCATGCGGCTGACCAGGAACACCTGGTAGTCCATCGACAGCCCGAACAGGACCGCGAAGAACATGACCGGTGCCCACGCCTCGATCGGTGCGCCCTTGCCGATGCCGAGCGCCTCCGAACCCCAGCCCCACTGGAAGATCGCCACCACCAGGCCGAACGAGGCACCGGCGGCCAACAGGTTCATCGCCGCTGCGGTGAGCGGTACGACGAGGCTGCGGAACGCCACGAGCAGCAGCAGGAACGACAACCCCACCACCGCGGTGATGAACAGCGGCAGCTTGTCCGACAGCACCTTGGCGAAGTCGACGTATATCGCCGTCTGCCCGTATACGTAGACGCGATCCGGGGTGCCCTGATACAGGCTGGGCAGAACGTCATTGCGCAGCCTGTTGACCAGGTTGGTGGTGGCTTCGTCCTGCGGCGCGCTCACCGACTTGAACGAGATGAGGTTCAGCGTCGGGGTCAGCGGCTTGTGCGTGACGACGCTTGCCGCGTCGACGTCACCGACCGTCCGCAGCTTGGTGCTGACTGTCCCGGCGGTCTGCGGAGCGTTCTGGCCGCTGACGACCAGGGTCAGCACGGAGTTGTAGCCCTTACCGAAGCCCTGGGCGATCAGGTCGTAGCCCTTGCGAGTGGTGGTGCTGGCCCGGTCGTTGCCCTGGTCGGCGTGGCCCAGCCGCATCGAGAGGAACGGGATGGCCAGCGCGATCATGATCGCCGCGCCGATTACACCGGTGACGACTTTGCGCCGGGCCACGAGCTCCGCCCACCGGGCCCAGAAGCCCCTGAGCTCTCCGGTCTCGAACTGCCCGGCCCGCACCGCACGGCGCTGCGCGCGGGGCAGCACCTTGAGTCCGAGCAGGCTGAGCAGCGCGGGGAGCAGCGTCACCGACGCCACCATGGTCAGGCTCACGGCAATCGCCGTGCCGATCGCCAGGCCGTAGAAGAAGCTGACGCCCAGCAGCGTCAAGCCCAGCATCGCGACACATACCGTCGAGCCGGCGAAAAGCACCGCGCGTCCCGAAGTGTTGATCGAGGCGACGATGGAATCGGGCACGCTCATTCCGCGGCGCAGGTTGCGTCGATGTCGCGTCACGATGAACAACGCGTAGTCGATCCCGACGCCGATCACCATCAACTCCGAGAGTTGTGGGGTGATGTTCGAGACGTTCATGGCATGGCTGAGGATCGCGATGAGGCCCAGACCGCTGCTCAGCGCGGCTATAGCGCTCGCGAGGGGCAAGGCGGTCGCGCCGACCGTGCGGAACACGATCGCCAGGATGATCAGCGCCGCGATGAAGCCCAGCACGACCGGATTGACGCCGCTCTCCTTCTGACCCTGTCCCTGGAAGCCGTCGCCGGTGAACTCGACTTGGAGCGTCGAGCTGTTCAGCGGCTTCAGAGCGTCGTATACACCGTCGAAGAGCTTCTGGTCGTACTTGTCGGTATACCAGTTGACGTTGACGATGGCGATCGTCTTGTCCTGCGACAGTTGGGTCGGCTGTGGGGGGGCCGGCGTTGCCTTGCCATTGGCAGCACAGTTGTACGACCCCCATGGGCTGGTGACGCCGGTGACCTTGAAATTCTCACGGCACAGGTTCTGGAGGTCGGATACGACATTGGCGGGTGGTGTCTCGAGGGTTCCCGTCTTGGTGTGCATGACGACCTGTCCGGACAGGCCGGTCTGCTGCTTCTGCCCGGAGTGCTTGAGCAGGTTCATGACCGTCTGCGTCTCAGTGCCGGGCAGGCTGAACGAGTCCTTGTAGTTGGCCCCACCGAGTGCACCGGCGATGCCCTGTGCGATGAAGATGAACGCGAGCCAAGCGACGATCACGAGCCACCGGCGTCGGATGGCCAAGCGAGCAAGTTTTTGCATAGAGCACTCCGGGGGATATACAGGCAGGGCTGCTAGCAGGGTGCATGATCCGCGCTGAGGACGCGATTTGATTCTCAGGAGCCTGACAGCGTTCTTCTGTTGGGTGACGCAAACGCCAGCGCCGCCGTAAGCGGCGGGCGAAGCTCGCCCGAGTATGGCCGAGCATGCCGAGATCAGCATCCGGTTATCGGTGACGTACAACGCGCCCGGCGGCGCCCGGCGGCGACGCAGCGCTAGCTACGTGCTTGCAATTGCGAGCACTCTCCGGCAGACTGGGTGTCGTGAGAGTCGACTCGGTGCGTGAGCGGGCGAAGAAGGCCGCCACGATCGGGGAGTTCATCCGTGAACAGCGTGAGCAGGCGCAAGTGTCCGTGCGCCAGCTTGCCCGGCTCGCGGGGGTGTCCAACCCGTACCTGTCGCAGATCGAACGCGGGCTGCGCAAGCCGAGCGCCGAGATCCTCCAGCAGATTGCGAAGGGTTTGGCGATCTCCGCCGAGCAGCTGTACCAGCGTGCCGGGATCCTCGAATCGCGGCACGGGGACCCCGAGGTGATCGCCGTGATCCTGGCCGACACGGGCCTTGCCGAGCGGCAGAAGCAGGTACTTATCGAGATCTACGAGTCGTTCCGCCGCGAAAACGCGGCTGGCGATACCACCAACGAGAATCCAAGGAGCAATACGTATGTCGATCGCAAGTGACGTCCGTTCCTACGCCGACTCCGCCCTCGGGCAGGCCCAGGCGCGCGCGACCGAGGTGCGCGGTGACGCGACCGAGTTCGCAGGTCGGGTCCTGTCCCGTGCCGCCGTGACGTACACCGAACTGGTGGCCAGGGGTGAAGCGCTCACGAGGCGGGCCGGCGCGACCGTCGAGCCCTACGTCGTACAGCTGAAGGGCTACGGAACCGCGGCGGCCGAACGGCTCGAGCAGGCCTACGTCGAGCTGCGCAAGAACGACCAGGTTGCCAAGGTGGTCACGGCCGCCGAGACGACCATCGGCGCAGTGCGGGAGCGCGTCACATCGCTGCTCGACCGTCAGGCGACTGTGCCGGCGCAAGCTGGAGCGCCGACCGGAGCCCCGGCCGACGCGTCCGCCGAGCCCACAACGGCTGCCAAGCCCACCACGGCTGCCAAGCGCACAACGGCTGCCAAGCGCACGACGCCCGCCAAGGCAAAGCCGGCTGCCAACGCCACTGCGGCGAAGGCCACGCCTGCCAAGCGGACCACTACCCGCCGGACAACCACGGCCTGATCCGGACCGCCCGCTCGGATGCCGTCGGAGCGGGGCGGCGGCCGCACCTCGCGTCGACAACTAGTCTTCCTGACATGCAGCTGATCGACGACATCTACCGGTGGGTCGACTGGGTGCTGGTCTGGAGTCTGGTCGCTTTGCGTGTATGGGCGGTGATCGACTGCGCAACCCGCAAGGCGGCTGCGTTCCCGGCCGCGAACAAGCTGACCAAACCGGCCTGGCTCGCCATCACGATCATCGGTGGCGGGCTCGGGTCGCTTCTCTCTTACCCGTTCTACCCACTGAACATCGTCTCGCTGATCTCCGTCGTCGCAGCGCTCGTGTATCTGTGCGACGTGCGTCCCGCGGTGCGGGAGGTCTCCGGCGGCAACCGCGGCTGGTGACGTCGTCGGCCAGCCGGGCCGTCTGATGTGACGAGCCGCTCTCGGCATTCGACTGGCTGCGTGTGCGCTTGACCACGGGCCGTCGCCCCGCTGGTGTCACTTCGGCGCCAAATCGGGCAGAATAATAGAAGAGGCCCCTCCATGTATGAGATGGAGGGGCCTCGACAGCCTCGCTGCTCCGACCGACCGATCGCTCGGCTGGCGGGCGTTGCGCGACCGACCACGGATTCCGGAACACGCTCCCGAACCCGTCAGTTACCTGACGTTTCCGAGGCCCGAAATTCGCTCTAACTAGAGTTTCCCCTAGCTGGAGTTCGTTCCGGCTGGTGTTCCCTCCTCTGTGGCGACTCCATTTGTAGTGCGGAATCCCCTTGTGCGCAAGGGGTGTCTCGCAATTACGTCGAGGGAATTCCGAACATCAACATGATGTCCACAACGTCGCCCCCGTTATCCCCCGAGAATGGATCGTCGTCCACCGTTCGTCCACATGCCCACCCACAGGGCGTGGACGCGTCGGGCACGGCTCACGGTTGAGATGCGGTCGGTCAGTTCGGGTCAGCTGTTCCATTTGATCTTGAAAAACCCAGGCGTAACAACCGGACTGCCGCGCCGCGGCCGGGACGTCGATCACCAGTGCTCCCTCGGCCGCCTTGCTCCGATGGAACGGGCTGCCGTGGTAGCCGAGCAGGCTGATCGTGTCGCCGTTGTGGATAGGCACGGGCGCGCGCACCGTCACAGTCGGGCCGGGTGGGGTCGAGAAGGAAGTTGCCGTGCTTGCTCACGATGTCGACGAGCTGGTCGATGAGCTCGTCGGCGGTCGCGTACTGGTCGTCGGGTGTCCGCCGAGTTATAGCCGTGGGAGAACGGGTCGATGCCGCGGCTCGCTTCGAACTTGGTGGTCTGAGGGGCGAACGACGAGGCGTACTCCGGTGTCGTGAAGTCGTAGTCGGGCAGGCCGCAGCAGCGATTGTCCACAGTGGACGGTCGGCCGGTCGCGAGCTCCTGATTGAACAGCTGCGGTCGTTCGGGTTGTTCATGTGCTGCCAGTACCACTCGGCATACTCCTGCCCGACAGGGGCCACGCAGGCACCGAGTAGATGCCCCAGTGAATGAAGATCCCGAACTTGCCGTTGTCGAACCAGTCCGGTGACTGATGTTGTGACAGCGATGCGTCGGTCGCCTGATAGGCCGGTATGCCCGCGCTGAGATGTACAGCCTGGCTGGCTGTAATGAAGGGCCCCGTCGCCTCCACCGTGCCGTCGACGGGTCGCCGGCGGCAGAGCTCGGATGTTTTGTTTCTTTCCTGCCCCTTTGTCGGTCGGTGCGTCAATGCCCGATACGTCGCGTGCCCGCCTTGACAAAAGATGTACAGCTAGGCTGTTGACTGGTCCTGAATGCCCCGTCGACTTGACGTATCCGCTCAAGACGTGAACGTTGGAAAGAGGGCGGTGCGGCATGCCGCCCATGTCGACAAGAAGATTGGAAGGACGTCACCATGCTCACGCTGACTCCAGTGGCCGCGGCCGAGATCCGCAATATCGTCGATCAACCTGAAGTGCCCGACGGTGGTGGCCTCCGCATCGCCCACGATTCGGCGGCAGGATCGCTGACGCTCAGCCTGGCTTCCGTTCCGGCGGAGGACGACCGGGTGCTCGACGACTCCGGAGCGCGGGTGTTCCTGGACCCAGAGGCAGCTGCAATCCTCGACGACAAAACGCTGGATGTGACCTCCGACAACAGCGGCCAGATCCAGTTCGCGATCGCGCCGCAGTCCGGCTAGCGGTTCCGCAAGGCGCCCAGCACCCGCTGGGTAGTACCTAAGTACCTGATACCGACACGTGGCGTCGTCCGCGACGTACGCAGAAACCCGCGTCGGGGACGTGCCGCGTCGGTATCGCACGGCCGTGCCTACGTGTCGATACGCCTGCGGACGGCCAGGATCCTGGCATGTCGACGACTCAGCTCGTGTTGATCATCGTCGGTGGCCTGATCGTCCTGGCCATCATTGCCGGCTTGGTCGGACGCTGGTTCTGGCGGCGCGGCAAGCGGGTACCGCTGGTTGTGCGGCTGATCAACCACGCGTCCGGACAGGTGATCGACCTGATCAAGCAGCCGATAACGGTCGCCGTCCTGGACGAGGTCGCCGACGTGCTGCGCACCGGCCAGTACACGCGCAACATCGCATCCGCCCTTCGGGAGAACCGCGAGCAGATCAATGCGATGATCGCGGAGAAGATAAAGCAGGACCGAACCACGCGCTATATCGCGCTGGTGCCGTTCCATGACCGGCTGCTCCACGAAGCAGCTGAAACAACGCTGCGCGTCATACTCGAGGTGCTCGCTGACCCGCGCACCGACGAGCTTGTCTCCGACGTGCTGCGCGACAACATGAACCAGATCCGCGATGCCGTCCGCGAGCACGGTTCGTGAGACCGTGCCTCACGCCGAAGGCTTGCCCTCCGCCTCGTCCGCGGCAGAACTCGCCGGCTCGCTCGCCTGAGCCTCCGGCGTTGAGCCGCTCGCCGGCTGCGTTGCAGTCGTCGTAGGTGGCGCCTCGGTCTCGGCAGCCTTCGACCCGCTGTGTGCAGGTGGCGGCCCGGACGTCCCCTGCCGCAGGCCCTCGGCGACGTCCTCGGCCTTTTCCTTGAGAGTCTCGGCGACCCGCTCGGCCTTCACTTTCAGCGTTTGGGCCAGCGGCGTGGCCTTCTCGCGCAGTTCCTCGACCTTCGGCTTCGCCTTGTCGCGCAGTTCTTCCGCCTTCGGTTTCGCAGCCTTGACGAACTCCTCGGCCCTGCTCCTGATCTGGTCGAACGCGCTCATTCGTCATGTCTCCTTCCGCCCGCGGCGGGATGCCGGCCCCCTCATTCTTACCCGCTCGGCGGACTGCTTCGTCGGGAGGCGGCACCGATGAGTGGGTCGGGGATATAGTTAGCCACATGGCTAACGATCCGTTCAAGGCGGTCGCCCATCCGATCCGGCGCGGGATCGTCGAACGCCTCGCTCGCGGTCCAGCGACCGTCGGCGTCGTAACACGCGGCTTCGGGGTCTCGAAGCCGACGATCTCCAAGCATCTCAAGGTGCTCGAGCGGGAGGGCGTCGTTCTGCGGACCGTGAGCGGACGCACCCACCTGCTCGACCTGAACCCCGTGCCGCTGGCCGAGGCGGCCGACTGGTTCGACGAGCAACGCGTCGTCTGGACCCGGATGTTCGATGCGGTCGACGACCTGCTCGCAGCCCGGAGAGAGAAACCGTGACTGGAGCGGACCGCCCGGATTCGATCCGTATCGAGCGCACTTTCGCCGCACCGGCCGCGGAGGTGTTCGCTGCGTGGACCAGCGCTGAGGCGCTTCGTCGCTGGTACCCGCCGGGTCGGGACTGGTCCACCCCGGTCGCCGAGGTCGATCTTCGTGTGGGCGGCCGATTGCGAATCGTGATGCGCAGCCCGGACGGCGAGGAGTTCGGCGGCGGCGGCGAATACCGCGAGATCACGCCGCCGACGCGGCTCGTGTTCACCTGGACCTGGGATCGAGCTGACGTCGCCGCCGGCGTCCAGCTGATCGAGGTCGACTTCACCGAGCACGCCGACAGGACGACCACCGTCGTGATGACCAACCGGGGACTGGCCGACGACCGATCCCGTGAGTCGCATCACGAGGGCTGGGAGGAGTCGTTCGACAACCTTGCCAGGCTGGTGGGCCGATGACATGGCTGACCCGTGCGGCGGCAGACGGCGCGCTGCGCGGACAGGAACCACGCAATCGGTTCGCGCGCTGGACGGCCCGGTGGTTTCCGCCGACGCCGACCGTCGCGGAGACGCGCTTTCAGGACGCCGGCGAGCCGTTTCCGCGGCACTGGCGCAGGTTTCCCGTACCCTGGCCGACTGCCGATGCCGCCGACCCGACGCTTCAGGCCGCGCTCGCCGGCGCGATCGACGAGCTGCCTGCCACCTGGCGGGAGGTGGTCATCGCCCGCGACGGGCTCGGTCACGACGCTGCCGACGTCAGCGCGCGGCTCGGCCTGACGCCGCGACAGCAGCGCGCGATCCTGACGCGTGCCCGCGCGCTGCTTCGGGAACGGCTCGCAGCGCACCTGGTCCAGAAC
>JBKPQY010000215.1:0-4537 GCA_046734315.1 Actinomycetota bacterium | reverse complement strand
GTCGCGGTCGAGCCAGAATGCGATGAACTCGCGCGTTGCCGGGTCTGCGCGGAACACGACCTCCGCGTAGTCCTGGGCGAGGCCGACGTACTCCATGCCGAGGTCGTACTGGTCCGTGTAGAAGTACGGCAGCTCGTCGTAACTCGCCGGCATGCCGAGCATGGCGGTGGCCGCAGTGGCTGGCTGATTGAGGGCGTTGGCCCAGTGCTCGACGCGCACCCGCCGCCCCAGGAGCGGATGTTCGGCGTTGGCGATGTCGCCCACGGCGTAGATGTCCGGATCGCTGGTGCGAAGCGCCGCGTCGACCAGCACGCCGTTGTCCACGGCGAGGCCCGCCGCCTCGGCGAGGTCGGTGTCGGGACGTGCGCCGATGGCGACCAGCACCGCATTCGCGTCGATGCGGGTGCCGTCGCTCAGGCGCACCCCGTCAGAGTGGACCTCGGCCACATTCACCCGCGTGCGCAGGTCGACGCCGTGCTCGATGTGCAGGTCGGCGAACACCTGCCCGAGCTCCGGGCCGATCGCGGTCTTCAGGGGCTCGTCCAGGGCCTCCAGGATCGTGACATCGGTGCCGGCCTGGCGGGCTGCGGCGGCGACCTCGAGCCCGATCCAGCCGCCGCCGACGATCACGAGCCGGCCGTTCCCGAACGTCGCCCTGATCGCGTCCGAGTCGCCGCGCTGCCGCAGGTGCAGCAGCTCGTCGTCGCCCGGCAGGTGCCGCGGCGTCGAGCCGGTGGCCAGCATCAGCTTGTCGTAGCTGACGCGTTCACCTGCCTCGATCACGTGGTCACCCGGATGCACGGCGCTGACGCGCGTGCCCAGGCGCAGCTCAATCTGGTTGTCGGCGTACCACGACTCGGGGTGAACAACGGCCGCGTCCCACGGCGTGGCCCCCATCAGGTAGCTCTTGGACAGGGGCGGCCGCTCGTACGGCGGCAGTTGCTCGTCCCCGAACAGGATCAACTCGCCGTCATATCCCTGCTCGCGCAGCGCCTCGGCGGTCTTGGCGCCGGCAAGCCCGGCACCCACGATCACGAACGTCGTCATCTGTGTCCTCCGGCGTCGGACGATCGGGCCAGTGTGAAGAATTCTGCTCGCGCCCGGGCGTCGGCGCGCAATGTGCCCAGCAGGGTCGACGTCGTGGTCCGCGAGCCGCTCGCGGTGGCGCCCCGCAGCGTCATGCAGGTGTGCTCGGCCTCGAGCACGACGCCGACGCCCACCGGGGCAAGGCTGGTCTGCAGCCAGTCCGCGACCTGCTTAGTGAGCCGTTCCTGAACCTGCGGGCGGCAGGCGAAGTGCTCGACGACGCGGGCGAGCTTGGACAGCCCGATGATGCGGGCACCTGGCAGGTAGCCGACATCCGCGACGCCGACGAACGGCAGTAGGTGGTGCTCGCAGATCGAGCGGAACGGGATGCGCCGAGCGAGCACCAACTCGTCGTAGCCCTCGTCGTTCGGGAACGTCGTGGGCTCGAACGGCCGCGGCGCGAAGAACTCGGCGTAGGCGCGTGCCATCCGGGCAGGCGTGTCGCGCATGCTGTCGGTGTCGACGGACACGTTCAGGGCCGTCAAGAAGTCCGCGGCGGCGCGTGTGGCGGTGGCCAGGTCGACGTCCGGTTGAGGGTGGACCACGCGCAGCCCGGGTATCGGTGTGCCGACATCTGGGTGGACGAGCTGGACCGGCATCGTACGTCAACTCCAAGGTCCGTCGAATATCACCAACCAAGTTTGGTGTTTTTATGGTGGCCCTGTCAATGGCGATAGATTCTCGGTATCAGCTCGTACGGTTGCCGTTATAGTGGCCTACGTGGACGGGGAACATCCGGACATCGCCGCTGTAGCAGCGCTCGACGATGACGTGCGGCGCGCGCTGTACCAGTGCGTACGCGACGCGCCCGCGCCCGTCACGCGAGAGGACGCCGCAGCGGCCGTCGGGATCTCCCGCAAGCTCGCGGCGTTCCATCTCGACAAGCTCGTCGCTGTCGGCCTGCTGCGTGCCGGATACGCGTCCGGGGGCGCCCGGCGCGTGGGCCGTGCCCCCAAGGTCTACGAGCCGTCCGGGCACGACGTCGCGGTCGCGGTGCCGGCCCGCCGTCCGGACCTGCTGGCTGAAGTCCTTCTGGAGACGGTGCTGGCGGCCTGTACGTCCGACCGGCTCGACCTGGCTGCGCGCCGCGTGGCCCGCGGTTATGGCGAGCGTCTCGGGGCGGCGGAACGCGACCGGGTACGGCCCGGACGCCTCGGTGCTGAGCGTGGGCTTGCGCTGGCGAGCGCGGTGTGCGAGCGATACGGGTACGAACCGGGGCACGCCCAGCCGGACTCGGTGCGACTACGCAATTGCCCGTTCCATCCGCTGGCCGCTCGCGCTCCCGAACTGGTGTGCGCGATCAACCGTGACTTCCTGTCGGGCTTGCTGACCGGCCTGGACGCGCGCGGCGTGCACGCGCGGCTCGAGCCGAGTGCCGGAGCGTGCTGCGTCGAGCTGCGCAAGAGCTAATCGGCCGGCCGGGCGGCGCCCCGTCCAGCGGGGCGCGGCCCGGCCTATCGGCAAGTCAACCCGTCTGGCTGCCGAGCGTAACTCGCAGCGTCGAGGTCTTGCCGTCGCGGATGATCGTCAACGTCACGGCCTGGTTGGGGACGTGCGAACGGATCGCAGCAGCGAGTCCGTCGAAGTCGTCGACGCGCTGGTTGTCTACCTTGGTCACGACGTCACCGGACTTGAGCCCGGCCTTCGCAGCGGCGCTGTTCGGCTCGACCGAACCGATCTGCGCACCGGTTACGTTGCTCGCCTGCTGCCTGGTCGGGCCCACCCCGAGGAAGGCGTGCGTCGCCTTACCCGAACTGATCAACTCGGCGGCGATGCGGCTGACCTCGTCGGACGGGATGGCGAAGCCGATCCCGATGCTGCCCGACTGCTGCGTCTGCCCCGGGATCTGCAGCCCTCCTGTATTAGGAGTGGCGATCGCGGCGTTGATGCCGATCACGTTGCCGTTCAGGTCGGCGAGCGCGCCTCCCGAGTTCCCCGGGTTGATCGCGGCGTCGGTCTGGATCGCGTCGAACACCGCCTGATCGTTGTCGCCGGAACGCACCGGCCGGGCGGTGTTGCTCACGATCCCGGAGGTGACCGTGTCGGAGAGGCCGAGCGGTGCGCCGACTGCGATAACCGTTTGCCCCACGACCACGTTGCTCGACTTGGCGAAATTCGCCGGTCGCAGGTTCTTGAGCCCGTTGACCTTGATCACGGCCAGGTCGTCGGAAGGATCGCGCCCGACGATGGACGCGTTGGCCTGCTGGCCGTCGCTGGTGACCACGGTGAGTGTGCCGCCGTTTGCCGCCACCGAGACGACGTGGTCGTTGGTGACGATGTAGCCGTCCGAGCGAAGGATCACGCCCGAGCCGTTGCCCTGTTCGTTCTGCCCGGACACGTCGATGGTGACGACGCTGGGATCGATCTTGGCCGCGGCCGCGGTGATCGACCCGTCGATCTTGGCCGTGGCGGGCGCGGTCTGCGTCGTCTGCGGCAGGGCGTTCACGACGGTCGTCTTGCCGTTGTCGTCGAACGCCGCGACGGTGCCGGCCCCGATTGCGCCGCCCACGACGGCTGCGGTGACGGCCGCGATGACGATGGTGCGCGAGCGTCCCGGTCGAGGCGGTCGCTCTGGGCTCGGCGGGCCTGGATACACCGGTGGAGGCGAGTACGTCCACGTGGCGCCGCCACCGTGGTACTCACTGCCGGGATAGCTCTCCGTCATGACCTTCACCTTTCGCGTGCTGCCTGTGCCCAGGCTCAGCCCCCGCTATGTGCGACCTACGACCGGGGCTCGGCATCCCAACCTGCGCCGTGCGCGCGCTGCACCAGATCGTTGAGCACGGGGGCGATCACCTGCGGGAACCCCGCGAGCTGCACCGCGACGCTGAAACGATCGGTGGTCACGCCGGCCTCCGGATTGTGCGGGTCGAGCACCATCCGCTCGCTGAGCGTCAGCACCTGGAACGCCAGACCGCGCGCGTTCAGGAAGCCGCTTACCCGCTGAACCTCCTTTTCGTCCACAGTCTGCAAGAACACCTGTCCTGACAGCCACCCGGTCATCTCCATGTACCCAATCCTCGGTGAGGCCGCTAGCGCGGCGCGAGCCCGGCCAGCACGACGTCGAGCGCCTTGCGCCGGGTGCTCGCCTTGGTGGGACCTTGCGCGCCGGCCAGCGCCAGGCCGCGCACCAGCAGGTACAGGTCGTCCACGGACACATCGCCGCGCACCGCGCCGGCCTCTTGTGCCCGTCGCAGCAGGGCGCGCACAACCGAGCGAAGCTCACGCGATGCCCGGACGACCGCGTCCGTCGTGGGGTCGCCCAGCAGGCCGATCAGCAGGATCTTCGTGGCCGCGCCGCCCACCATCGTCTCGATCAGCTCGGGCAGAGCCGCCTCGGCGTCGTCCCGCGCAGCCAGGTCGTGGGCACGTGCGGTGAGTTGCTCGAAATGGCGCACCACCGTCGCCTCGATCAGCTCCTGCTTCGTCGGGAAGTGCCGGAAGACGGTGC
>JBKPQY010000214.1:0-12278 GCA_046734315.1 Actinomycetota bacterium | reverse complement strand
TCAGAACGCTTGCACGACGTGTTCGAGGCGTGCGCCCGAGCGGACTCGATCACCGTCGACCCGCACAAATTGTTGTTCGCCTCCTACGAGGCGGGCTGTCTGCTGGTGCGCGATCGGACCAACCAGAACAGGGCCTTTGCGTTCTCTCCCTCGATGCTGCCCGTCGAGGACGACCCCCTGATCGTGAACTACATGGACTACGGGTCGCAGCTGTCCCGCGGCTTCAAGGCGCTCAAGATTTGGGGCGCGCTGCAGACGTTCGGCGTCGATGCCTTCAAATCCGCGATCGATCACACCCTCGACCTCGCCGGATACATGGCCGAACTCGTCGAGGCGCAGCCGGACCTGGAGCTCATCGCCCCGGTACCGCTCACGGCGGTCTGCTTCCAGATCAAGGACGAATCCGTTGCCGACCACGCTGCCGTACTTGCCCAGCTCAACGACGAGGGCACCGCGTTCCTCAATCCGATCCGCCTCGACGGACGACATGGCTTGCGCGCCTGCGTCAGCAACTTCCGCACGACTCGCTCCGACATCGAACTGGTCGTCGCGCGAATAGGTGAGATCGCCCGCGGACGCACGTTCCACGGCTCGCGGACCGTCCAGGTATGACGCCTCCTGTTCGTACGCTGTTGCGCAAATCGATACCGGATCGTTCGCGTGGTTGCCTACCGTCCGCCCCATGTGCGGACACCCCTCGCGTCGCGGCTTCCTGCGGACGACCGGCCTGGTCGGTGCCACGGCGGCGGCGGCCGCCGCCATCGGCCTGAGGACGGCACGCGCGGTTGAGCAGCCGACCGCGACCGTCACCCCGGGCGCCTGGCGCCCAGACCCGGACAGCCCGCGCTTCACGCTGGCCGTCATGCCCGACACGCAGTACATGTTCGACGGCGCGTCCATCCAGCCCGAGCCCGTCGATGCGTCACTGCGTTACCTGTTGGACACCGGCCATCCTGACCACGCACGAGTTGGTCGACTGCGACGGCTTCGACCAGCCCGCCTACCTATCCCCAACCTTCGGGCAGCGCGAAAATCTCGTACCCCAAGCTCGTCGGCGAGCGGGCGGCGCGGACGATAATGTCCCGCCGTGTCTCCATCGGCGTGAGCCCGACGCCACGGCGGCCGGAGGTCACGGCTGCCGGCTAGCGCTTGGCGCCGGAACTGCGCGGCACGGTCAGCCAGACGGTCGTGGCTGCGGCGAGCACCTCGCCGGCCGGCCCGAGCAGCGCCGACCCGGCCTGCAGCTTGCGGCCGTTACGCCCAACGGGCCAGGCGATCACCACGCACTGGTCGCCGACCGGGGGAAGTACCGCCAGGCTTGCCGTCATCCTGCCGAGCAGGATGGCGGTGTCCCGGGCCAGGCCGGCAAAGTCGGCGGCGGCGATCCCGCTGGGACAATCGAGCGCAGCCCAGACCACTTCGCTCAACACCCTCCCGCCGGCGTCCGCGACCGACGGGTCGGGTGTCCACGGCGCCGCCCACACCTGCCTCCCGGCCAACGGCCCGGGGAAGATCCGCAGCCCGTCGCCAGGCGCGCGGCTCATCCCGCACACAAAGCAGCCAGGGAACATCGGCTCGGCGTAGTAGCGCGCGCTGCCGGCCACCGCGTGCGCTTCCGCCACTGAGACCGGGCCCGGTGTCGCTAGTGCGGGGTTGTGCGACACGGAGGTCGCCTCGGCTATCAGCGTGCGGCCGTCGTGGATGCGCAGTGCGGTCTCGCCGCCCCGTTCGACGGTCAAGGGAATCGCCAGCGGAGGCGGCCGGCGCAGCGTGACGGTCACCGGGCCGTCGACCAACGCGGCGATTCTTCCGCAGACGTAGCCGCCGTTGCCGCTGCCCGGGGGGCCGCAGAAGCGAGACGGGATGACCACAGAATCGGTCATGCCGCTGCCGGCGTGTGACATGCCTCGACGCTAACCGCGGCCGGCGTCGGGCGGCCATCGGGTAACGACCGGCGATTCCGCTGTCCCCCAGCGACGCGCGCTCGTCTCAAGGGCCTACGTCGGGAGAACCACCGAGGCGCTCCACGCCGATCCGGTGCTCGGTCACCCACGCCGCGATCTGGGCACGCGAGCGCACCCCCAGTTTGCGCCGGATGTTTTCCACATG
Organism: Actinomycetota bacterium; assembly: GCA_046734315.1. GTDB lineage: Bacteria > Actinomycetota > Actinomycetes > Mycobacteriales > Jatrophihabitantaceae > DASXRA01. The sequence goes on along the minus strand of JBKPQY010000214.1, from coordinate 10,169 downwards.
CGCCTCGGCAGTCCGCGGCGCGACAGCCAGTCGGGTGGCGATGGACTGATTGGTGAGCCCATCGGCGATCAGCTCAGCCACCATGAGCTCACGGGACCAGCGTCGCGTCCGGCACCAGCGTCGCGTCCGGGATCAGCGACGCGACCTCACGCCCCAACTCGAATGAGCGACCTCCTGACCTCGACCAGCGCCAGATCCCTGCCGCAGGCGCACATCCCGTACACAGCACGAGCGCCTCGACGCGATCCGGGTACCTCGCCGCGATCGCGGCGGCCAGCTGACCGCCCTGCGAGGAGGCCCCGAACACACGGAAACGGCTGGCGCCCACCGCATCGGCCACCGCCAGTGCGCACGCCAGGCCAGCCGCTCCACGAAACCGCGGAAGGAGAACAGCTCCAGCTGCCCGCGCAGGTCGGTGATCCAGCCCGAGTCGCACAGCAACGCCGGGCCAGCGCCTGCCGTCGAGTAGGCGACCCGGGCCGCGGGTGTGGCACAGTAGCGGATCCTCGGCGTCACCCGCCCAGGCCGGCACAGCACCGGGGTCGGCCGCTCGCGCCTCGCGGTCGATCGCGGACCGGTCAGCCGTCCAGCGCCGCGTCAAGGCCGATGTCCACCCCGGCGAGCGCCTTGCTGACCGGGCATGATGCCTTAGCCTGATGGGCAGCTTGCACGAAAGCGTCCGCGTCGAGCCCGTCAGCCTTGCCGCGGACCGTGAGCGTGATGCCGGTCAGCCGAAAGCCACCCGCCGGGTCCGGACCCAGCGACACGTCTGCCCGGACGTCCAGAGACCGCGGAGTTCCGCCGGCCTGCGCGACCAGCGCAGAGAGCTGCATCGCATAACACGCCGAGTGCGCGGCGGCGATCAACTCCTCGGGACTGGTGGTGCCGTCGGCATTCTCGGCAGCCCGCTTGGGGAAGGACACGTCGTAGGTGCCGACCCCGGAGCTGGCCAGCTCGACTCGTCCGGACCCGGTCTGCAGCGTGCCTGTCCAAGCTGTGCGTGCGGTGCGGGTGGGCATGGTTGCTTCCCTTTCATCAGAAGTCGAACGCCGACGCTAGTCCGGCGTGGCTGCCCCGTTCACACGCCCCTGCCGGCCTCTTACGACGAGGCCTCGGTGTATACCTCCCCGAGCGTCCGGCAGGCACCGAGGGCTGCAAGCTGAAGCGGACGGGATGAGAGCGGGCGACCGGGTACCGACGTACATCTATGCCAACGATCCGATCTCGCACGCCGGAGTGACGGCACAGCTGCGGATGCGGCCAGAGATTCGAATTGTCGAAGGGGCGGACGTCGATTCGGCAGAGGTCGCGGTGATCGTGACCGCTGTGGTTGACGAGGAAACACTGCGGGTATTGCGTGGCCTGCAACGTGGGACGTCACCACGATCGGTGCTCATTGTCGACACCATCGACGACGCGGCACTGGCGCGGGCCGCAGAGGCGGGCGTGTGCGGTTTGCTACGCCGTCGGGACGCCACCCCGGACGCGATCGTCAAGGCGATCGTCTCCGTTGCTTCCGGCGCCGGCGAAGTGCCGGCCGACCTCGTAGCCCGCTTGCTCACTCAACTGGGGCGCCTCCAACGCCACGTGCTGATCCCGCGTGGCTTCACGTTCTCGGGGTTGACCGAACGCGAGACCGAGGTGTTCCGCATGGTGGCCGAGGGAATGGATACCGGCGAGATCGCCCATGCGCTGTCATACAGCGAGCGCACCGTGAAGAACATCGCGCACGGTGTCACCACGCGCCTGCAGTTGCGCAACCGCTCGCACGCCGAGGCGGACGTGGTTCGCGAGGGACTCATCTAGTGAGACAGGCCGGCAACGAGATTGACCGTCGTCGCGAGGATCATCGAGCCGAAGACGAACGACAGTAGACCGTGCCTGAATGCGGCCGCCCGGATCCGGGTGCTCTGCAGGTTGGTGTCCGAGACCTGATAAGTCATGCCGATGGTGAACGCCAAGTAGGCGAAGTCGGTGAACCTCGGCAAGTCCTCCTGGTTGAAGTCGATGCCCCCGACAGAGCCCGAGTAGTACAGCACCGCGTATCGCAGCATGTACAGGGTATGGATCAATGCCCATGAGATCGCCACACTGGCAACTGCCAACGCGGCCAGCAATGCCTGCCTCGGCCCGTGCGTTGAGTTGGCCTGCACGAGCAGGTAGGCCACGGCCACCAGGCTCGCGACATTTGCCAGCAGAATGAGTAGGTCTGTCGTGGTCGGCGATGGGTCATCGCGCGTTGCCATGGCTGCCGTCTGATCTGCGTCCCGATTCCTGATTTTCGCCGCTGTAATGACGCAGAACGTCAACGCCGCTGCGCTCCAACCCACCACCGGCGCGTAGTCCCATTCACCGAGAAGGCCGGTCACAACTGTGGCGAGTATGCCGATCGCCAGCATCGACATAAGCACACGCCGTTCCCTGGCCGCATGATCGACCGGCAGCGAGGCGATCGGCGGCGGAGTGCTCACGATCGCAGTCAACCAGCGAGCGCAGGCAACGGTACGGCGCCACACCGCGAGAGCGGGCCGGACACGGGCTGAGGCTCGGCCTCGTATCTGGCGCGGCCCTTCGGCGCTCCTCGTTCTAGCGAAGGGAGGGGCGATGGTCTGCGTGTCGTCGACGACCCGGATGTTACGGGTCTTGTTTCTGGTCTCCGCGCACGGCAGCTTGAGCCAAGCTGCTCAGGTCGTACTGACCGATCTCGGCCACGAGGTCGAGGTGTGCGTGGTCGACTCGCCCGAGTCGATGCAGGACGCGGTGCGCGCCTGCGGTCCGGATCTGATCGTGTGCCCGATGTTGAAGAAGATGATCCCGGAGGCGGTGTGGTCCCGCTACCGCTGCCTGATAGTGCACCCGGGCCCGATCGGTGACCGCGGTCCGTCCTCGATCGACTGGGCCATCCAACTCGATCGGTCCACGTGGGGCGTGACCGTTCTCGAAGCGAACGGCGAGTTCGATGCCGGGCCGGTTTGGGCAACCAGGACCTTCGAGCTGCGATCAACGACCAAGAGCGGTGTGTACCGGCACGAGGTCCGCCGCGCGGCGATTGACGCACTTGTCGAGGCCGTGACCATGGTCGCTCGCGGGCACAAAGCCCCCGATGCTGTCGAGCAGCGCGGGATTGCCGTTGCCGGGCAGGCACGTCCCCTTATGCGCCAGGAGACCCGCCTGATCGACTGGTCGACCGACCCGACCGATGTCGTGCTGCGCAAGATCCGCGCGGCGGAGGGCCAACCCGGCGTGCTGGATCGGATCGGCAGTAGCCAGTTCCACCTGTTCGGCGCCCATAGCGAGGGAGTTCTCCGCGGCAGACCGGGCCAGATCATCGCGCAGCGCAACGGCGCAATCTGCCGCGCCACGATCGACGGCGCCATCTGGATCAGCCACCTCAAACAGCGCCGGACGCCGGCGCGGACGTTCCTCAAACTGCCTGCGGCCACCGCCCTGGCGCAGTCCGGAGCCCGGATCGACGTCCCGGAAGTCCCGGTACCCCTGCACGTGTCGCACGGGGCCGGAACGGAGGACACCTTCCGCGACATCGTCTACCACGAGGCGTCCGACGTCGGATACCTGCATTTCGACTTCTACAACGGGGCTATGAGCACCGAACAGTGCCAGCGCCTGCGGGATGCCTACCGCTATGCCCGCTCCCGCCGCGAAACCAGTGTCATCGCCCTGATGGGCGGACGCGATTTCTTCAGCACGGGCATCCACCTCAACGTCATCGAGGCCGCCAAGGACCCCGCTCGCGAATCATGGCGCAACCTGAACGCGATCAACGACGTGGTGCACGACATCGTCACCACCGACTCGCACTACGTCATAGCGGCGCTGTCCGGCGACGCCGCCGCCGGCGGAGTCCCACTCGCACTCGCAGCCGACCGCATCGTCGCCCGCGAGGGCATCGTGCTCAACCCGTACTACGGGCACATGGGGGGCCTCTACGGATCGGAATACTGGACCTATCTGCTACCGCGACGAATCGGCGAGCGGATGGCAGCCCAGCTCACCGGTGCACCGTTCACCCCGATCAGCACCAACCGAGCGGTGCAGATCGGACTGCTCGACACCGCCTTCGGTGCAACCGTAGAAGGCTTCGTGACGCGCGTACGCAACCAGGCGGAGCAGCTCGCGAAGCGCAACGACCTCGCCGCTCGCCTCGAGGTCAAGCGCCGGCAGCGTGCACACGACGAACGCGTCAAACCGTTGGAGGCCTACCGCCGCGAGGAGTTGGCCCGCTCCCACCGCTGCTTCTTCGGACCCGATCGGCGATACCACCACGCTCGCCACCGCTTTGCCTACAAGCTTCACTCCGTGCCGGAGACATCGACTCTTACCTGAACGCAGCCGTCTTTCGGACTCAGCGCGCGGTCCAGCCGCCGTCGACGGTGATCGTCGAGCCGGTGATGAGCGAGGCAGCCGGCGAGGCGAGGAAGACGACGGCACCGGTGACGTCGCTCGGCCGGCCGATGCGGTGCAGAGCCGCGATCCGCTCGATGACATCAGCACGGAATGCCGGATCGCCGAGTGCCGCCTGCGTGCCGGGCGTCTCGATGAACGTAGGAGCCACGCAGTTCACGGTGATCCCGTACCGGCCCCATTCGACGGCGAGGCATTTGGTCAGGTGCGCGATCGCCGCCTTGGTCATGCAGTAGACCGACTCGCCCGGCAGGGCGACCAGCCCCGCCTGCGAACCGATGTTGATGATTCGGCCGAAGCCCTGCGCGCGCATCGTCGTCATGGCCGCCTGGCTGGCGAAGAACGTGCCCTTGAGATTGATCTCGAGCGTGGCGTCGAAGTCCTCGACTGACACCGACTCCGCGTTGCACACGCGGGCGATTCCCGCGTTGTTCACGAGGATGTCGAGTCCCCCGAACGTCCGCGTGGCATGGGCCACGGCATCGCCGATCTCGGAGAGGCTGGCCATGTCCATCTGCAGCGGGACGGCTCGACGCCCCAGCGCCTCGATCGCCGCGACGGTGGCCGTAGCCGAATCGCTGACGCGCAGGCCCAGTGCCACGTCCGCACCCGCCTGGGCCAACGCGACGGCGATCGCCCGGCCGAGTCCGCGGCCGCTCGCAGTGACCAGAGCACAGTTGCCCTCGAGGGAGAAGCTTGGAGCTTCGTCGTTCATGACCGTCCTCGCGATTGGAGCGCCACAGGCCCGCGGTCGACCCTAGACGGCAGCCCTGGTGCACACTGGCCCGCGGGGTTGTGAAGCATCGGAGGTGCGGCGATGGGCCGACTCGTCGAGGTCGCGGGCACGAAGCTCTACGTCGACGAGCGCGGTGCGCCTTCGGCGTTGCCGTTGCTCGTGTTCCACGGCGGGCCGGGCCTCGACCACACGATGTTCGCCGACTACCTCGATCCGCTGACCGATTCGGGTCGCTACCGGCTGGTCCTGGTCGACGAGCGGGCGTGCGGTCGCTCCGACCGGAGCGCCCCGCCCGACACCTGGACGCTTAAGCAGATGGCCGACGACGTGAGTGCCTTGGCGGCCGAACTCGGCCGGGGCACCGGATATGCCACGCTAGGCCACTCCTACGGAGCCTTCATCGTCTTGCAGCACGCAGTGGATCACCCGGGCGAGCCACGCGGCACGATCGTATCGGCCGGCGTGGCGCACGCCCGTTGGCTCGACGAGGTCGACCGGCAGCTGGCGGTGTTCGAGCCGGTCGAGCTGCGCGAGCAAGTCACCGCGTCATGGGCGCGGGAGCGAAGCGTCCGGACCGAGGAGGACGCGGGCGCATTGCTCGAGGAGCAGATGCCGTTTCACTTCAAGGATCCGCGTGGTCCCGCGCTGCGCGATTACCTCCGACGGACCACCGGGCTAGCTCGATACGCACCCGACGTCATCAGGCACTTCGCCGCGCAGCAGTACGGCGGAATCGACGTCGAGGACCGGCTGGGCGAGGTGACCCATCCGGTACTGGTGCTCGCAGGTCGGCACGAGCGCACGTGTCCGGTCGGCGCCTCACAGGACATGGCGGCGCGGCTGCCCGACGCGGAGCTCGTCGTGTTCGAGAACTCGGCGCACATGACCTTCGCCGAGGAGCAGGACGCCTACCTCGCAACGGTCCGCCAGTTCCTCGATCGAATCAGCCGCTAGTCACGCGGCTGGGCGGGCTTACCCATGCGGGACCTTGCGCCAACGATCACACGGCAGCGGCTTTTGGTGGAGGGTTACTACACGATCGATGTCGACGAGGACGTCATCCGCCGGTTCCTGAACGAGCTCCCCAACGTGCTTGGATTGCGCACCTACGGTCGAGCCGCCGTCTTCGCACCTGCAAGGCTCGGGCGTCAGACCAACGAGGGCTTTGACGCGTTCATCCCACTGATCGATTCAGGCATATCGCTTTACGTATGGACCACCGAACGATTCGCCGCGTTGGTGCTTTTCACTTGCAAGAGTTTCGAGGTACGCGCGGCTGTCACGTTCACGCGGGACTTCTTCGCGATGACCGAGTCGGAGTACCAGCAGTTCTAGTCTGCACCGGCATCTTCCTGGCGTTGCCGAACGGCGAGGGTGAGGTAACGCCGGGCGCCGTCGTCGACGGATTCGCACAACCACCCGGCGCGGGCCAGGGCGGGGCGGATGTTGGGTTCGGCTCGGATGTCGTCCGGTTGAAGGTCGTTGTCGTGGCGGCGGGCCAGGTCGGCTCGTCCGATGGGGTGGAACAGCGCGAGCCGCGCACCAGGGCGGGGTGACGCGGGCGAGTTCGGCAAGGCCTGCCACCGGGTCGGGCAGATGCGGGAGCAGTCCCGCGGCGAAGATCGCGTCGACTACGGCAGTCGCGAGTGGCAGGCGGGTCACGTCGCCAAGGAGCAGGGCGGCCACTGCGCCGCGCCCGCGCCGAGCGGCTTCAGCGAGCATCTCGACGGTGACGTCGACGGCGATGACGGTGCCGGTGCCGCCGACGTGGTCGCGCAGCGCGGGCAGCGCGCGGCCGGTGCCGCAGGCTGCGTCCAGGGCTGTGCCGCCTGCCGGAGGGGCGAGTTCGGAGACGGCATCGGCGTAGGCCGGGCCGTCGTCGGGAAAGCGGCTGTCCCAAGCGGCTGCCCGAGGGCCGAAGAACGCACGGGTGGCGGCGAGGTCGGTGCCGGTCATCGTCGCGGCGGCTAGCCGATGCCGAGCATGACCTCGGTGGACTTGACGATGGCGGTGACCCGATCGCCGACAGCGAGTCCGAGGTCCTCGGCAGCGTCTTTGGTGATCGAGGCGGTGATCTGCTGGCCGCCGTCGAGGTCGACCCTGACGACCGTCATGACGGCGCCGACCCCGATTGCGGAAATGGTTCCGGTGAGCTGGTTGCGAGCCGATAAGCGCACGATTCCCTCCAGTTGGCTAGGCGCAGATTCGGGCCGAGCGGATTGATTATGCCTTGACTACTGTCTGGCTCCTGGCGTCGCTCCGCAGCTGCGGATATGGTCCGAGGTCATGGCGACGTTCCGAATCCGAGAGGCGGCCGAGCTGCTCGGGGTCAGCGACGACACCGTTCGCCGGTGGGCCGACGCCGGCCGGGTCCCCACCAGCACCGACGAAGTCCAGCGACGGGTCATCGCCGGAGCCGACCTGGCCCGGTTCGCCGAGGAGCTCGCAGCCGGCGTGGAGCGCCCACGGCCGCGCAGTGTGGTGGCTGAGTCGGCGCGTAACCGGTTCACCGGGCTGGTGACCAACGTCGTGAAGGACACGGTGATGGCGCAGGTCGAGATCCAGGCCGGCCCGCACCGCATCGTGTCGCTGCTCAGCCGGGAGGCCGCCGACGAGCTGGGACTCGAGCCGGGCGTCATCGCCATCGCCTCGGTCAAGGCAACCAACGTGGTGGTCGAGGTCCCCGAACACCGATCCAGCCGCGCCGGCTAGCGCCGTCACCGCGGCAGGACCGTTCACGTCCCGGTCCATCGAGTCCACATCATCGAGGGGAATGGCAACATGCAGCGTCGCATCATCGCTCTCGTCGCAGCGACTGCAGCAACCGTCTTTGTCGCAGCAGGGTGTTCGTCGAGCAAGAACAACTCGCCCACTTCGCCAGCGTCCTCCGCCCCGGCGGGCGGTGCCACTTCGTCGAGTTCGGCGGCGGCGGTCAGCGGTACGGTCACGGTGTTCGCCGCCGCCTCGCTGAAGGAGGCGTTCACCACGCTGGCCAAGCAGTTCGAAAGCGCCCACCCCGGCACCAGCGTCAAGCTCAGCTTCGGGGCGAGTTCCGATCTGGCCGAGCAGATCAACCAGGGCGCCCCGGCCGACGTGTTCGCCTCCGCGTCACCGAAGAACCTGCAGCAGGTCATCGGCGCGGGCGGCGCGTCGACGTCGACGAAGTTCGTCAAGAACGTCATGGAGGTGGCGGTCCCCCCGAGCAACCCCGGCAACGTCGCCAGCGTCAGCGACCTGGCCAAGAGCGGTGTCAAGGTCGCACTGTGCGAGCCACAGGTGCCGTGCGGCAGCGTCGCCGCCGAGGTGTTCAAGAACGCCAACATCACGGTCAAGCCCGTCACATTGGAGCCGGACGTGAAGTCCACCCTGTCCAAGGTGGAACTGAACGAGGTCGATGCCGGGATGGTGTACGTGACCGACGTCCGCGCTGCCGGAAGCAAGGTCAAGGGGGTCGTGATCCCTGACAACCTCAACGCCTCGACCGAATACCCCATCGCTGCGCTGACCAAGGCACCCAATGCCACCGGTGCGCAGGCGTTCGTGGACCTGGTGCTGTCCCCCGCAGGGCAGTCGGTCCTTTCCGCGGACGGATTCCAGAAGCCCTGATCCGCACCCTTGTCGGCCAACGCCGCCCGCGCCGTCATGGACGCGAGCCGGGTCGGCGCGGTGTCCCGGCCCTGATCGCTGCGCCGGCGCTGATCGCGTTGGCGTTCCTCGTGGTGCCGCTGGTCGCGCTGCTGGTCCGCGCGCCCTGGCGCAGCCTGGGCCGGCTGCTTTCGGAAAACGACGTCCTGTCGGCCCTGCAGCTCTCGCTGGAGTGCGCGACCGCAGCCACCGCGGTGGCGTTGGTCTTCGGGGTACCACTGGCCTGGGTGCTCGCACGCGTGCGACTTCCCGGCATCGGGCTGCTCCGCGCGCTGGTGACCTTGCCCCTGGTGCTGCCGCCGGTCGTCGGCGGTATCGCGTTACTGCTCGCGCTCGGACGCAACGGCATCGTGGGCCGCTACCTGGACGAGTGGTTCGGCGTCACCCTGCCGTTCACAACACCTGGCGTCATCGTGGCGGAGACGTTCGTGGCCATGCCGTTCCTCGTCGTCACCGTCGAAGGCGCGCTGCGCACGGCCGACCGCGACATCGAGGAGGCAGCCGTGACGCTGGGTGCATCGCGGCTGACCGTGTTCCGGCGGATCACGCTTCCCGCCGTCGGCCCGTCCCTCGTCGCTGGGGCGATCCTGTGCTGGGCCCGGGCACTGGGCGAGTTCGGCGCCACCATCACCTTTGCCGGCAACTTCCCCGGCACCACGCAGACGATGCCGTTGAAGATCTACGAGGCGTTCCAGCTCGACCCGGAAGCGGCGATCGCACTGGGCCTCGTGCTACTGCTGGTAGCGGTCGTCGTGCTGGTCGCACTGCGCGACCGGTGGCTGCGAGGGCCGGCGAGCCTGTGAGCGACCCGATCGCCGCCAGCCTGCGGCCCGTCCCCGGACCGGGCCGCGAGCGCAGCGCGCTGATCCTCGCCGGGGCCGTGCAGCGCGGCGGCTTCCGCCTGGAGGTCGACATCACCGTCGAGCCCGGTGAGGTCCTCGGCGTGATCGGGCCGAACGGTTCGGGGAAGACCACGCTGCTGCGCGCACTCGCGGGTCTCACCCCGCTCACGGAGGGCCGGGTGTGCCTAGGCGAGCAGGTGCTCGACAGCGCCGAGCCGCCCTACTTCGTCGCGCCCGAGCAGCGCCCGATCGGGTTCGTGTTCCAGAACTACCGGCTCTTCCCGCACCTGTCCGTACGCGACAACGTGGCGTTCGCGCCGCGCTGCCGCCGAACCGGACGCAGGCAGTCCCGCCTGATCGCCGACGACTGGCTGAACCGGCTCGGCCTGAGCGACCTGGCGACGCGCAAGCCACCGCAACTGTCCGGCGGGCAGGCCCAACGCGTCGCGCTGGCCCGGGCGCTCGCTGCCGACCCGGGCGTGCTGCTGCTCGACGAACCACTCGCCGCCCTCGACGCCAAGACC
>JBKPQY010000213.1:0-17321 GCA_046734315.1 Actinomycetota bacterium | reverse complement strand
CTGGCTGCACGGTGATGCTGGCGCAGCCGAGCGACACCGGCGCGGGTCCGGGTGGGCCGGCGTTGAGGGCGGACACGCAGACCCGGTGGCTGCCGGGCGTGGCTGGGATCGCCGCGCCGAAGCCGTGGTTGCCGGCGACGTTGTAGGTGCCGTTAGGTCGGGTCTGGTTGGCCAGCAGCGTGCTGGAGGCCGCGGCGCTGGTTCCGGCGTCGATGCTGACCTTCACGTAGCTCGGGTTCGGCACCACGTCGGGGTCGTAAGCCCAGCCGGAGACGGTGAGCTGTCCGGGCGTCGGCGCGGAGACGGAGCTGAGCCTGCCGACCGGGCTGCCGTTGACCGCGATCCGATAGCAGGAGTACGGGCTGGCGTTGCCCATCCCGTAGTTGAGCAGATGGACGCAGTAGACGTGCGCGCCGTTGGGCGCGGTGAACCGCGCCCGATAACCGTGATTGCCGGTGGTGTGGTAGGCGGAGTTCACGTCCGCGCGGTAGATCGAGGTCTTCTGCTGCCAGCGGATGTAGGAGCCCTCACTCACCCGCACCGTCACCGAACCGGTCCGAATATCCGGATCCAATCCCCACCCGGTAATCGTGACCGTCGAACCCTTCGCCGACACCGAATCCACATGCCCAAACGGATTGTGGGCCTCGGGCAGGTCGACATAGCCGTGTGGCATGAGGATCTTGGCCATCTTGGTGACTACGGAGGCTTGTGTCGCGTTGTAGGAGTGCGCGTTCACCGACCAGTTGTTGGTGTTGGTGAGGATGGCCACCGCGAACCGGTTGCTGCCGACGAGCCCGGTGGAGTGGATGACCGAGCCGTTCGTATTCGAAGAGCAGTGTCCCCAGCCCTGCTTGACGCCGACGCCGCTGGCCGCCTGCGGGATACCGAAGGTTTGGTTGGTGCCGTCGGCCGCATATCCCTGATAGTGATGGAGTGCGTTCACCAGCCAGGGGGCCACGCGCCCGTCGTGCTTCATCCGGCGGTAGAAGTATGCGATTCCTTTCGCCGTGATCTGGGTGTTGCCCCAGCAACCTGCCTTGTACGGCGTCGTGCCGAGGAACGAGATCCCGTAGTAGCTCTTCACCCAGTTGATCACGCCGACACCGCCGACGTAGGGCAGCAATGCGTTCAGGGCGTCATCGTCGGATCGGGTGATCATCGACCACGCCTTGCCGGCGATCCACGAGTTGCTCATCTGCCCGGTCGCCAGCAGCTTGGTCGCGACGAAAAGCTTCATCACCGACGCCGACCCGTAATTGCTGGTGTAGTTGCCGGCCGAGTAGAGCTTGCCGGTCTCGTCGTCAAGGACGACGACTGCGGCGCTGACACCGGTCGACTTCGCGTAGGAGACCGCCTGGTTAACGGTGCGATCGACCGTCGTGACAGTGACACCACCGGCCGGCTTCGACGCGACCAGTCCGAATGCGATTGACGTGGCGATAACGGCAGCAGGAAGGATCACCGTCGACGTCGAGGACAGCCGCGATGCCGTCGGAGACAGCCAGCGCGAGCCAAGACGAAATGTCTCGGGGATGGGTCGCTCGGATTGGCCGCTCGTCGTTGTGTTCGTCTGGTCATCCATTGTCAAACCGGTTCTCCCGGCAACGTCCCAATCGCATCGTCGTCGGGCGCGACCAATTCGACGCTACTGGCGAGACTCAGTGGCTGTGGCATTCGCTTGGCGTGTGCGGCAATCGCCTGCGTCACACGCTGCGCGAGAGTCATGCGCTGCGACGCGGCCTGCAAATGACGCGGAGCCCCGGTTTATGGGCGAATGCCGCCGCAAAGCGAACCTGAAGGAGTACGCCCGCCACCAACCCGGATACGGTCGGCCCGACCCCAAGCTGCACAGCACGACTGGACCGAACGGTCATGTCATCCCCCGATGCTGCCGAGCCCCCCGGCACCAGCAGCAGGCGGACCATATCGCAACTACAGATCAGAGTCGATACCTGCGGCGGCGCATGAGCCCGAATCCCGGCAGATCACGGTCCACCTAGCGTCGGCCGCTCCGGCCGTTAGCTCCACGCGATTCGGTGCGATATCAGCCTGTCAGACGATGGAAGATTCGCGCCGTTCGAATGTCAACCACACCATTGGGAGCCGCCAAGGCAACCGTTGCTCCGACCGGGCTGGGTCTTCTTCGATCAGACGAGCGGGTCGAACATGATTTCCCTGACCTCCTGCGGGCAGCGGCAGGCGCCAGCGAACCTGGCAGCCCACTCAAGCGCCTTCTAGCGCGAGGACACGTCGACCACCGCGAACCCGCCGATGACCGCCTTGGTCTCCGGGTACGTGCCGTCGGCGACCGTTCCGTCTGGGGCCACGATGCTCGCCCTCTGGCTTTCCACTCCGCCGCCGAAGATCCATACCCCTGCCTCCTGGGCAGCACGGACCACCGCGTGCGCAGCCTCGTCCACGGCGGGGAGGTCCTCCTCAGGGAAGGTCATCGCGCCATCGTCGAACGAGATCAAGTACCGCGTCATCCCATGACTCCCTGTCCACCGGCCTCCCGCGGCCGCCTCACGTCGTCTACGAACGCCCAGCTCTGCATCTGACGTGCAGGCGAGAAGGGTTTCGCGGCCGTCCGATCCAGTCGTCCACCGCACGGGTGCTTGTCGTGGTGGATGACCCGGACGCGTGCGCTCACCGCTGACCGCCGATGATCCCTCTGATGACGCATGGACCACGCCGCGTGAGCCCGAGAGGCACGACGCGACCCCTTGGCGGCCTGCCGAGGCTTCTGAACTCCGAGGTGCCACGGCGACAACATGGCCGATTCGTGACGATCAGATGACAGTATTGTCATGAATGCCGAGGGGCCCCGGCATCTAGTCACGATGCGAGATGAAGCATGGGGGGTTCTTACGAAATTGCTGTGGCTATGAGCCCGGGAGCGCTTCAGACACGTCGACGCTGGGATCATGCCGGTGACGAGAGATATGCCGGTTCATTCCCGCCATTAGCTGTGTTGCCCGGGGCGTCGGGTAATGGCGAGGAGGGGTCATCATGTGTCGTATCTCGAAGCTTCCAGCATTCGCCGTCGCCGTCGCGGTGACTATGCTCGTCGATCCATCGGGGGCACGTGCCGATACGACCGACGATTGGCAACGCAATCGGCATCAAGCTCATCTGCTCGTGTCAGGTTTGCAAGGAACAATTGGCAGCACGGTCGGTCCTGACGGCGCACTGTACATACCCGAGTCCGTAACCGGGACGATCGCGCGCGTCAATCCGAGAAATGGGCGTAAAACGACATTCGCAAGCGGTCTGCCAAGACGCGTTGGCGCCTTAGGGGGTGCGATGGACGTCGCATTCATTCATGACACCGCTTACGCACTCGTCACTCTCGTTAGCCCTGACGTCGGCGGCGCAAGTGCCGATGGCATCTATCGGATCGACGACCCGAACCACGTCACGTTGATCGCTGATATCGGCGCATATTCTCTGGCACATCCACCGGCTACGGACTTCTTCGTCCCAACCGGCGTGCAGTACGCGATGCAGCCCTATCACGGCGGGTTCCTCGTCACGGATGGGCACCACAATCGCGTACTCCGCGTCTCGCTGGACGGTGACATCACCGAAGTGATCGCCTTTACGGACATCGTACCGACCGGCCTCGCACTTCACGGTCGCACCGTGTACCTGGCGCAGGCAGGCCCAGTCCCGCACCTGCCCGAGAACGGCAAGATCGTCACCTTCACGACGCGAACGGCCGTTGCTACTGAGATCGCGTCCGGCGCACCGCTACGAGTCGACGTCGAATTCGACCGCGGCCACGCGTTGTACGCACTATCGCAGGGCCACTTCACGCCCGGCCATCCAGAAGGTTCGCCGGCTGACCCGAACACCGGCGCGCTCGAATCAGTCCACCAAGACGGCACAATGACGCCGGTCGTGACCGGCCTCAACCAACCGACCTCGCTGGAGTTCATTCACGGCACCGCGTACATCGTCACCCTGAACGGAGAGGTCTGGACGGTCGACTCCTGACGCGAACCGCGTCGTTCCAAATCGCGTCATCTTCGCCCGACGGGTACGAGGCTGCCCCGCACAGAACGACGGGGTACGCGCGCGGTGACAACGCACGCTGTCCGGGGCAGGCCACCTAGGGACGCTGCGTTGATGAGCGGACGGGTCGAGGCTTCAGGGCTACGAGCCACGTGCCGCGTTCTTCGGCCCTGCCTGCCGCGCCGTCTTCTTGGTCGACGTCTTGGCCGCCTTCTTGGCGCTCCTCACCATGGTCTTCCTGGTCGACCCCTCCTCGACGGGTCGACGCCGCTTCAGCCGCACCCATAGCTGCTCGCGACCCCCCGGCGCGGTGACTGTTTTCGACTCGATGAACGACTGTGCCTTGACGAGGTCACTGAGTTTGCCGAACCCGTAGCTGCGTGCGTCGAAGGACGGATCGGTGCGATTGAGGTGGTTTCCCAGTGCGCTGAGCGAGGCCCAGTCCTCGTCGTCGGTATCGACCTTGTTCAGCGCCTTGCTCAGCACGCTCTGGACCGGCCGCGGTTGGTCGTCTTTCGCCTGCTCGGGTGGCTGCTCGGGTGCCTCGCTGTCGCCGCTGAGTACCTCGAGGAGCACGAACCTCTCGCACGCCTCGACGAAGGCCTTCGGCGTGGTGCGTCGCCCGACGCCGATCACCCGCTTTCCCGACGCGCGCAGTCGGGTGGCCAGCGGGGTGAAGTCGCTATCGCTGGAGACGATGGCGAATCCTTCGACGTTGCCGGAGTACAACAGGTCCATGGCGTCGATGATCAGCGCCGAGTCGGTGGCGTTCTTGCCGTGGGTGTACGCGAACTGTTGCTGCGGAGAGATGGCGTTTCCCAGGAGAATGGAACGCCATCCGTTCAGATGCGGGCTCGTCCAGTCGCCGTAGGCGCGCTTAACGGTGATGGTCCCGTAGCTGGCCAGTTCCTCGAACATCTCCTTGATCAGCTTCGGGGAGGTGTTATCGGCATCGATCAGGACGGCGAGTCGGGTGCTGTCATCGCTCATACGCGATCACGCTCCTCCATCGGTGGACTGCCAGTCTCCTTCACCCCACCCACGTCGCGCGCCCCGGCCCCCTTGAGCCCGCGTCGTCGGCGCGTCACACGAACGGGGAAGGATCGCCGGCGCCGACGCGTACGACCTCGGGGTATCCCTGGGTGAGGTCGACGACCGTGGTCGGCACGGTGCCGCAGTCGCCGGCGTCGATGACGGCGTCGATCTCGTGGTCAAAGCGGTCCTTGATGGTCCACCCGTCACTCATCGGCTCGTCCTCGCCGGGAAGCAGGAGTGTGCTCGACACCAGCGGTTTGCCCAGCTCGCGGAGCAGGGCACGCACGACTGGGTGATCGGGGATACGCACGCCGACGGTGCGCTTGCGTGGATGAGCGAGGCGCTTGGGCACCTCGCGGGTCGCGGCGACGATGAACGTGTATGCCCCCGGGGTAGCCGCCTTGATGGTGCGGAACTCGGCGTTGCTCAGTTGGACGAACTCACCGAGTTGCGCGAAGTTCGAGCACACCAGCGTGAAGTGGTGGCGATCGTCGAGGTGGCGGATCCGGCGGATCCGGTCGGCGCCGGTGCGGCTGTCCAGCTCGAACCCAAGCGCGTAGCAGGAATCGGTGGGATATGCGATCAACGCGTCATCGCTCAGCATGGCGACGACCTGGGCCATCAAACGCGGCTGCGGGTCTCGGGGATGCACGTCGAAATACCGCGCCACGATCACCGACCCTAGGCCTTCGGAATCCCGACCGCCCGAGGATCGCCGCTGACTCCACGCATATGACCGGTCAGGCCGCACGCGCAGACCGCGTAGAGCTCCGCTTTGGCGGATCGTGGCGCGGACGGAATGATCCGCACGCCAGGTCCAGGTGCACTCGAGAATTTTAGCGGCGACTCTGCCGGCAACTACCGCGCCTGTCGACGGATCTTTGGTGGCCGCTCCTTCGGGCCCGCCGTTCGTGGCTGCCCGTGGGCCGACTGCGGGGCCTTCGCAGAACACCCTCGGGCGCGCCGGATCTCAATCTCATCACCGCGCAAGTCTCGCCAGCGCCGCCAAAGATCAGCCGTGTAACAACCAGGCTTGAGGGCACCTTTGCCGAGTGCGTCGGCCCGGGCCTTGCTGACCGGCTGCTCATAGCCGACGCTGGGCACCACGCAGTGCCGACGCTGATCAGGTGCTGCGGTCAACAGCAAGCGGGTTTCGGGGAGCGTCAGCTCTGTGGGGTTAGGAGCTCATGATCATGATCGCGCGTATCTGGCGTGGCTGGACCACGGCAGGAAACGCTGATGCCTACCAGCAGATCGTCAGCACTCAGGTCTTGCCGGAAATCGCTGCCCGCAACCTCGAGGGCTATCACGGCGCCTACTTGCTGCGCCGAACGCTCGAGAATGGCGAGGCGGAGTTCTCGACGATCATGCTGTTTGACTCCGTCGACAACGTGAAGGCGTTCACCGGCGAGGACTACTCCGTCGCCCACGTGCCGCCAGAAGCGAGGGCTGTGCTCGCGCGGTTCGACGAGCGATCGGCGCACTACGACGTGCTGCTCACTCCTTGAGTCCACGGCCAAGTTGCGCACGACGCGGGATGCACCGCACGGCAGAAGAACACCCGTCACGAGTCAGTGCGCAGAGGGCCCCTCAGACGCTCCCGGCCGAGATCGCGTCGTCCAACCACGGGATGACCGCCGGACAGCCTGTACGTACCTATCCGTCAGGTGACCAGTAGGTAGATGCTGTTCCCGACAAGCCAGAAGCCTAGGAGCAGCGAACCGATGATGATGACTTGATCAGTGTGGCCGTCGATCCACGCTCTGACTCTCGCCAGGAAGGCCTGACTCGCCTCGGGTTGGAAACCGGCATAGATTTCGAGGGTGATGTACGAAGACGTGGCAATGACGCAGAAGGCAAACAACGCCACATAGCTGGCGGCGCTGGACAGCTTCGCGTCTATCACGGTGGCAACGCCTGCAGCGATCAAACCCCACGGCTGAAGCAACGGAGCCAGACCCATCGCGAACCAGGGAGACATGTTGTCGACGCCTGCCTGCCACTTGGGCGGCTTTTTCGGCTTTTTCGGCTGACCCATTTTGCGGCGCTGCCGAATTGCGATGACGATCAGCCCGACGCCGATCGCGATCTTAACCGCGAGCGCCGCCAGGGAGGGCGCCGTGTTCTGCCTGGGCGGATTGTTGCCGGTAGCCAGTACGGTAACCGCGACCACGATGGCCAAGGAAATCAACCAGCCGAGGATGAAGGCCGCGCCCTTTCTGACACCACGTTTGGACGGAAGCAGAACCAGATACGCGGTCAGCGGGAGCGGGTCAAGTGCGACCGCAATTCCGATGAGGATCAGGTTAAGCGTCACGGTCCCTACCTCGCGTGACTATTGCCGGAAAGTAGAGCTTGGGGTCACACGTCCGTGGTGCTCTGTTCACGGCCATCATTCCCGATCGGTCATGAGATGCATACGGCGTCTGCTTAGAGGGCGGACGCGCCGATCCGGCAGTCATGCGATCAACTGGAGCCGCCGGGCGACGCGAGCTGCCTGCTGACGACGGCGCGCCGACGGCTTACGGACGACATTTCGCACGTGTGTCTGCACGGGACTGACCGAGATGAACATCGCCTCCTCGATCTCCTCGGTGGGATGGTGCACCGATTCCATCCTCGTGCCAAATCTGCAAAACGATTGTTCGGCCGTCATGCCCGCCTCGGTCCGCCTTTCATGCCGAGCGAATGAGCGCCGAGAGGGGTCTCGTCCGCAACCGGCTGGAGGGTCCCGTTACGTCAGGACGCGGCTCCCTGCTCGCCTAAGAACATCCCGGCTCGCCGGAAAAGTCCGTGACAGGGGAGCCCGGCCATTTCAGTTCGATCTCGAGCTCCGTTTCGTCGCCGTCGACGTCCGTTCGAATTCCCAGTCAAGCGCTTCGGTGACCGCGAACTGGTCACGGTGTTCGTCAACGGGCTAGGGACAGATGCGCTGCCCGGCGCGAGTCGCGCGGACTCCTCGCCGGCTCAGAAGCGATCGCGCCTGTCCTCGCGGCGGTCCCGTCGGTCGTCTCGTCGGTCCTCGCGGCGGTCGTGACGCCGGCCGACACCATGGGCGACCACGGCCGTTGTCCCTACAACGGCGGCGGTGCGAGCGACCGGGGCACCGATGACGCCGCGACGCGCAGCACGGGCGGGTCGAAGCATGTCAGCTCCTCTCCTCGGCAGCCGTTTCGGCCTCGATCGACGCTGCGATCGCCTGAATAGGAATCCGGCCGGACGCGATCAACTGGCCACCTGCTCGGCGTGCAGCGCTGGCAAAGGGCGCTGCCCACGTGTTCTCCCAAACCAGAACTCCGGCCACACTGCCGGGCTCCATCGCCGCGGCCAGGTGCGCAACATCGTCGGCGGCCAGGATCTCGGACACATGGGTTTCCAGTGCCCTGATCTCGTCCGCGCCCTCGGTCTCGTCGATCTCGTACGCATCGACGGATCCGTCGGCCGCCTTCTGCAGGATCATCAGATCAAGCACACGGATCGTTCCCTCGTCGGACAGGCGGAGCAGCTCGGCCGCCATCGTCCCGTCAAAGTTCTGAGCTCCGGGTGGGAACTCCACCACCAGATAGTCGACGGGACCGAGTTCGTCGACTTCGGGGTCTTCTGTGTCGCTCATAGCCCGCTCTCCAATCCTCGCGTCAACCGAACATAGGGGGACCATCAGCGACTCGCATCACCCTTCTTGGAGGACGTTGCACGATCCGTGCGGTGAGGGTCGCGGCGTGGATGTTCCGAGCGGACCATCACCCGGCCGTTCTGATCCAATGCTTGATCGAGCGCCACGAACAGGCCGATCGTCACGATCGGGACGCGGTCGTCGAGGAAGACGCCATCCAGACAGCCGGGCGCAACTGTCCGCAGTCGGAAGCTTTGTCGTCCTCAGGGGGTCCCCCGCAAAGGCCGGGAGAGCACTGAACCGGGCGGACATGGACGAAACCGGTGGAACACGCCGGTCGAGTATGCGGCGTCGATGCGCCGCGAGAGGCAGTGGGGCTGGTCCGTACCACGTCAATGCTCCGGGCCATATAGGCCATGGCCGGCATCGCGCCGGATCCCGCGCAGGGGAGGGAAGGACATGACCTCACGACAAATCGCCCGGCGGGGTTTTTCCTCGAGGGATCCGTCGCCTGCATCTCTCATGGCAGCATCATCCGCGATCTCGCACCCGATCGGCGTCCTTGAGATCTCCGCGGACTCACCGAAGGAGCCCATGACCATGCCAGTGCCCAGGGAATCCCCCGCACCGCCGAATGAGGATCTCTCCGATCTCCTAACTGAAATCCGCCTTCTCGTGCCCGGAACGCTGATTCTAGTGGCGTTCCTGATAGCCCTGCCGTTCAATTCGGGCTATACTCGGATCAGTCAGGTAGACAACGCGGTGTACGTGGCGACATTCATTTGCGCGATGATGAGCCTGCTGATGTTCGTCGCTCCAGCGGCCCAGCACCGGCTCATGAGCCCCTTGCCCGATCGGGCCGCCTTCAAGCGATCCGTGAATCGCCAGGTCATCATTGGGCTAGCACCGCTGTCGGCCGCCATAATCCTAGCCACGTACTTCGTGATCTCCGATGTGGTGAGCGACCTGGCCGCCGGGATTGTGGCCGGCATCATCGGACTGGCCATTGCGGTGCTTTGGTGGATCATCCCTTTGAAGACGCGTCGGCGCTAAGCGCCGGCTGCGTAGCTGCGGCACATCCTTGTACGTGTCATTACGCGCTGAATAGGACGCGTACGACGCCGAACGATGCCGAAGGGAGTCCGACAACGCGCGCGGATTCGGCGATCCGCGGCGTACCGCAGTCGCCGCCTGCCTAATTCCGTATGCGGGATTCGCATGATCATGCGCGATAGGAAACGCGCGACATTCGGCTACTTGGTGCGCTGGTCGCTCATCGCACGAGGCTCGGCTCGGGCCGCGCGCCGGCGGCACGGGTCACCAGTTCGGCCAGCTCGTCCACGTCGGGCCCGGGCGGCACCGGCGGGCGCCAGCCCGAGGCGTAGATCTCCCGGGCGCGTTGCTCGACGGTGTCCAGGGTGGCTGGCGGTGCCTGCATGAGCAGGTAGGGCGCGACGGCCGGAGCGAGGGTTGGGTCGGCGTGGGCGGCGGCGACGATCAGATCCGAGGGCAGCCGCTGGTGCAGGTCAACATCGGCGCCGGCCCACCGGCGGACGACCTGGCTGTCTCGGTAGACGTAGTCGGTGAACCACGGCTTGATGGCATGTTCGCACCAGGCGTCGAAAGCGAGCGCGCAGCCGGTGAGGTCGCGGCCGAATTCGCCGAGGAATCCGAGCAGGGCGCGGGCCTGTAGCAGCGAGGTGGCCACGCCGAGCCCGCCGATGGGATTGGTCGTGAGCACCGCGTCGCCGAGGAAGAGCAACCCGTCGATGATCCGTCCACCCGGGCCGGGCTGGCCACGGTAAGTGTTGTGTAGCCGGCCGCCGGGCAGCACCGGGCTGATCGGTTCGGCGTGTGCCGGGTCGGTCCAGGCAGCTAGCGCGGGGATGGCCGTGGTGGCCGCCTCGAATGCCTCGGGGGCCCGTAGGCCCGCGAGGCGCTGGTCGTTGCTGGGTCGTGCGATCAGGACGGACAGGGTCCGCCGCTCGTGTGGGAAGGCTAGTGCGAGGTAGCCGCGGTGCCACGCGATGAGCCCGGGCGGCGCGTTGGTCGGGCCGTCCGGCGCGCCCGGATGTAGCCGGTACTGGCGCGAGACGTAGGCGATGCCGCAGTCGGCGCCCTCGGCCGGCCGACGCAGCTCGTGCGTGAATCGCCCGGACCGGCCGGAGGCGTCGATCACCAGCTCCGCCGGGATGCTGGCTCCGTCGACCGACACGCCGACGGCCCGTCCCCGGCTCAGCTCCACCCGCTGAGCGTGGCCGACGCGCACCGTCACGCCGTGCTGCTGCTCGGCCGCCGCCCGCAGGACGCGTTCGAACGTCACCCGCCGGCAGCGGAACCCGGCCGGCACCTGCGGTCGCTCGGGAGCGCCCACGGGCACGGCACCGGCCCGGAGCAGCGCGTTCCACACCTCGGGCGTTTCCGCGGCGAGCGCGTCGAACACCGGTTGGCGGAAGAAATGCGGGTGGTGAAACTGCATGACGCCGGCTCGACTCGACCAGCCGGGATCGGTTGGCCCGCGATCACGATCCACGATCAGCACCTGGTGGCCTCGGCGGGCCAGCGCCATCGCCAGGTACAGGCCCGCCGGCCCTGCTCCGACAATGCCAACCTGCATCGAATATCCCCCGATCTGCGCTACTCGCCCTGGTCCCCACACCCACGGGGCGGGGCTGCCCGGAAGGAGGCATGGTCGAGGCTGCGTGATACCGGCCGCCGTCCGGGCCTCGCATTAAGCCAGCCGGAATCTGAGACACGTCCGGGCACATAAGAACGACTCGTCCGCACCGCCACCGGCGCCGACCGCGGCAGCCGAAACCGCCTGGTCAGCATCGCGCTGCAATGCTCGACTGGCACGCCCCCGTTGAACAAGTGCACCAGCCATCGCTGGGGCTGCGGCCTCAGTTCCGAACCAGACGTGGGATAGGCGATGACGGGACCCAGTACGTGTTCTTCCGCGGCGGGAATAACCACGTGTATCAGGCGTTCCACAACTCCAACGACTGGCACGGCCCGATCAACATGTGCACCAGCCATCACTGGGGCTGCGGCGTTAGTTCGGCACACGATATTGCGAAGAGCCAGGGCTAGAACCTTGTTGACAGATAATGTCCGCGAGTTGACCGTGTTTTAGAGCGAGAATGCCCTTGCGTCGCGGCAAAACCAGTCTAGTAAAGGCAGGCCCGATCGACACCACGACAAAGCGCATCTCGCAAATGCAACTGTCTCACAAGTTCGCGGCCGTGTTCTGCGGCCTTCGATGAACCGAATCCGGTGGCCGCCGGCCGTGGCGCAACCCGAAGTTGTGTCGGCCGGTCAGCGTCGACCACCGGGACCTGACGCGTCGAGGAACGCGGCCCGCATCGAGGGGGCCGTTGAGAACCGGCCCGCGCATCCGCTTGCCAGACGATAACGAATGTTGTCGAGCGATTCAGCGAGGTACTGTCTCGCCCGTCGGCTACGAGGCCTTATGCCATGGCGACGACACTCGTTCTTGGCGGCAGCGGCAAGACCGGCGCGAACTGAGACTGAGGAGTCGTATGCGAAAGCTCGTCGTCTACACGTTGCTGTCCGTCGATGGGGTGGCCGAATCTCCCGACCGATATTTCGCCGCCTTCGATCCCGAGATGCACGCCAACCTGGCCCGCGTCATCGAGACACAAGACACCGTGCTGCTCGGGCGTCGAACCTACGACGAGTGGGCCAACTACTGGCCGACCTCGGACCTGCAGCCGTTCGCTGACTTCATCAACCGCGTCCGCAAGTACGTGGTGACCTCCACACGACCGGACGTCACATGGGCCAACACGAGCCTCGTCGACGCAGCTTCCGCACAATTCGTCCGCGAGCTGAAGAATCAGCCCGGAGGCGACATCGGTGTCCACGGAAGCATCCAGCTTGCCCGCTCCCTGCTCGCGGACGGGCTGGTCGATGAGCTGTGTCTCGTCACCGCACCCGCGCTCGCCGGAGGCGGGCAACGCCTGTTCACCGCCGACCAGCCCGTCGTCTCGCGGCTGGAATTGCTCCGCAGTCGGAACACCTCCTCCGGTGGCGTCCTGTCGGACTACCGCCTGCCGGCCGACGATTGATTCGTCGCCGGTAGCCGGGTGCCTGGATGGCGCGGCAGGTACTCGCGGGCGGATCCACCTACGCGGCGGACAGCACGGGGATGGCCTGATCGGCTAGTGCCCGCGTGGTGTCGTTCGGGCCGGCGTCGGTGATGACGCCGGCAACGGCAGCCAATGGAATGACTTGGTAGCGAGATGCGGCGCCGATCTTTTCTGCGCTGGCGAGGACGTACGTATCGGCGGCGCGGCTGGCGAGTGTGCGTTTCATGGCTGCTTCGTCGGCGTCGCCGGTCGTGAGGCCTGCGACAGGGTGCACGCCGGTAACGCCGAGGAAGAACAAGTCCGCGGAAATGCTGTGGGCGGCCTCGACAGCGGCCGCGCCGCAGGTGACGGCGGAATGTTTGAACAGGCGACCGCCGAGTAGAAACACCTCGACGGCGGAGTGCTCGACGAGCGCCGCAGCGCACGTGGGGCTGTGCGTGATGACCGTGCAGTGCAGGACCGCGGGAAGCGCCCGGACCACAGCGAGAGCGGTAGTTCCGCCGTCGAGGATGACCGCGTTACCCGGCTGAATGAGTTGAACGGCCCGAGCAGCGATGCGCCGCTTGCTGTCCGGCTCCACTCCGGCACGCGTGCCGTAATCGGCGACCGCAGGGGAGGCCGGCAGGGCACCGCCGTAGACCCGCTGACACAGCCCGGCCGCGGCCATCTCTCGAAGATCGCGGCGGACACTGTCTTCCGACAGACGCAAGGCTGCAGCGATGTCCTTGGCTATGACCTTGCCGTCGGCAGCGAGTCGAGCCAGTAGGTACTCCCGACGTTCAGCCGCGAGCATGCACACTCCCTCACGATGTTGCACGTTTCTGCATGTATAGTAGCGCCGTGACTGACCGCCCGATGCTTGTTCTGATCGCTGGCCCGTACCGTTCCGGCACCGGCGACGATCCCGTCAAGATGGCCGCTAACCTCGCCCGCCTGGAGGAGGCGGCCTGGCCCATCTTCGCCGCCGGCCATATCCCGATAATCGGCGAATGGGTCGCGCTGCCCGTCCTCAGCTCGGCCGGGGCGACGGTCTTCGACCCGCTAGCGGAGCAGGTCATGTACCCGACCGCACAGCGCTTGCTCGAGCACTGCGACGCGGTACTGCGCCTGCCCGGCGAGTCGACCGGAGCCGACCAGGACGTGGCCATCGCCCAACGTCGCGCGCTGCCGGTCTACTACCGGGTCGAGGACATCCCAACGCGCACCGCCGCAGCCGCACCGTGACTACCACGTCGGGTGGCCGCTGCGAACAGGCAGGCCCTTGTCGCCTCGGAATGGTTCAGCCCAGCTCCTCGGCCAGCGCGACGATCACGCCTTCGGGGCCCCGGAGGTAGCAGAGCAGAAAGATGTCCTCGTACCGCACCACCTCGCCGATGAGCTCGGCGCCATGGGTCCGCAGGCGGGCGATGGTGTCCTCCACGTCGTCGACGGCGAACATAAGGCGACGGATGCCCAGTGTGTTCGGCGGTGCGTTCTTCGGTTCGGGACTGATCATCGTCGGCTTCTGGTAGCTCATCAGCTCGAGCTTGCTGTGGCCGTCCGGAGTCCGCATCATGGCGATATCGACGCGCTGGCCGTTGAGTCCGACGATGCGGTCCGACCACTCCCCCTCCACGGTCATCCTGCCCTCCAGCTCCAGGCCGAGCTCGGCAAAGAACGCGACGGCGGCGTCGAGGTTGTCGAAGACAATGCCCACGTTGTCCATCCGCAGGATCGCCATGCCCTCAGCGTAGGGACCCGGACAGTTGGGCCAACAGCCTGTCCGGTGCCGGCGACCGAGCCCAACCCTGCCGCGTCGGTCCTGCTGCTGGAGGGCTACGGCTACTGGGGATCATTGACGCTCGGGCATCAGCACGATGACAGGACGGACACCGGCAGAGCGGTCGTGCTGTCGAGGGGCTGCCTGCACCCTGCCGGCGTGGGCTCGCCAAGCCGTCAGGGTCGTCATGTCCGGGTTGGGGCGGGAAAAGCGAAGGGATGCCATGCGAGCGGTTGTGTATGACCGGTTCAGTCAGGAGCCGGAGGTCAGGATCGTCGACGATCCGGTTGTTTCACCGCGAGGCGCGGTGGTCCGGGTCGAGGCCACGGGCCTATGTCGTAGCGATTGGCATGGCTGGCAGGGGCGCGATGCCGTGGCGATTCCGTTGCCCCATGTGCCCGGTCACGAGTTCGCCGGAACTGTCGAGGCGGTAGGCACGGCGGTGACCGGCTGGCGAGCGGGTGCTCGGGTGACCGTGCCGTTTGTTTGCGCCTGCGGTACCTGTGCCGCGTGCGCCTCGGGCGCGCAGCAGATCTGCGAGCGGCAGACCCAGCCTGGTTTTAGCCACTGGGGTTCGTTCGCCGAGTACGTGCTGATTGAGAATGCGGACCTGAACCTGGTCGGGGTTCCGGCCAGCCTGTCGATGCGCGCCGCGGCCAGCCTTGGCTGCCGCTTCGCCACGGCGTTCCGAGCCGTGGTCGCCCGGGCACGGGTAGCGCCGGGCGAGTGGATCGCCGTGCATGGGTGTGGCGGCGTCGGCCTGTCCGCGGTCATGATCGCGGCCGCGGCCGGCGCGCAAGTGATCGCGGTCGACATCTCGCAACCGGCGCTGAGCCTGGCGCGGCAATTCGGCGCCACGCTCACCACAGACGCCTCGGCCACGACCGATGTCGCCGAGGCCATCATCGCCGCGACCGGCGGCGGAGCCCACGTGTCGATCGACGCGCTGGGCAGCGACGCGACCTGCACCGCCTCCATCAACTGCTTACGCCGACACGGCCGGCACATCCAGGTCGGGGTGCTACCCGAGCCACCATCGGTCCCGATGCACCGGGTAATGGGCCACGAACTGAGCATTCTCGGCAGCCACGGCATGGCCGCGCGTGACTACCCGCCGATGCTGGACCTGATCAACGCAGGCCGACTCCGGCCGGACCTAATGATCACAAAGACGATCGGGCTCGACGACACGCCATCCGCACTGGTCGCCCTCGGAACAAGCTCACCGACCGGCATCACAATTATCGAACCCCACAGCAAACGCACCATCTGAGCCACCTGACACACACCCGATCTTGCCTCCGCGCTCACACCCCACGCGCGCGCAACCCGCAAGCATGTCAGTGTGTTTCGCGACACTCCGAGGCGGCTGTCCCGTGGAATTGCCGTGCGAGTTTCGGTCTTGACGTCGGCCCCGAGGTCCGGTTCGAGGCCACCTTCGCCGCCACAGCAAGATCGCCTGGCATCGTCGCGTTCCCCTCGGTGGACGGACCAGATGTGTCGAGAAGGTCAGCTGCCAACCAACGTGCGACCTGGATCGGCGCGGTGCGAAGGACACTCAGTCGAGATCGAACTCGTTGCCCTCGATGTCCTGCATCACGATGCACGACTCGTTCTCGTCGTCGGCAAGCAGTAGCCGCACGCGTACCGCGCCGAGCGCGACCAGTCGTGCGCACTCGGCCTCAAGCGTGGCGAGGCGCTCTTCACCCACGAGCCCGGTGCCGACCCGAACGTCAAGATGCAGCCGATTCTTGACGACCTTGCCTTCGGGAACGCGCTGGAAGAACAGTCGCGGACCGACACCCGAGGGATCAACGCATGCGAACGCGGAACCCTGACGCTCAGGCGGCATCGAGCGATCGAAATCGTCCCACGTGGCAAACCCCTCAGGTGGCGCCGGTACGACGTACCCCAGCACCTCGCACCAAAAACGAGCGACGCGCTCAGGTTCCGCGCAGTCGAAGGTGACCTGGAACTGCTTGACCGACGCCATCGGTCCACCATAGAGGCGCGTGTTGTCCGGCCACGCAGGTCACCTGAGAGCACGAGCCTCAAACGATGAAGGGGCGCTGTCTCACCGACGCCTGCGAGCGCAGCGCTATCGGGTCGCCCACCCGCAGGATTGCCACTTCGGATACACGCAGATCGGCAGGAGCGTGCGCGAGGCGCGTCAAATGTGGGCGTAGGCTGCTGAGCGCGCACCAGGTCGCCGGCGCACTCGCTTCTCACGTCACCGGATGCGCGCAGACCGTTCATCCGATCGGAGCGAGGTGATTGGAAATGGCTAGTCCCACCATTGTTCTCGTCCACGGCGCGTTCGCTGACGCATCCGGCTTCCGCGGTCTGTATGACGAACTCCTCGGCCAAGACGTGACGGTCGTAGCTCCGCCAAACCCGCTGCGCGGACTGAGCGGCGGCGACGGTGACTACCTCAAGGCCGTGATTGATGAGATCGGTGGGCCGGTCCTGCTGGTCGGTCATTCCTACGGCGGTTCGGTCATCACGGCAGCCGGCACGGCGGACAACGTCGTCGGCCTGGTCTACATCTCCGGTTTCGCCCCGGACGAGGGTGAGAACCTGACCGACCTGCAGTCCAAGTTCCCCGCGCCGGGGATCATCCCGTACATCAGGGAGCACCAGTTGCCTGGAGGCGGCAAAGAGTTCACGCTCGCGCCTGAGGGCTTTCGCGCGTCATTCTGCGCCGACATCCCGGCCGATGACGCCGCGTTCTACGCGCTCTCCCAGCGCCCCCTCGCCGGCGTTGCGCTCACCGAGGCCGCCCCGACCC
>JBKPQY010000212.1:0-20535 GCA_046734315.1 Actinomycetota bacterium | reverse complement strand
GGCACGCTGGGCATCGTCGACTTCGACGTGGTCGACGAGTCGAACCTGCAGCGCCAGATCATCCATGGGCAAAGCGACATCGGCCGGCCCAAGGCGGAGTCGGCGCGCGACACCGTCCGTGAGATCAACCCCTACGTCACGGTGAACGTGCACGCGGAGCGCCTGGACAACGACAACGTCCTCGAGATCTTCTCCGGCTACGACCTGATCCTTGACGGCACCGACAACTTCGCGACCCGGTACATGGTCAACGACGCCTGCGTGCTGCTCGGCAAACCGTACGTATGGGGCTCGATCTACCGCTTCGACGGCCAGGTCAGCGTCTTCTGGGACAAGTACGGCCCGAACTACCGCGACCTGTACCCCGACCCACCGCCGCCCGGCATGGTGCCCTCGTGCGCGGAGGGCGGCGTGCTCGGCGTCCTGTGCGCCTCGATCGGATCGGTGATGGTGAACGAGGCCATCAAGCTGATCACAGGCATCGGCGAGACGTTGCTCGGCCGGCTACTCGTGTTCGACGCGCTGGAGATGAGCTGGCACGAGATCAAGATCCGCAAGGACCCGAACACCCCGAAGATCACGGAGCTGATCGACTACGAGGAGTTCTGCGGTGTCGTCTCGCAAGAAGCAGCGGCCGCGGCGGTCGGCTCGACGATTACGGCCTCGGAGCTGAAGGATCTCCTGGATTCCGACAAGCCCGTCTACCTGGTGGACGTGCGTGAGCCGGCCGAGTGGGAGATCGTGCGCATCCCTGGCGCGACGCTGATCCCGAAGGACCAGATACTGCGCGGCGACGCGCTCGCGTCGCTCCCCCAGGACAAACAGCTCGTCATGTACTGCAAGACAGGCGTCCGCTCGGCCGAAACCCTGGCCGCGGTCAAGGCGGCCGGATTCTCCGACGCGGTCCACGTGCAGGGCGGGGTGACGGCCTGGGTGAACCAGGTCGATCCCAGCCTGCCGTCGTACTGACCGGTTCCACTCGGTGGCGCCAGCGGGTATGACTGGCACATGAGCGATCTGCTGGCACTGTTCAAGGCGGGGTGCGCGCTGTTCGGGGCGCGGGTACATGCTGTAGGCGCTGATCAATGGAATCTGGCCACCCCATGCTCCGAGTGGGACGTCGCCACGTTGGTCGACCACATCATCGACGAGCACCTCTGGGTGCCGCCGTTGCTGAACGGTCATGACCTAGCAGTCGCGGGCAGCATCGTCGAGTCGGCCAAGCGCACCATCGGGAGCGACCGTGCAGCCGCGTGGGACGCCGCCGCCCTCGACTCGGAGCGGGCGTTCGGCGAGCCGGGTGCGCTCGATCGCGACGTCGCGCTCTCGCGGGGTCCGACGCCGGCCAGCGAGTACATCGGCGAGATGATCGCCGACCTGACCATCCACGGGTGGGACCTGGGACGTGCGATCGGTGTACGTGAGCCGCTGCCGAACGAGCTCGTAGAGTTCGTGCTGCCGCTGGCCGAGCGGTACAGCGGCGCGGAGCCGTACTTCGCGCCTGCCGTGGAGCCACCCGACGGCGCGACCGACGAGGAGCGCATGATCGCGCTGACTGGCCGTCAGCCTCGGTGAACCTGGAACTGGCGCGGCGCATCCTCGACTGCGTCGACGCGATCCCCGCAGGTCGCGTCATGAGCTACGGCGACGTGGCTGAGTACTCCGGCGCACGTACGCCGCGGCTCGTCGGATACGTGCTCAAGCAGGACGGCGGCAGCGTGCCCTGGTACCGAGTGCTGCACTCCGACGGCACCTTCGCGGACCACCTGCGCGACGAGCAGCGCCTGCGGCTGATCGCGGAGGGGGTCCGCGTGACGGGCGGCCGCGTCGACATGTGCGTCTACCGGTGGGATGGGAAATCGTCGTAGCGGCGTGCTGGGATTGAGCCGTGACCGGGACCTATCGACTGGTGCGCCCGACCCGCGCCGCGGTGGCGGCGCCCCCGTTGGACGACGCGCAGCGCCGGGTCATCGAGCACACCGGCGGGCCGTTGCTGGTGCTGGCCGGCCCCGGCACCGGCAAGACGACCACCCTTGTCGAGACAGCGGTGTCGCGCGTCGCGGCCGGTGTGCCCATCGAGCAGCTGCTGATGCTGACGTTCGGGCGGCGGGCGGCCGGTGAGCTGCGCGACCGCGTCACCGCCCGGCTGGGCGGCACGGTCCGCGAACCGGTGGCACGCACGTTCCACTCCTACGCGTTCGGGGTGCTGCGCATGGCGGCCGTAGCGGCGCAGCTGCCGGCGCCGCGGCTGCTGTCCGGACCGGAACAGGACGTGATCCTGCGGGAACTCGTCGGCGGCGACACGTCCCGGTGGCCGGCCGCGTTGCGCCCGGCCCTGGGCACCCGAGCGTTCGCGGGCGAGCTGCGCGACCTGCTGCTGCGTGCCGTCGAGCGCAGTGTGGACGGTCCCCGGCTGGCTGCGCTCGGGCGCGCGCGGCACCGCGACGACTGGGTAGCAGCCGGCGGCTTCCTCCAGGAATACCTGGACGTGACGTCGCTGGCCCGGCCGGGCGCCTGGGATCCTGCGGAGCTGATCCGCACCGCCACCGACGCGCTGCTCACCGACCCGGCCCTGCTGGCCCGCGAGCGGGCGCTGCGGCGGCACATCCTTGTGGACGAATACCAGGACACCGACCCGGCTCAGGCGGAGCTGCTCGCGCTGCTCGCGAGCGGCGCCGACGAGCTGATCATCGTCGGCGATCCCGACCAGTCGATCTATGCGTTCCGCGGCGCCGAGCCGTCCGCGATCCCCGATCGGTTCGGCGAGCTGCCTGTCGTCGCGCTGCGCACCTCGCGGCGGGCCGGATCCACGCTGCTGGCCGCCACTCGCCGAGTCGCGATGCGGCTACCGGGGCGGGCTGAGCACAGGGCGCTGTCCGCGGCCGACGGTGCACCGCCCGGACGGGTCGAGGTGGCGCTGCTGCGCTCAGCCGCCGAGGAGGCGTCCTATGTCGCGGCGATGCTGCGCGGCGCGCATCTCGACGACGAGCTGCCCTGGTCGCGCATGGCGGTGCTCGTCCGCTCGACGACGACCACGCTCGCCGTGCTGCGCCGGGCACTCGTCGCGGCCGGGGTGCCGGTGGCGGTGCCCGGCTCGGACGTCCCGCTCGCCGAACAGCCCGCCGTTGCACACCTGCTTACCGCGCTTCGCTGCGTGCTGGGCCCCGGCGAGCTCACCGAGGACCTTGCCGAGCACTTGCTGCTCGGCCCGATCGGGCGCGCGGATGCGCTGCAGCTACGCCGGCTGCGCCGCGAGTTGCGGGCCACCGGTGAGGGACGGTTGGCACCGGTCGTGCTCGACGTACCCGGCGCGGCGGTGCTGCCGGAACGCGTGCGGCGCCCGGTCCAGCGCGTCGCATCCGTGCTCGCGGCCGGGCGCCGGGCCCGCACCGCCGGCGCGAGCGCAGAGGACGTGCTGTGGGCGGTCTGGCACGCCACCGGCCTGGCGCACACCTGGGAGGCCGCGAGCCTCGCGGGCGGCCCAGCCGGCGCGGCGGCCGACCGCGATCTGGATTCCGTGATCGAACTGTTCGAGGCGGCCGCGCGGTTCACGGACCGGCAACCCGGGGCGCCGCCCGAGCGCTTCTTCGAGCACCTCGAGGGCCAGCAGATCCCGGGTGAGTCGCGCGCCCCGAGCCCAATGCGCAGTGAGGCTGTACAGGTGCTTACCGCGCATGCGAGCAAGGGCCTGGAGTGGGACCTCGTCGCCGTGGCCCAGGTGCAGGAAGGTGTTTGGCCTGACCTGCGCCGGCGCGGCACGCTGCTCGGCTCCGAGCTGCTGGTCGACATCACCGCCGGACGCGACGGGGCGGGCGTATCGACGCTCGCCCCGCAGATCGCCGAGGAGCGACGCCTCTTCTACGTCGCGGCCACCCGGGCGCGGCGCCGGCTGGTCGTGACTGCCGTGGGCGGCGACGACGAGCAGCCGTCCCGGTTCCTCGACGAGATCGACCCGATCGAGGGGGAGCGCCCGTACGCGAGCGTGCCGAGGGGCGGGCACCTCGCTGACCTGGTCGCCGCGCTACGTGCGGTGGTGTGCGATCCGGCTGCACCGGCCCTCGAGCGGCAAGCGGCGGCTGCCGAGCTAGCCCGGCTGGCTCGCGCCGGCGTCACCGGCGCGCACCCCGACGAGTGGTGGGGGCTGGCCCGGGTGTCCGACGACGGGCCGGTGGCCGATCCGGATCGGCCGGTGACTATCAGCCCATCGCGCATCGAGTCTTACCTTCGCTGCGAGCTGCGTGCCCTGCTGGCCCAGCTCGGGGCGCGCGACGACGACCAGGTCGGGGCATCCCTGGGCACGCTGATCCATGATGTTGCGGCGGTGTCGGCCCCTGATGCGGACCTGCCGACGCTCGAACGGCTGCTGGACGAGCGCTGGCACACGCTCGACTTCGGCGCGTCGTGGCTCGCTGCCCACGAGCGCGAGCGCGCCCGGACGATGCTGGCCAAGCTGGTCGAGTGGCTGCAACGTAGCCGCGCCACGCTGTCGCTGGTCGACGTCGAGCGCGATTTCGACGTGGTGGTGGGTGAGGCGCGACTGCGTGGGCGTGTCGACCGCCTCGAGCGTGATCCAGCCGGCCGGTCGGTGCTGATCGATCTCAAGACCGGACGCAGCAAGGCAGACGACCCGGCGGCCAACGCCCAACTCGGCGCGTACCAACTGGCCGTCGAGGAGGGCGCGTTCGGCCCGGCGACCTCCGGCGGCGCACGGCTCGTGCAGATCGGCACGCCGCACAAGGGCGTCGTCGAGCAGGTGCAGCCGCCGCTCGCTGACGCCGACGACCCGGGGTGGATCGCCGACCGTGTCGCGCAGGTGGCGCAGCGGCTGCACGGCAGCGCCTTCACGGCCACCGTGAACTCCTACTGCGGCGCGTGCGACGTCAAATCCAGCTGTCCGCTCATGTCCGAGGGCCGGCAGGTGACCGGATGAGCACCGGCACTGACACACTCTGCCTCGCGGGTGCACCTGGCTGCACGCGGCGCCTTCGGCGCGTCGGGTTTGCTCCTCGCGCGAGCGCTCTTCGCGGATCCGGAGCAGCGCAGTGATCTCGTCGCCGCAGCTTGCCCGGCTGCTCGGACTGCCGGCTCCCGCCGACGAACAGGCCGCGGTGATTGAAGCACCGTTGGTGCCCGCCGTGGTGATCGCTGGCGCGGGATCCGGCAAGACCGAGACGATGGCGGCCCGGGTGGTTTGGCTCGTGGCGAACCGGTGCGTGGCGCCGGCGGCAGTGCTCGGCCTGACGTTCACCCGCAAGGCCGCCGCCGAGCTCGGCCGCCGCATCCGCTGGCGCCTCGCGCAGTGGCGCCGGGTCGTCGAACACGATCGCCCCGACGACACCGAGCATCTGGCTGAGCTACTCGGCGGCGAGCCGACCGTCTTGACGTACGCCGCCTATGCCAGCCGGCTGGTCGGCGAGCACGCGATGCGGGTCGGCGCCGAGCCGAACCCCCGGCTGCTGTCGCAGGCGGTGTGCTGGCAGCTCGCCGACTCCGTGGTGCGCCGGTACGGCGGCGAACTGCCGCGCGGCATCGGGGCGCTGGCGTCGGTGTCGCAGTACGTCCTCGCGCTGACCGCGCAGCTGGCCGACCACCTGGTCGAGCCCGACGCCGTCGCAGACTTCGGCGCCGCACTGGCCGAGCAGCTGTGCGTCGTGTACGGGGGTGAACCGCCGCCGACGAGCGAAGCCGGCAGGCTACTGGAATCGCTGCGGCACCGCGGCGCGCTCCTGCCGCTGGTAGGTGAGTACCGGGCCAGCAAACAACGCATGCCAGCTGTGGATTTCGGCGACGAGATGGCGCTGGCGGCGCGACTCGCCGGGTCGGCCGACGTAGCGCGCATCGAGCGGGAACGCTTCGGCGCGGTACTGCTCGACGAGTATCAGGACACCGGCTACGCGCAGGCGGTCATGCTCGCCGGGCTTTTCGGCGGTGGGCACCCGGTCGTTGCGGTAGGTGACCCGTTCCAGTCGATCTACGGCTGGCGGGGCGCGAGCGCCGGCAACATCGGCCGGTTCGCGGCGGCGTTCGGCGGGGCCGTTACGTACCCGCTCAGTACGAGCTGGCGCAACGACGAGGTCGTGCTGTCCGCGGCGAACGCCGTCGCCGCTCCGCTTCGCACCGGCGCAGCGACGGTCGAGTTGCGGGCTCGTCCCGGCGCCGGGCCGGGCACGATACGGGCGGCGGTCACCGAGACGGTCGAGGACGAGGCGCAGTGGCTGGCCACGCGGATGCGTGCCGAGTGGGAGGCGCACCCCGCAGGCGAGCGCACCGCGGCGGTGCTGGTCCGGCGGCGGTCGCAGATCGACGCGGTGCGGATGGCCCTGCTGGCGGAAGGGCTGCCGGTCGAGGTCGTCGGCCTGGGTGGGCTGCTCACGACCCCCGAGGTGGTCGACGTGGTGGCGACGCTTCGGGTGCTGGCCGACCACAAGTCGGGCTCGGCGCTGGCCCGGCTGCTCACGGGGGCGCGCTGGCGCATCGGGCCGCGTGACCTGGCGGCATTGAGCGACCGGGCCCGCGAGCTCGCCCGGATGCGCCGCGTCGACGACGCCGGCGACGTCGACGGGCTCGACCAGGGCAGCTTGATCGAGGCACTCGACGACCTCGGGCGCGAGAGCCGCTACTCGCTAGCCGGGCTGGCCAGGATGCGGGCGTTGTCCGTTGAGCTGCGCGCGTTGCGACGGCGGCTGTCGGCGCCTCTGGCGGAGCTGGTCGCGGACGTCGAGCGGGTGATCGGGGTGGACGTCGAGGTGGCGGCGCGCGCCGACCGGGCGGCCGTCGGCCGGGTGCACCTCGACCGGTTTCTCGACGAGGCTGCCCGGTTCGCCGCGGACGCCGACGAGGCGACGCTGCCGGCGTTCCTGGCCTTCCTCGATGCCGCGGAGGTCGAGGAGAACGGCCTGGAATCCGGCGAGGTGGCCGTCGAGAAGGAGCGCGTGCAGATCCTCACCGTGCACGGAGCCAAGGGACTGGAGTGGGACGTGGTCGGGGTGCCCGGGCTGGTCGGCGGTGTCTTCCCGGCCGAGCCCAGGGCCGTCGACTGGACGCGAACCCGCCAGTTGCTGCCCGCCCCGCTGCGTGGCGATCACGGTGAGCTGCCGGCGCTGCGGCTGGAGAATGCCGCCGATCGTAAGCAGATCGCCGAGATCGTCAAGCGTCATGCCGCCGAGGTCCGCGAGCGGCACCAGGATGAGGAACGCCGCCTCGCATACGTCGCGTTCACCCGCGCCCGGTCGGTGCTGTTCGTCAGCGGCTACGCCTGGGACGTCGCCAAGAGCGCGCGGGCGGTATCGCCGTTGCTCGACGAGCTTCGCGATTTCGCTGAGGTCGACGAGTGGTTCGTGCCCGTCGACGGCGCCCAGAACCCACGGCTTGGCGAGCCGGCATCAGCCGGCTGGCCGGTCGATCCGCTGGGCGCGCGTCGCGTCGACGTCGAGGCCGGCGCAGACCTGGTGCGCGCGGCATTGACGGTGCCGGCGCCCGCGACCGGCCCGGCCCAGCTTCCCGGGCTGCTGGACGACACCGCCGCCCGCCGGGACGCCTGGCGGCGCAGTGTCGACATGCTGCTCACGGAACGGGAGCGCCTCTCGGCCGCCGGCACCGTCGACGTGCCCCTGCCGACGCAGCTGTCGGTCTCCCAGCTGGTCGCGCTGCGGCGCGACCCCGGCGCGCTGGCTCGGCGGCTGCGCCGGCCGTTGCCGAGCAAGCCTGCCCCGCTGGCCCGCCGTGGCACAGCCTTTCATGCCTGGCTGGAGCAGCGCTGGTCCGCACAGCCGCTGCTCGACATCGACGAC
The DNA here is from genome assembly GCA_046734315.1 of Actinomycetota bacterium. GTDB lineage: Bacteria > Actinomycetota > Actinomycetes > Mycobacteriales > Jatrophihabitantaceae > DASXRA01. The sequence continues at coordinate 12,745 of JBKPQY010000212.1, read as the reverse complement.
CTGCCCGGCGCCGCCGACGCCACCGCCGAGGATTCCGACCTGGCAGCGCTGCGCGCCGCGTTCGAGGCCAGCGAGTGGGCCGAACGCACACCGGTCGAGGTCGAGGTGCCGTTCGAGATGGCGATCGACTCCACCGTCGTGCGCGGCCGCATGGACGCCGTGTTCAAGGAAGCCGACGGCTACACCGTCGTCGACTGGAAGACCGGTGCCCGGCCGACCGGCGCCGACGCGCAGGCGGCCGCCGTTCAGCTCGCTGCGTACCGCCTGGCCTGGGCTGCCCTGTCCGACGTTGACGTCGAGCGGATCGGGGCAGCGTTCCACTACGTGCGCAGCAACGAGACGATCAGCCCGATCGATCTGCTCGACGCCGACGGCTTGCGCCGCCTGATCTTGGGCTAGCGTGCACCGATATGAGCACTACGCCACGCGAATACATCGCGGCGCATCGCGAAGAATTGTTGGCCGACCTAGACCGATGGCTGCGCATCCCGGGCATCAGCGCCCAGCCCGAGCATCACGAAGACGTCGCGGCGAGCGCCGAGTGGTTCGCCGACGCGGCCCGTCGCACGGGATTCCCGATCGTGGAGATCTGGCCGACCGGTGGGCTGCCCGCGGTCTACGCCGAATGGCCGAGTGACGACGCCGGCGCCCCGACGGTCCTCGTCTACGGCCACCACGACGTGCAGCCGGTCGACCCCGTCGAGTCGTGGCGCACCGACCCGTTCGACCCGACCATCGACGGCGACGTGCTGTGGGCGCGCGGCGCGTCTGACGACAAGGGCCAGCTGCTGTTCCACCTGCTCGGGCTGCGCGCCCACCTCGCCGCGACCGGCCGGACCTCGCCCGCGGTCAGCCTGAAGTTCCTGATCGAGGGGGAGGAGGAATCCGGGTCGCCGCACTTTCTCAAGCTGCTTGCCGAGCGGCGTGACCGGATCGACTGCGACGTCGTCGTCGTGACCGACACCGGCATGCTCGCCGCCGATACGCCCAGCACCGTCACCGGAATGCGCGGCCTGGCCGTCTGCACCGTCGACTTCCACGGTCCCGACCTCGACCTCCACTCCGGCGTGTTCGGCGGAGCGGTGCCCAACCCGGCCACCGCGATTGCCCGGCTCGCGGGCAGACTGCATGACGACGCCGGCCGCGTCACCATCCCCGGCTTCTACGACGATGTCGTCGCCCTGACCGATGACGAGCGGGCGCTGTTCGCGAAGGTGCCCCACGACGAGGCGGAGTTCCTGGCGCTTGCCAAGTCGCGCGCGCTGGCCGGGGAGGCGGGTTACAGCACCCTCGAACGAATAGGCGCGCGCCCGACCGCCGAGGTGAATGGCATCTGGGGCGGATATATGGGCGAGGGCAGCAAGACGATCGTCCCGACCGACGCACACGTCAAGCTGTCGTTCCGGCTGGTTGCAAGCCAGCTACCGAGCAAGATCATCGCAGCGGTCGAGCAGTTCGTCGCCGATCACACCCCGGACGGCATCGAGTCGCGTATCGAGTGGGAGGGCGATGGCCTGGCCGCGTGCATCGTGCCCCTCAGTACGCCGGCGTACGGTGCGCTGACCGACGCGATCAGCCGGGCGTTCGACGGCGCCCCGGTGCTGCCGACACGCGAGGGCGGCAGCGGTCCTGAGGCATCCATCCAGCAGTCCGTTCAGGCGCCGCTGGTCTTCCTCGGGGTCGGGCTGCCCGACGACCAGATCCACGCCCCGAACGAGAAGGTCAACCTCTCGATGCTGTACCGGGGCGCCGAGGCGGCCGCGCTGCTCTGGGAGAGCTTTGCCGCGCTCGGCCGCGCCGGGCTCGGCGGGAGCTGATGATGCGGCGCGGAGTCGGGCCTATTGTCGCCGGCGCTGCTGCCGCGGGCTTGCTGTTCGCGGGCTGCACCGAGACGGTGTCCGGGCACGCCGCCGCACCCAGCGGGTCGGTGCCCCCGCCGAGCACGGACTTCCCGAGTTCCACGTCCAGCTCCGGCCCCACTGCGACGCCACCTCAGACCGCGACATCGACATCGACGCCGCCGCCGGCGTCGCATCTCGCTTGTCCGCATGTCGTCGACGCCGCCGCGCGCCTCGCCTACGAATGCATCAGCACCGGCATGTCGCGGTCCCGCAGCTCGCTGTGGCCGCAGGTCTTCGAGCGTGAGGTGGACACGGGCTGGACGATGGACGAGGGCTCGGGCAACGTCATCCGTTCCGGCGGCAACCCGGCCGTGACGGCCAAGCTGCTGACCCAGGAGATGCTTCAGCTGTACTACGGCAGTCCGGCGCCGACCAGCAAAACCGTGCACGATGCCGACGTCACTGTCGGCAGCGCGCGGGGGCATCTGGTCCAGACCCTCATCACCATCAACCCGACGTTCCGGTCGCAGCGACACCTGCGAGTGAAGCAGGAGCAGCTGTGGCTGGTCGTCGTCCCAGCCGGCACGGGCCAGCTCTCCGCCTGGTACGTCTCGGTACCCGATCTGCAAAAACAGCTGTGGCCCACCGTGCCGGCGCTGCTGAACACGCTGCGGGTCGTCTAATCGGCGATGAGCGCTCGCGCGGCAACGGTCAGCTAGACGAGCCCGTGGTCGTACGCGAAGACCACGGCGGCGGCACGATCACGCAGGGCGAGCTTCGCGAAGATGTGGTTCACGTGCGTTTTCACGGTGCCCTCGCCGACCACGAGCAGCTCCGCGATCTCGGGGTTGGACAGCCCGCGGCCGATCAGGGCCAGCACCTCGCGCTCGCGTGCCGTCAGGGTGGCCAGCGCCGGATCGTTGGCGCGGGGCGCCGGCGCCGTGCCGCGGTAGACCGCGAGCACCCGCCCCGTCACAGAAGGGTCGAGCCAGGCGCTACCACCGGCCACGGCGCGCACCGCCCGCTGGAGGTCCTCGGCAGGTACGTCCTTCAGGACGAATCCGGCCGCGCCGGCCCGAAGCGCAGCGGCGAGGATCTCGTCGTCGTCGAACGTGGTGAGGACCAGCACCGGCGGGCTGCCCTCGCGAGCGCTCAGCTGCCGGGTGGCCTCGACACCATCGACTACGGGCATGCGCACGTCCATGAGCACGACGTCCGGATGTAGCGCGGCAACCGAGTGCGGCACGGAGCTGCCGTTGGCGCACTCACCGACGATCTCGAAACCGAACTGCTCGCGGAGGATGCCGCGCAGCCCCGCGCGCACCAGCTCCTGGTCGTCGACGAGCAGTACCCGGATCACGTCGGAAACTCCGCGCGCACCAGCCATCCGCGCCCGCCCGGGCCGGCGTCGCACGTGCCGCCCACCGACACGGCGCGTTCCTGCATGGTCGTCAGCCCAACACCGCTGCCGCGCCCCGGCGGGCCGCCGCTCTCGACGAGAAGCTCGGTGCATGAGCCGTCGACTGCGACCTCGACGTCGACCGGCCAGCCGGCCGCGTGCTTGACGGCGTTCGTGAGCGCCTCCTGGACGATCCGGTAGAGCGCCAGCCCGGTCGTGGCAGGGATCGCGCCGACCTCGCCGGTGACGCTCAGCGTGACGTCGGCGCCTGCCGTCCGGAACCGCTCGATCAGGGCAGGCAGGTCGGCCGCGCCGGGCAGTGGCGCCAGGCCACCCTCGTCGGTGCGCAGCACGCCGACCGCCCGGCGCACCTCGGCCAGGCTCTCGCGGCCCAGCCGTTCCGCCTCGGCCAATGCCTTGGCTGCGGACGTCGGGTCGTCCTCCACGGCGAGCCGGGCGCTCGCCACGTGCAGCTGCGACACGACGAGCGTGTGCGCGATGACGTCGTGCAATTCGCGGGCAATGCGATTGCGCTCCTCGGTGCGGGCGCCCTCGGCGAGGCCGGCCTGCGCGGCACGCAGCTGCACGACGAGCTCCCGTTCGCGTCGGACCAGCAGCATGACAAGCACGGTGAACGTCGTACCGGCCATCCAGGCTCCCCATCCCGGATCGGGCCGCAGCCACAGCCACTCCGCGCCGAACAGAGCAATGACCGCGAGCAGGTACGGGACCGCGGCTGGTGCGCCCCCGTCCAGCGCGCACCAGCCGGCGATCACGCAGATCGCGAACCAGCCGACGTTGCCGGACCATCCGGTGCACAGCACCACAACGCCGCCTGTGGCGATGCCCGCTCCGACAAGCAAGGGCAGCCTGCCGGAGCGCGTCATCAAGGCCGCACCGGCGAGCGTCAGTGCCGCGCCGGCGACTGTGACCGGCACGCTGGCGGACAGTCGCTGCACCGTCGCGATAACGGTGAACAGCGTGAGCACGCCGAACCCGGCCCAGCGGCCTGGGCCGGGTAGCAACTCGGCACGGTCCACGTGGCGGATGCTACGACTCACAGCGCCGCGCGGCGGGCCGCGACGACAATGGCCAGCACGGCCAGCAGCGAGACGACGATCAGCGACGGTGTGGCCGACCCGAGACCGAGCCACGGCTCACGGATCGCCTTGGTTACCTGGGTCAGTGGCAGCACGTCCGCCACGTCACGCAGCGCGGAGCCCATGACGGCAGGCGGCGGGCCGCCCGACCCCAGCAGGAACGACGGGAAGAACAGCAGCAGTCCGACCGCTTGTGCCGCCCGAGCCGACGGCAGCACGGACCCGAGCAGCACGCCGCCGCTTACGAAGGCCACCGCGCCCACCGCGATGCCGACGGCCACCCGCCACGGCACGTGCACGGCCGGGATGCCGTACACCGGCGCCGCCACGACGAGCAGCAAAGCGGCGGCTACCGCCGTCACCAGCAGACCGACGATGAACTGCGCCACTGCGAACGAGAACCGCGGGAATCCCGACGCGAGGAACCGGCGCAGCACGCCGCGCTCGCGGTAGGACGCCAGGTGCACCGGCAACATGATCATCCCGGTCGCGGCGATCACCACGGTGAAGTACGAGGCGACGTACCACTGCGACGGGCGCGCCCCGGCGAAATCGGGATCGGGGGTCGTCCCGAACGAGCCACCGATGATCAGCATGGTGACGATCGGGAATGCGAAAACGAACGTCAACACCAGCGGATCGCGGACCATCAGCTTCAGCTCCGCCCGCACCAGCCGGCCAACTGCAGTACTCATGCCGCCGCTCCTTCCAACAGCCGCAACAGCGCGGATTCCAGATCAGGGACTTCTACGGTGAGGTCGTCCGGGACGCAGCCCCGGCGCACCAGGTCGGCGCCGACGTACGCGATGACACGGCGGTCGCCGCGCACCTCGACACGCTCGCCGACCCGCTGCACCGACTGCACGCCGTCGAGTTCACTCAGCTCGGCAAGGGTCGAGTCGGCGACGCTCCAGCTGAACCGGACGGTTGCCCACTTCGCGTGCCGGTTCACCAGGTCGGCCGGTGGGCCGGCGTCCAGCACGCGGCCGGCGCGCATCGCGATCACCCGATCGCACAATGCCTCCGCCTCGTCGAGCTCGTGCGTCACGAGTACGACGGTCGCGCCCTCGTCGCGCAGCTGCCCGATCGCGGCCCATACGTTGCGGCGCGCCGCCGGATCGAGGCCTTGCGTGAGCTCGTCGAGGAACACCAGTTGCGGCCGGTTGAGCAGCGCCAGCACGAGGAACAGGCGCTGCCGTTCCCCACCGCTCAGCGACGCGAACGCCGAGTTGCGGCGCTCGATGAGCCCGAACCGTTCGAGCAATTCGCGGGCGTCGCGCGCCCGCGGGGTCGCGAACAGCTCAACGGCCTCGCGCACCCGCAGCCGGTCGGGCAATGCCGAGTCCTGCAACTGGCTGCCGATCAGCGGGCGCAGCCGGTCGGCCTGCGTCGTCGGGTCGTAGCCGAGAACCCGCAGCACGCCGCTATCCGGGTGCCGCAAGCCCTGTAGGCATTCGACGGTCGTCGTCTTGCCGGCGCCGTTCGCACCGATCAGGCCGACGACCTCGCCTTGCTCGACGTCGAGGTCGACGCCATCCACCACTGCTCGTCCGCCGTATCGCTTGCGCAGGTCGCGGGCCATCACCACGGTCTGGTTTCTCATACTGCGATGCTCCGCCGCGGTACGTGCCGGACACATCGGCGCCGAGATAGATTCCCGCCTCCACCTCCGGGTGGAGCCACTCGTAGGGTGGACGCGTGCCCCGTTCTGCCACGCTGGCGCCGCGCGCGCCCAGGCTGCCCCGTCCCGCGTTCGAACTGATCCACGCGACGCTGCCCAATGGGCTGCGGATCGTGCTCGCACCCGACCGCTCCGCCCCTGTGGTCGGCATAGCGGTGCTGTACGACGTGGGGTTCCGCTCCGAGCCCGAGGGGCGCACCGGATTCGCGCACCTCTTCGAGCACTTGATGTTCCAGGGGTCAGCCAACCTGGAGAAGCTCGCGCATTTCCGCTACGTCCAGTCCAGCGGCGGAACGTTCAACGGCAGCACGCATCCGGACTACACCAACTACTTCGAGGCCCTGCCGTCGAATGCTCTGGAGCGCGGCTTGTTCCTCGAAGCCGACCGGATGCTCTCGCCACGCATCAACGAGGAGAACCTCGCCAACCAGATCGCCGTGGTCAAGGAAGAGATTCGTGTCAATGTGCTCAACCGGCCGTACGGCGGCTTCCCCTGGCTGGAGCTGCCACCGGTGCTGTTCGACACGTTTCCCAACGCGCACAACGGGTACGGCGACTTCGTCGACCTGGAGAGTGCCACCGTGGCCGATGCTGCCGACTTTTTCGACCGGTACTACACCCCGGCCAACGCGGTGCTCGCCGTGGCCGGCGACCTCGACCCCGAGCAGACACTTGGCCTGATCGAGAAGCACTTCGCGGCCATCCCGCGGCGAGAGGCACCGGACCTACCTGACTTCGGCGAGCCACCGCTGACCGCCGAACGCCGGGCGTCCACAGTGGACGCTCACGCGCCGATCCCCGCGGTCGCGTTCGGGTACAGGGTCGCGGATCCGGTGCGCGAGCTCGACGCGCACCTCGCTAACCTCCTGCTCGCCGAGGCGCTGACAGACGGTGACGCATCACGGCTGCAGCGGCGGCTGGTGCAGGGCGACCGTCTCGTCACCGACGTCTCGGCCTATCTCGGCGAGTTCGGCGACCCGTTCGACAAGCGCGACCCGACGTTGCTGACGATCACGGCGCATTACCCCGATGCCAGTTCGCTCGAACGCATCGTGACGGCGCTCGACGAGGAGCTCGCCCGTATCGCCGACGACGGACTCGACGCCGGCGAGCTCGACCGCGTGCGCACCAAGCTCGTGAGCATGATCTTCCGCGAGATGGACGCGGTGATCTCCAGGTCGCTCAACTTCGCCAAGTTCGAGCTGATCTACGGACGGGCCGAGCTGATCGCAGAGCTGCCTGACCGGCTCAGCCCGCTCCGTGACGCCGACATCCAAGCCGCGGCCATGGCGTTACAACCGGATCGACGAGCCGTCGTCGAGTTGATCGCGGGAGGTGAGAAGGCATGAGCGCGCCGGCCCTGCGCGTGACCGTTCCTGGTTTGGGTAGCCCTCGCCGGGCACGCAAGCTGACCACCGTCGAGCGCACGCTCGATTCCGGGCTGCGCGTGCTGGCAGTCCGCAAGCCGGGCGTCCCGCTCGTCGAGCTGCGGCTGCGGGTGTCGTTCCTGTCCTCCCGGGCCGCGCATGCCGCCCGGGCCGCGTTACTGTCCGACTCCGTACTCACCGGTACGGTCGAACACGATCGGCCGGGCCTGGCCGCCACGGTGCAACGCCTGGGCGGCGACCTCGGAGTGAGCGTCGATGCAGACCGCTTGCTCGTCTCCGGGAACGTGCTGGCCACCAACCTGCGCCCGTTCCTCGATGTCATGGCCGATGTGCTCACCGGGGCGACCTATCCGGCGAAGGAGGTCGTCGCGGAACGTGAGCGGCTGATCGAACGGCTTACGATCGCCCGGTCTCGCGCCGGTGTCGTGGCCAACGAGACGCTGGCCAAGCGGATGTGGGGCGATCACCCCTATGCGCGCGACCTGCCCGAGACCCCTGACGTGCAGGCTGTGACCGCAGCACAGGTGCGGCGGCTGCACGGCGACCTTGTCCGCCCGGACGGCGCGGTGCTCGTCGTCGTCGGTGACGTCTCGGCCGCGCGCACTGCCGATCTCGCCGAGTCCGCGCTCGATGCATGGAACGGTGCTCCCGCGCCGACTCGGGTAGCCGCGCTGCCGCCGGTCACGCCCGGCCCGCTGGTGCTCGTCGACCGCGCGGGTTCGGTGCAGTCGTCGCTGCGGCTCGGCGCGGCCGCGCTTCGCCGCGACGACGAGGGCTACCCCGCGCTACAGCTGGCAAACCTCGTGTTCGGCGGCTACTTCTCATCGCGATGGACCGAGAACATTCGCGAGGACAAGGGCTACACATATGGCTCGCACAGCGCGATCGAGCACCACACGCTCGGCTCGTCGTTCCAGATGCAAGCTGACGTCGCGACCGAGGTCACCGCGCCGGCGTTATTGGAAACCCTCTACGAACTCGGGAAGATCGCGTCGCTGCCACCGACGGTTGACGAGGTCGAGTCGGCACGCCAGTACGCCATCGGGACGCTGGCGCTATCGACGGCGACGCAGGCCGGGTTGGCAGCGACACTCGTGGCGCTTGCCGGCGCGGGCCTGGGCCCGGAGTGGCTGGCCGAGCATCCGGCGCGGCTGGCAGCGGTCACCCGCGACGAGGTCGCGGCCGCGGCCGCGGAACTGCTCGCCCCGTCCCGGTTCGCGATGGTCGTGGTGGGCGACGCGACCGCGGTGCGTGGCCCGCTGTCCGGGCTCGTGCCCGTGGCATGACGCTCGACCCACCTACGCTCGCCCGCGCCGCGTACGACCGGGCAGCGTTGCGCCGCAATGACGCTGACTGGCTTGCTGATGCCTGGTTGCGCTCCTGTGTGATCGCGATCAGTCCGGATGTCACGACGCCGGTCGACCGAGGTGAGGGCGTGGTGCGGCTGGCGCTGCGTACACCGTCCACTGTGGACGACGTGCCGGTGCGTCGGTTCCTCGGCCTGGTCGACGGCGTGCCGTACTTCGCCGTCACGGTCGACGGTGACAGCTCTGGCTGGGCGACCCTTCGCGAGGTGGGCGCCGCCGTGGACGATCTCCACGCGGCATTGCTCACCAGCGCGGTTGCGCTCGAGCAGTGGCATGCGCGGCACCAGCGCTGTCCGCGCTGCGGCGCGATCACAACAGAAACGCAGGCTGGCTGGACACGTACGTGTGCCGACGACGGCAGCGAGCACTTCCCGCGCACCGATCCCGCAGTGATCATGGTGGTTCACGACGGCGCCGACCTGTGCCTGCTGGGCCGGGGGCACACCTGGGGCGAGGGCCGGTTCTCGACACTGGCCGGTTTCGTCGAGCCGGGCGAGTCGCTGGAGGCGGCCGTCGCCCGCGAGGTCTTCGAAGAGGTCGGGGTCTCCGTCAGGGATGTGCGCTACATCGCCAGTCAGCCGTGGCCGTTCCCGTCGTCGCTGATGGTGGGCTTCGCGGCCCGCGTCGACGGCCATCCGGTCCTGCACCTCGACCCGAAGGAGATGGCCGAGGCGTACTGGTTCAGCCGGGACGAGGTGCGCCAGGCGGTCCAATGGACGGACCGCGGCGAGGCGCCCGACCCGAAAGCCAGGCTGAGAGGTGTGTCGCCGCCGTTGTCCATCTCCCGGTACCTCATCGACGGCTGGCTCGCCCGTCGTTGGTGACGGAGCCGCTGATCGCGGGATGACGCGGGTCGTCCAGGCGCACCACGATGTCGGCGGTCCCGACCGGGTCGACGGCACGGTCGTACGCCTCGAACGCCGGTAGCGTCCACGACCAGTCGGGGGCGGTGCGCCGAGCTCGAGCGGCGGCGCCGGCAGCCAGGTGGATCGTCACGTCGAACGGCAGGCCCCGGCCGAGCAGCAATTCGCCGCTGACGACCAGCACCGAACCGGTGGGTGCGGTACTGCGCGGATCGCGAGTAGCTCGGTTCGTCGCCGGATCACGCAGCGACGGCACGTACTCGCCTGAGCCACCCGGGCCGAGTGGGGCGAGCACCTCGCGGCGTAGCGCAGCGGCGTCGAGCCAGTCCCGGTACGACTCGGCGTCGTGACGGCCGTGCTCGAGGCGCAGTGAAGCGTCCCGCCAGAACGTCTGCGCGCAGACGTGGATCGCCGGCCTGCCGCGTGTGCGCAGCGGCTCGGTGAGCGCACCAGCCAGCTCTTCCGGACCGGCCGCACGTGGCCCGTCCAGCGCGACGCGCAGCGCCCGGCCCGGGCTGTCGACGGCGACGAGCACCTCGGCCAGTTCGTCGGGGAGCCGGTCGGGGGAGATCGCGGCGTAGTGGCGCACGGATCACGACCGTACCGACCTGCCCAGCAAACCGTCGGTGCTCGCTGGCACGATCGTCCCGTGATTGATGCGGACGCGGTGCTCGACGGGCTCGACCCCGAGCAGCGCGCCGCCGCCACGGCGATCCGTGGGCCGGTGTGCATCCTGGCCGGCGCCGGCACCGGCAAGACGCGGGCCATTACGCACCGCATCGCGTACTCGGTGCGGTCCGGGGCAGTGCCCGCGGGGCAACTGCTCGCCGTCACATTCACAGCGCGGGCGGCCGGTGAGCTTCGCGCCCGACTGGCCCGGCTCGGCGCGCACGGCGTTCAGGCGCGCACGTTCCACGCCGCAGCCCTACGTCAGCTTTCGTACTTCGCGCCCCGGGTGCTCGGCGGTGCCATGCCCGAGGTGGTCGACAATCCGACGCGCCTCGTCGGCAATGCGGCCGCTCGCAGCCGGCTGCGTCCGCACCGCGCAGAGCTGCGCGACCTGGCCGCCGAGATCGACTGGGCCAAGGCCGTGCTCGCCACCCCCGACGACTACCCCAAGCGTGCAGCCGACGCCGGGCGCGCGGGGCCGTACGACGCGGCCACAATCGCCGAGGTGTACGCCGGCTATGAGAAGGCGAAGCAGCGCGCCCGGCAGCTCGACTTCGCCGACCTGCTGCTGATCATGGCCGGCGCGCTCGAGCAGTACCGCGACGTCGCCGAGCAGGTCCGGTCGCGGTACCGGCACTTCGTAGTCGACGAGTACCAGGACGTCTCCCCGGTGCAGCAGCGGCTGCTCGACGCTTGGCTCGGCGGGCGCGACGACCTGTGCGTGGTCGGCGACGCCAACCAGACGATCTACTCCTTCGCCGGCGCCACACCACGGCACCTGCTCGAGTTCCGGGCGCGCTTTCCCGGTGCCGTCGAGATCCAGCTGCACCGCGACTACCGCTCCACCCCACAAGTTGTCGAGCTTGCCAACACCCTGATACGCGGACGCATCACCCTGGTCGGCCAGCGACCCGACGGCGCTCCGCCCACGTTCGCCGAGTTCGACGACGAGCCCGCCGAGGCGACCGCCGTGGCTAACCAGTGCCGTGCTCTGACCGGTGCCGGAACGCCCGCCGCCGAGATCGCCGTGCTTTTCCGGGTGAACGCGCAGTCGGAGGTGTACGAGCAGGCATTGGCTGAGGCCGGCGTCCCGTATGTGCTACGCGGTGGCGAGCGCTTCTTCGACCGTCCCGAGATCCGCGAGGCACGGCTGCTGCTGCGCGGGGCCGCCCGCGCCGACGCCGGCGAGCAGCCGCTTCCCGAGACGGTTCGCGCCGTTCTTGCCAGCATCGGCTGGCATCCCGACGACCCGCCGCCCGGCGGCGCCGCCCGCGAACGGTGGGAGTCCCTGGCCGCACTGGTCAGCCTCGCAGACGACCTGCTCGCCGCCGACGCCACGGCCCGGCTCCCGCAGCTCGTCGCGGAGCTCGATGAGCGCGCGTCGGCGCAGCATGCGCCAACCGTCCAGGGCGTCACGCTCGCCTCGCTGCACAGCGCAAAAGGACTGGAGTGGGACGCCGTGTTTCTGGTCGGGCTGACCGACACCACCATCCCCATCCAGCACGCCGGCACCGACGAGCAGCTCGCCGAGGAGCGTCGGCTGCTGTACGTCGGTATCACCCGGGCCCGGGAGCGGCTGGCGCTGTCTTGGGCGCTCGCCCGCAGTCCCGGGCAGCGACGCAGCCGGCGACCCAGCCGCTTCCTTGATGGATTGCGGCCTGCTCCGGTCAACCCGAAGCCCCGGCCGAAGACGATCAAGCCGGAAGCTGAGGACGCGGAGCTGTTCGGCCGGCTTCGCGCCTGGCGCAAGCGGCAGGCCGACGCACAACAGGTGCCGGCGTTCGTCGTCTTCTCCGACGCCACGCTTGTCGCCATCGCCGACGCTCGCCCGGTCAGCCGCGCCGCGCTGGCCCGCGTATCCGGCGTTGGGCCGGCCAAGCTCGGCCGTTACGCGGAGCCGGTGCTCGCCGTGATCAACGGGGTCGATCCGAATTCGATCGACCCGGTCGAGGTGCCGCGCTAAGGTTCCCTAGTCGCCGGCCGTGCCGGACTAAGGTGCCCGTCTAGGGAATTAATCGGATTGCCACGCCCGCGCGCGCACCGATACTCTGTGTCTTGTCTGATCAAGGCGCGCCAATATAGGCGGCGCCGACCGCGACGAAGGAGGTGACCCGGTGAGCATCTACACGATGACTGCCCCGGTTGCCTCGCGCGTGCGCGGCACGTCGGAATCCACTCAGCCTAGCGCGGGGCACTGGCCCGTTCAGGTGCCGCAGCTCGTTGCAGGGCCGCGCACGGGGTCGATGTTCCAGCCCGCCGCCGGTATCCAGGCGGACCCGACATTCATCCGTAACCGTGTCGTTGAGGTTGCCAAGCCGGGCAGCCCGCCTCGAGGAGCACCACGCTGACAGCGCGTCAGCGCCGGCTCTCCTCGAGGCCGCGGCTCCCAGACCCGGGAACCGCGGCCTCGTTGTTTGTCCGAACCGTCCACCCACTA
>JBKPQY010000211.1:0-8555 GCA_046734315.1 Actinomycetota bacterium | reverse complement strand
GGCGAACTGCGCAGCGACGGCGTCCGCGCCCTGGATGCCGCCGACGGCACCGAACTGCGCGGCCGCCGCGTCGACGCGTAGCACCACGTCCGGGTCGAGCAGAGTGAGCAGCGCAGCGAAGTCCCCCTCCCGGGACGCGGCGAGGAAAGCCTTCACGACCTCGCGCTGCCTCGCGTGGTCCGAGGGCGCCCGCGAGCCCTGGATGCGGCGGCGCGCCCTGCTGGCGAGCTGGCGGGTCGCGGCGGGCGAGCGCCCCACGATGGGCGCGATGTCGTCGAACGGGACGGCAAACGTGTCGTGCAGCACGAACGCGAGCCGCTCGGCAGGGGTGAGCGTATCCAGCACGACGAGCAGGGCCACGCCGACCGAGTCGGCAAGCATGGCCTGCTGTTCGGGGTCGGCGTCGTCAGCGGAGAGCTCGCGCTCGCCGAGTGGCTCCTCACGGCGCGTCTTGCGCGACTGGAGCATGTTCAGGCACACCCGAGCGACGACCGTGGTGAGCCACGCGGTCAGGTTCTGCACGTCGCTTCGGTCCGCGCGGCTGACCCGCAGCCAGGATTCCTGCACCGCGTCGTCCGCCTCGCTCTGCGAGCCGAGCATGCGATACGCCACCGCGTGCAGGTGGGCTCGGTTCTCCTCGAAGCGTTCGGTGAGCCACTCGTCCATGTGTCACATCCTGGGGTCGGCGCCCGTCATAGTCCTGACCGGCCGGACGGCGCAGGTGTGACCGCCCCGGGTGTTCAGGCGTCCCGGCGGGTCACGAGCACGGTTGCGGCGGTGATCGCCGCGACCGCGTACAGGCACAGCACCCCGAGCCCCGTCCAGGGCGCGAGCGCGTCATGTACCCGCTGCACGGCGAAGATCTGCGTGCCGGCATTGGCCGGCATGTACGGCATGACGTCGTTGCGCCACGACGTCGGCAGCAGGTCGGCAAGCGCCGTCAGCGCGAACAGGCTGCCGAAGAACGCCGACAGTGCGCCGGCAGTGTGGCGCACGAGTGCGCCGATGCCGAATCCAAGCAGTCCGACTGCCGCCAAGTAGAGGCCACCGCCGACGACGGCACGCAGCACCTCGGGCTGGCCGAGGGACACGCCGGCATGTGCTCCGGACAGGATTGCCTGCCCGATTCCGAATGCGGCAAAGCTGAGGAGCTCGCCCAGCACGAGGGTGACCACGCCGAACACGAGCCCCTTGGCGGCAAGGACCGCACGCCGTTGCGGCACTGCGCCGAACGTCGCACGGATCATGCCGGTGCCGTACTCCGAGCTGATCACCATGACGCCGAGGGTGCCGACAGCCACCTGCGCCAGGAATATGCCGTTCAGGCTGATCGTGGTGGCGTCGATCGTGGTACCGGGCGAGTGGCGAATGTCCTGCGCCCACTTGACGCCGACGATCACAGCGACTCCGATCGTGACCGCCACAGCGAAGAACATCGTCCAGTACGTGGACCGCACGGAACGCAGCTTCGTCCACTCGCTGCGCAGCACGTCGGCGAAGTTCATCACGCCACCTCCGCCCGGTAGTCGGTGCTGTCTCGGGTGAGTTCCATGAACGCCGCCTCGAGGGATGCCGTCTGCGACGAGAGTTCGTGGATTGCGATGCCGTGCCGGGCAGCGAGATCGCCGACCGCCGCGCAGCCTGCACCGGTAACGTCCAGCGCGCCGTCGTGCGCCCGCACGACCGCACCGGATTCCCGCAGCAGCGCGCCGAGTCGCGACGCCTGAGGCGAGCGCACCCGCACGTAGTTCGCCGAGCTGCGCGCCACGATCTCCGTGGTGCTCGCGTCGGCGATGAGCCGGCCCTGGCCGACGACGACGAGGTGGTCGGCAGTCAACGCCATCTCGCTCATCAGATGGCTGGACACGAAGACGGTGCGCCCCTCGGCCGCGAGCGAGCGCAGCAGCGTCCGAATCCACAGGATGCCCTCCGGATCCAGGCCGTTCACCGGCTCGTCACAGAGCAGGACGGGTGGGTCGCCGAGCAGCGCTGCGGCCAGGCCCAGGCGCTGGCTCATGCCGAGAGAGAATGTTCCGGCCCGGCGTTTCGCCGCGGACGACAGGCCGACGATGTCGAGTACCTCGGTGACCCGGCGGCGTCCGATGCCGTTGCTCTGCGCCAGGCACAGCAGGTGGTTGTACGCGCTGCGCCCGCCGTGCACGGCGCGTACTTCGAGGACCGCGCCCACTTCGGTTAGCGGCCGGTGCAGCTCGCCGTACCGGCGCCCGTTCACGGTGACGTGTCCACCGGTCGGCAGGTCGAGGCCGAGGATCAGCCGCATCGTCGTGGATTTGCCGGCTCCGTTCGGACCGAGGAACCCGGTCACCCGACCGGGCAGCACGTCGAAGCTCAACGCGTCGACGGCCTGCACTTTCCCGAATCGCTTGCTCAGCTCCCGCACCTGGATCATGCGAGCATGCTGCACGCCCGCACCCGCCCGGCGGATCCGTGACGCCCCTTAGTCCGCCCCTGATCCTGCCCTGAGGGGCAAGCCGCCCGACGTCTCTGCCAGCGCCTCATGCCGCTCTGCCAGCGCCTCATGCCGCGGCCAAGCCGGGAAGCCGTGCCGGTGGCGCAACAGCATCCACACAGGCCCGGCGAGGACGGCCACCGCGACGAGCAGCACACCGGTGAGGACGGTGCTCACCCCGAGCAGCTTCAGCGCCGAGGCCAGCAGCACGAACGCCAGGGCGCGGCGGATCAGCGCGCCCGGCAGCCGCGACGACAGTTGCGCGCCGATATACGCACCCGGGATCGACCCGGCGAGCAGGGCTGCGGTCACGCCCAGGCGAAAGTCACCGAAGATCAGGTGTCCCACTGCCGCCGACGCGACCAGCGGTACCGCCTGGACGAGGTCGGTGCCCACCAACTCGCTCGCGCGCAGCGTCGGGTACAGGAGCATCAACGCGATGATGATCAGCGAACCGGAGCCCACGGACGTCATCCCGACGACGAGTCCGCCGAGCACGCCGATCAGCACGGTAGGCACCACGCGTACTTCCAGCACGGGCGGACCCGACGGATCGTGGGGCCGGCGTCCGTCCCGGTGCCGCGCCCGCTCGGCCAGGCGCAGGTACGCGCGCACGAACAGCCCGGTCGCGGCGATGATCAAGGCGACACCGAGTGCCTTCTGGATCAGGTCGTCGACGCTGTTCCCGTGGCCCAGCGCCCGCGCGGCGAGCACGCCGGCGAACGCCGCCGGGACCGAACCCACGCACAGCCAGCGCACGAGGTCCAGCCGCACCGTGCCGTGGCGCAGGTGGACGGCTGAGCCGACCGGCTTCATCACCGCACTTGCGACCAGGTCGCTGGACACCGCCGCAAGCGGCGACACGCCGAAGAACAGCACGAGCATCGGCGTCATCAGCGCGCCGCCGCCCATGCCGGTCAACCCGACGACGATGCCCACCACGAGCGCGCCGAGTGCCAGAGTCCAGTCCACCGGCGAAGCCTACCGAAATGACAGGGATGCTAGGCGGTCTGGCCGAACTTGCCGTCCGGATCGAGCTCGTGCGCCAGCCGGGTGAAGTCGGCCAGCCGCTCGTACCGGCCGGACATCGCGTGCACCTTGCCCCAGTGCGGGCGCGCCTCGAACGGCGCGAGCCGTTCCTCGACGGCAGCGACCACCGGCGCCACACCGGCCGCGTCGTCCACCCAGGTGAAGTGCACGCCAACCGTCGGCCGGCGGTAACTCGGGCTCAGCCACAGCTCGTCGGGAGCCACCGTCCGTATCTCGCAGATCTGCAGCACAGCTGTAATCTGGTCGCGTAGCTCGCGCACTGCGCGCAGCGCCGCAACGGCGTGCGCCCGGGGCATCAGGTACTCGCTTTGCAGCTCGTTGCCGGCGCTCGGCGTGAACTCGGCGCGGAAGTGGGGCAGCCGCGTGTGCCACGGCCCGGGCACGCCGCCCTGCTCCGTGGCGTTCTGCACCGGCATCCCCGGGACCGGGTTGCGTGGCCCGTCAGCAGCCCGCGCGCCGAACCATTCCGGCGGCGGCGGCGCGTCGGCCGCGAGCCGCTTGCACCACAGCGTGTTGCGGCGAAGATCGGTGAACACGCTGACGCTGTAGCCGCTCGCGAAGATCGCGTCGAAGTCGGCGTCCAGCCGCTCGTCCGGTAGGTCGTCGTACACGTACTGAGAGATGTCGAACGACGGCACGATATCGAGTGTCAGCGCGCTGACGATGCCGAGTCGGCCCAGCGCGACCACGGCGCCGCAGAAGTCTGGGTGGTCGCGGGCCATCTCGATCAGATCGCCCGTCGCCAACACCATCTCGAGCCCCGCGACCGCCGCGGCAAGGTTGCCGTTGCCGTCGCCCGAACCGTGCGTGGCGGTCGCGCAGGCGCCGGCCACGGAAATGTGCGGCAGCGATGCCAGGTTGGGGAGCGCAAAGCCGGCGGCGTTGAGGCGCGGCGCCAGCTCCGTGTACCGGACGCCACCACCCACGCGCACCCGGCGGCTTGCGGTGTCGATCTCCATGAGCGGCGGCAGGCCGGCAAGGCTGACCTGGGCGCCAGTGGTGTCGGCGATGGGACTGAACGAGTGCCCGGTGCCTAGCCCCCGGACGCGGTCGGCCTGCGCCACGACCGCACGCAACTCGGAGAGCGACGCCGGTTCGGCGAACGTCCGAGCGCGGAAGCTGACGTTGCCGGCCCAGTTCGTCGCCACGACATCCGCCAATGCGGCCTACAGCGTTGCGAGTCGTCGCTGGTTGGCGGCTAGCCAGGCCTGTGCGCCGCGGTAACGCTCACCGTTGGCTTGCCAGATCGCACTGAACGCGGGGTGTCCGTGTCCGGCTCCGCTGGCGATGATCGTCGATATCCACTTGTTGGCGTCGATGGTTGCCTCCGCGACTTCGCGTCGCAATGATCCGCTGGCGTCGTAGGCGTCTAGCAGAAGACGATAGCGTGCGAACGTCGTGTCACGACGTGAGTCGTGGATGTGTCGCTCGTCGCAGAGCGGTACCCAGAAGCATGCCGCGACGGCAAGATCCCAGGCGCGGCAGCCTGGTCCGGCGAGGTCGAAATCGATCAGGGCTACGGCGCGTCCGTCCCGGAAGACGACGTTGGCAGGGTTCAGGTCGTTGTGCGATATGAGCGTGCGGCGCCAGCGAGTCGGCACGTTGCGCTGCCACGGCAGGCCGTCCTCACTGAACGTCTCGACGTGGTCGTGGTAGTCGCGGAGCAGTCCGGCGAAGCTGCGTAGTGCCTCGTCACCCAGCGCCCAGGTGGGGAGCGGTTCGTATGCTGCGATTCCGGCGATGAAGGTCAGGATTTCGGTATCGGGGCGGCTGTCGATAACCCGTGGCGCACCGGCGAAGCCGGTGTCCGCGAGATGTCTGAGGAGACGATGGACCGCCGGACTGTGCGGGCCGCGTGGCCGCCGGACCGTGTTCCCGATCCGGATGACCCGACCCCGGTTGGCTGTGCCGCCGTGCAGCGGGCCGTCTTCGCCGGTCATCCCTGACGTTGCCCTTGCCGTTGGCTCTGGGGTGCTCTCATGTCGGAATCATCGACGAGTCGGCGAGCCAGGCTTGCGTGCGTGACGAGTCCGCTGATCAGCCCGCTGCGCAACGCCGCCCTTGTCGCGTCTGCTTTTGCCTCGTCGTAGGCGATTGCCAGCACGGTCCGTACCTTGGCGAGGTCCTCGCTGGCGATTCCCACGATCCGCCGCCGCAACGGGGGGCGTACGGCCTTGCCCGTCTCGTCGATGAAGATGCCGGAGATCTCGGCGACGACTCCGGCCTTCGCAGCCGTCAGCCGGTCCGCCGGCTCGACGTTGTCGTAGATCGTCGACAAGCCGGGTGCCCAGGATCCGACAGCGACCAAGGCGATGGTGACTCCTGGCACCTGGGCCATGGCGCGTGTGACATCGGGCTGGCGGTGCAGCGCCCGCGCCGTCGACGCATCCTGCACAACTATCGGCGCATAAAACACGTACGGTGCCCCGCCGCCTAAACGCGCGATGCTGCGGACGAGGCCCAAGATATCGCTGCCGTCCGGTCGGGACAGAGCGCCGGTCAGTTGAACGACGGGGCACGGCACGAACCGCTGCAGGGCGTCGCCGACAGTGCTGAGTGCTCGTGACCACGCCATGCCCAGTACGTCATTGGGTGAGACGATCTCCATGAGCAGCTGAGCTGTAGATTCGCCGAGTTGGCGACGCAGTTGGACGTGATCGTCGTCCGGGATGTCGAGCACGACCGCGTGCTCGAGTCCCCAGGTCGAGCGGAGTTGGAGCGACAGGTCTGCGTCCAGGCTGTCGACCGAGCGGATGTCGATGTTCACGACGCCGATTCGGCGCGCCAGGTCCAGTAGCCGGGCGACCTTGAACCGGCTAATTCCCACTTCGACCGCAATATCCGACTTAGACCGATCTTCCAAGTAGTACATGCGCGCAACGCGCGCCGTCAAGATCATTTCCGACGGCCGCTCCGACACGAGGGCCTCCCCGTCTGCGGCGCTCATTTGAGCGGGATGCGTTGCAATTTGGCGAATTTCATTGACAGTAGCCCCTGGCACTCGCACATTACGTCTGATGTCAAGTCGAGCCCCATGCCGCTCATTTGAGCGCACCTCACCAGAGGCAGTCCGGAGGGATCGAACGATGAACGTCGGTAGCACTGCAGTCGCTGTCCTGTCGAACCGCTCCAGAAGACTGCGGCTCACGCTGCCCGTGGTCGCGGCCGGCGCGGTGATGACGCTGGCCCTCAGCGCGTGCAGTTCGAGCAAGGGTTCAAGCGGATCAAGTACCGGGTCCAGCGGCACCACCACCATCAAGGTCGCGGTCGTCGACAACCCGTTGATGACGACGATCGAGAAGCTGACATCGAGTGGCTTCTCGGCATCCCACCCCAACGTCAAGGTCAAGTTCGTCACGTTGGATGAGAACACCTTGCGTGACCAGGTGACCAAGGATGTCGCTGCGGGCGGGGGTCAATTCGATGTGGTCATGATCGGCCCGAACGACATCCCGACGTGGTCCAAGAACGGCTGGATCAAAGATTTAACCAGCTATGCCAGTGACCCGAACTACGACGTGAACGACATCATCAAGCCGATCCGCGATGCGCTGTCCTCGAGCGGGAAGCTCTATGCCGTCCCGTTCTACGGCGAATCGTCGTTCCTGATGTATCGCAAGGATCTGCTCCAGGCCGCTGGTCAGACCATGCCCGCCAACCCCACGTGGCAGCAGGTCGCCGATATCGCCAAGAAGCTGAACAACCCGTCCAAGGGCGTGTCCGGCATCTGCCTGCGCGGCAAGACGGGCTGGGGCGAAAACCTGGCCGCCCTCGATACCGTCGTGAACACGTTCGGTGGCCAATGGTTCAACATGAGTTGGGACCCGCAGTTGACGTCGCCGGCGTTCCAAGAAGCGGTGACGTTCTACGTGAACCTGATCCATGACGCAGGCGAAACGGGCGCGGCGAACGACGGCTTCAACGAGTGCCTGAACAACATGGAGCAGGGCAAGTCGGCCATGTGGTATGACGCGACCGTCGCGGCTTCGACGCTCGACGCGTCGCCGAGCCCGATCGCGGGCAAGCTCGGATTCGCGCCCGCACCGGTGGTGAAGACATCTGCTTCCGGATGGCTGTGGACGTGGGCGCTGTCGATCGAAGGCTCCTCGAAACACCCGGATGCCGCATGGCAGTTCATGAACTGGGCGACATCCAAGGACTACATCAAGTACGACGCTCAGAAGAACGGCTGGGCAGCCGTCCCACCGGGCACTCGCGTCTCGACGTATCAGAACCCTGAATATCAGAAGGCTGCCGCCGACTTCGCGGCGTTAACTCTCAAGTCCATCCAATCAGTGGATGTGAACCATCCCGGTGTCGATCCACAGCCTTACAGCGGAATCCAATACGTCGGCATTCCGGAGTTCGCCGATCTCGGCACCAAGGTCTCGCAGGAGATCACAGCGACGATCGCCGGCCAGGAGTCCGTCTCATCAGCCTTGTCGAAGAGCCAAGGCTACGCCCAGCAGGTGGCCCAGTCCTACAAATAGGTAATCGTCACCAGGAGCGAGCCTCGGCTCTGCGTGGTGCCCTGAGGCGCTGGCGACGGGCACCGCAGAGCCGACGGCTCGATCTATCGGAGGACGCCGCATGACTACGTCTACATCGACCGCCGCGCCGCCGGCCGTAGAGACGCGACACGTAGCTGTAAGGCCGCCGCGGCGGCAGGGCTGGCTGCGCAGGCTTCCGCTCCTTCCCGCGCTGGTGTTTGTCGTCGTCGTCACCCAGATCCCGTTCTTGCTTACGGTGTGGTACAGCCTGCAGTCTTGGAATCTTCTCCACCCAGGGACCAAGCACTTCGTCGGCCTGCGCAACTACCGCACGATCTTCAGCGACTCCATCTTCCGCACGGCCATCGGTAATACCCTGCTGTTCACCGTTGCACCCGTGATCTTCTCGATCGTGATCGGTACGTGCATCGCGCTACTGTTAGATCGGCGAGTCTTCGGACGCGGCGTCCTCCGAACGCTGATTATCAGCCCGTTTCTTGTGATGCCCGCCGCGGCCGCGCTTGTATGGAAATTCACCATCCTCG
>JBKPQY010000210.1:0-13154 GCA_046734315.1 Actinomycetota bacterium | reverse complement strand
CTCGATCTCGTCGCCGAACATCTCGGCGCGTACGGCAAGTTCCTCGTACATAGGGAAGATCTCGATCGTGTCGCCGCGTACCCGGAACGTGCCCCGCGTGAACGAGAGGTCGTTGCGGGCGTACTGCACCTCGACGAGCCGACGCAGGATCTTGTCGCGATCGAGCTCCTGCCCGAGCCGAAGCCGCAGCGCACGGTCGACGTACTCCTGCGGCGTGCCGAGGCCGTATATGCACGACACCGTCGCGACCACCACAACGTCGCGACGGGTCAGCAGCGACATGGTCGCCGAGTGGCGCAGCCGCTCGACCTCGTCGTTGATCGAGGAGTCCTTCTCGATGTAGGTGTCGGTCTGCGGAA
Source organism: Actinomycetota bacterium (assembly GCA_046734315.1). Taxonomy (GTDB): domain Bacteria; phylum Actinomycetota; class Actinomycetes; order Mycobacteriales; family Jatrophihabitantaceae; genus DASXRA01. Next base: position 12,795 of record JBKPQY010000210.1, on the reverse strand, counting down.
CGTACGCCTCGGGCTGGTAGTAGTCGTAATAGCTGACGAAGTACTCCACCGCGTTGTCGGGCAGCATCTCACGCAGCTCGTTGGCAAGCTGGGCCGCGAGCGTCTTGTTCGGGGCCATGACGAGCGTCGGCCGCTGCACCCGCTCGATCAGCCACGCGGCGGTGGCCGACTTCCCCGTACCGGTTGCGCCGAGCAGCACGACGTTTTTCTCCCCGGCCTTGATGCGGCGCTCGAGCTCGTCGATCGCGGCGGGCTGGTCACCGGACGGCTCGAAATCGGAGACGACCTTGAAGACTCCGGTGCTAGGGACGATGTCGCTGGCCACACGCATGGCATTCACGGTACGAGCTGCCTCTGACACAACACATCGGTGCTCCCCAGGAACGCCACCTACCCTGGCGGCACTTGCACGACAGGAGCCACACGATGACGAGCCAGGAAGAGCCACAGCCGAGCCAGCCGAATACCGAGGCGGCCCCCGCCCAGCCGCCCACCCCGACGCCGGGCGAGCAGCCGCGGGCGGAGCAGCCGCCGGCTCAGCCGCCACAGACCCCGCCGGCACAGACCCCGCCGGCACAGCCACCCCCGCCGATGCAGCCGCCGCCGTACCCGTTTGCGCCGGTCCCCAAGCTCCCGTGGATCGCACCGGCTCGCAAGGCCGCCGTGATCGCGATCGGCGTCGCCGCCGCGGTCCTGATGTTCGGGGCCGGCATCGGCGCGGGCGCCGCGATCTTCCACAACGACCAGCCCAGCCAGCCCCGCAACGAGTTCCGCCTCCCGGGTGACGGTCACCGGCAGTTCCCCGGCTTCCCGAACCAGCTTCCGACGCAGGTCCCCACCCCATCCCGGACCAGCTGAGGCTCCCGGTCTACCGCCGGGAGCGCACACGGGCGTCGCGACGTGACTTCAGCAGGCTGGCCAGCACCGTGACGCCCAGGATGGCGACGATCGTGACCAGCGACAGCCAGATCGGGACGTCCGGTACTGACTTCACGGGCTTCCCGCCGTTGATGAACGGCAGCGTGTTCTCGTGGAGTGCGGTCAGTATCAGCTTGACCCCGATGAACCCGAGGAGCACCGACAGTCCGACGCTGAGGTACTCCAGCCGTTCCAGCAAGCCGCCTATCAGGAAGTAGAGCTGGCGCAGGCCCATCAGCGCGAAGAGGTTGGCGGTCAGCACCAGGTACGGCTCGCGGGTGATGCCGTAGATCGCCGGGATGGAGTCGAGCGCGAACAGCAGGTCCGTCGTGCCGAGCGCGACGATCACGATCATCATCGGCGTAGCCAGCCACCGGCCGTCTCGTCCCCGCACCACGGTGTGCCCGCCGTGATACTGCGTGGTCGAGGGCACGCGGCGGCGTACCCAGCGCACGATGCGTCCCTCGGTGTACTCGTCGGGGTCCTGTTCCCCGCCGCCGGCCGCCAGTCGCACCGCGGTATACACCAGGAAAGCGCCGAAAAGGTAGAACACCCAGCTGAACGCATTGATCGCCGCCGCGCCCGCCGCGATGAAGGTGCCGCGCAACAGCAACGCGAGAATGATCCCGACGAGCAACGCCGTCTGCTGTAGGTGCCTGGGTACCCGCAGCTTGGTCATGATGATCAGGAATACGAACAGGTTGTCGACGGACAGCGAGTACTCGGTGATCCATCCGCCGAAGAATTCCGCACCGTAGCGAGGCCCGCTGATCAGGGCGACGCCCACGCCGAAGAGCACCGCACCGCCGATGAAGAGCGCCAGATGACGCGCCGACTCGCCGGTGCTCGGCTCGTGCGGGGAACGTCCGATGTAGAAGACGTCGAAGACCAGGAAGGCGACCGCGAGTCCGATTGTCACGCCCCACACCCACGGTTCGACGTGCATACAACCTCCGGCGCTGTGGCGTACGCCTGCCGACGTGGCGGTACGCGCGTGCGGCCGGAGGTCTTACCCACCCGTGCGGGCCGGCTCCCCGGGGCCGTCGCCGGCCCGTGATGACGGGAAAGCCGCTAAGGGGTTACTCCCCTCCAGTCCCGCCCAGTCTAGGCGACGCCGACCGCGATGGGCCTCGGGGCACTAGTTAGTTAGCAGCCGTTCCCGCACTGGCGCTGTACGACCGCGTCCAGGAAGACACTGCGCAGCTTCGCCGGATCCTTGACTGCGTAGGCCTTGCCGCCGGTGGCCTTGGAGATCTTGCCCAGCGCGGCCATGTCCGCGTCCGGGCCGAGGCCGATCGTGTACACCGGCACCGGCAGTAGCTTCGCCTGTGCGGTCTGCAACCCGGCGAGCACCTGGTCGAGCGTCGGACCGCCCGGATCGACGTTCTGGCCATCCGTCATCAGCACGACCGTGTTGACCTTGGACGGATCGTAGTTGTGCCGCACCGTGTTCACCGCGGCGAGTGTGCTCGCGTATAGCGCAGTGTTGCCGTTGACCAGCGAGGGCAGCGAGTTGGCGGCGGCGGTGAGTGCCTGGCGATGCGTCTTGCCACCAGTGATCGAGCTCATCTGCGCGATGGGGACGAGTTCGCGGTAGTCGGTGGTGGGCGTGAGGTTGGTCGAGAAGACCCACATGCCGAGGTTGGACGTGTCCGGGTAGAAGCCGATCGACGTGGCCGCCGACGCGGCCGCGAGCTGGATCTTCGACCTCCCGTTGCCGCCCGTCTCAGCCATCGAGCCTGACACGTCGATCACCATCATGGAGTTGACATCCTGAGTGATCGCCTCCCACAACCGCAGCGTGTCGACGCCCTGGCCGGGGGTGGGCTTGGTCAGCTGCCGGATGGGCGCCGCGACCACGCCTTGCGCGGCGCCGACTCCCGGTACCGACGCCCCGCTCGGGTCGCGGAATCCGGCGTCGGCGAGGAATGATTGCGCGCCGGGAGCCCGCAGTTGCTGCTCGAAGTCGTCCAGCGCGGCGGTCAGCGCCGGGTCGTCGCCGGAGCGGATCAGGCGGACGACCGGATAGTCGAGGCTCAGGGTGCCTTCGTCGGGGTAGATCGCAGCGGCGAACAGCGACTGCTTGGCGCGGTTGGCCTGTATCACGGCCTGCTCGGGCGCGGTGAACACAGATGCGTGCGCGGGATCCGCTGCCAGCTGCGCGAAACCCGCGTTGGCGTCGGGAAGCGTCGAGTGGCTCAGCCGCAGCATCAGGTTTGCGAGCTCAGGGTTGGGCCCCTGGGTCCCCGACGCAACCAACGTGTCCATGATCTGCAGGCTGAGCAGTCCGTCGGTGTTCGTCACGGGGTCCGGCACGGTCAGCGGGAACGCCCCGGCGAGCGCGTTCCTCCAGTCCGGCCGGGAGATGAACTTCGACACCACGGAAGGCGAACTCACGAACACGAGCGGCGACACCGCGATCGGCGCGTGGATCTCGACCTGCGCGTTCTTTCCCGCTGCGGTCAAGTCGTCGTTCAGCCGGTTCGCCCACGTGCTCGAGTCCGGAATCCACACCGACGCGCCCTCGCCGGCGCCGGCGCCACTGGCGGCGAGAATCTGCTCTACGTTGCTCGACGGCAGCGGCGTGACGTCGACCGCCACGCACTTGCCCTCGACAGCCGGGCTGGTGTCGGTCCACCGCTTGGCGATCGTCTGTACCGGCCCAGCGATACTCGGGGCGGCATCGACCGAAATCGTGAGACTCCCCTCGCAGCCACTCGCCTTGTGCGACGCCCCACCACTCTGCAGGAACACGACCAGGCCGGCGACGCAGGCGCCCACAACGACCAGCACACCGGCAAGGAGCGACAGCGATACCCCTCGGCCCGAGGAGGGTTTCGAATGCCGGCCGGACATACCTTCTCAGTGGGGTCGTAGTTGTCGTCGTGCTCAGGGCTGTAGGGATGATAGGGCCTGTCGCTGATGAGGAATACCGCGTGTCACCGGACATGACCCAGCGTCGTTGACTTGGCACATTTAGTGGATTGCAAATTGCCTGAACAGGGTGAAACGCCGTCCACATCTGATGGACACACCGCACATGGCACGCTCGTGCACGGGGGCCAGAGAGACCACGACAGGAGCATGCATGCAGATCTGGCCGGGCAACGCCTACCCGCTGGGCGCGACGTACGACGGTTCGGGCACCAACTTCGCACTGTTCAGTGAGGTGGCCGACCGGGTGGAACTGTGCCTGTTCGCCGCCGACGGCACGGAGACGCGCGTCGACCTGCCCGAGGTAGACGGCTTCGTGTGGCACGCGTTCGTGCCGGGTATCGAGCCGGGACAACGCTACGGCTACCGAGTCCACGGTGCGTACGACCCCGAGCACGGGCTGCGCTGTAATCCGGCGAAGCTGCTTCTCGATCCGTACGCCAAGGCGATCGACGGCCACATCGACTGGCACCCGTCCCTGTTCAGCTACGACCTGGGGCAGCCCGACACGGTCAACACCGACGACTCGGCCGCCCACGTGCCGAAGTCGGCGGTGATCAACCCTTACTTCGACTGGGGCGTCGACCGACCGCCCCGGCACGCGTACGCCAACAGCGTGATCTACGAAGCGCACGTCAAGGGACTCACCAAGAGGCATCCGGAGATCCCTGCGGACCTGCGCGGGACCTACGCCGGCATCGCGCACCCCGTGGTGCTCGACCACCTGAGCCAATTGGGCGTCACCGCGGTGGAACTGATGCCGGTGCACCATTTCGTGAACGACTCGCTCCTCGTCGAGCGCGGCCTGTCGAACTATTGGGGCTACAACACCATCGGCTTCCTCGCGCCGGACGTGCGTTACTCGTCCGCCACCGGGCCGGGCGGCCAGGTACAGGAGTTCAAGGCGATGGTGCGCGCCCTGCACGAGGCCGACATCGAGGTCATCCTCGACGTCGTCTACAACCACACGGCAGAGGGCAACCACCTCGGCCCGACGCTGGCGTTTCGCGGCATCGACAACCGCGCGTACTACCGCCTTGTCGACGACGACCCGCAGTACTACATGGACTACACGGGTACGGGCAACTCGCTCAACGTGCGCCAGCCCCACGCGCTGCAACTGATCATGGACTCGCTGCGGTACTGGGTGCTGGAGATGCACGTAGACGGGTTCCGGTTCGACCTGGCATCCGCGCTGGCCCGCGAGTTCTACGACGTCGACCGGCTGTCGTCGTTCTTCGAACTGGTGCAGCAGGACCCGGTGGTGAGTCAGGTGAAGCTGATCGCCGAGCCGTGGGACGTCGGCCCGGGCGGCTACCAGGTCGGCAACTTCCCTCCACAGTGGACGGAGTGGAACGGCAAGTACCGCGACACCGTGCGCGACTTCTGGCGCGGCGAGCCTGCGACGATCGGCGAGTTCGCGGCGCGGCTGACCGGGTCGGCCGACCTGTACGAGCACTCCGGGCGGCGACCCGTCGCTTCGATCAACTTCGTGACCGCCCACGACGGTTTCACCCTGCTGGACCTGGTCTCCTACAACGAGAAGCACAACGAGGCCAACGGCGAGAACAACGAGGACGGCAGCGACGACAACCGCTCGTGGAACTGCGGCGTCGAAGGACCGACAGACGACCCGGCCGTGCTTGCGCTCCGAGCGCAACAGAGGCGGAACTTCCTCGCCACGCTGTTCCTGTCCCAGGGCGTGCCCATGCTCGCGCACGGCGACGAGATCGGCCGCACCCAGCAGGGCAACAACAACGCGTACTGCCAGGACAGCGAGCTGACCTGGGTCGACTGGGGCAAGGTCGACGTCGACATGCTCGCGTTCACCCGGCAGGTCGCGGAGCTGCGCCGGCAGCATCCGGTGTTTCGGCGGCGCCGATTCTTCGACGGCCGTCCGGTGCGCCGCCGCGGCGCCGAGGCGCTGCCGGACATCGCGTGGTTCGCCCCGGACGGCCGGGAGATGACCGAGGAGGACTGGGAGGCGCCCTTCGGTCGCGCCGTCGCCGCGTATCTCAACGGCGAGGGCATCCCGGATCGCGATTCGCGTGGCGACCGTGTGGTCGACGACTCGTTCCTGCTGTGCTTCTCCGCGCACGATCAGCCGCTCGAGTTCCGCGTGCCCGGTGCCGAGTACGCGGCCACCTGGCACGTGGTGCTCGACACGGCGCGTCCCGACCTGGACGACGGCACCGTCATGGCGGCCGGCGGCAGCATGCGGGTCGGACCGCGCGCCCTGGTGGTGTTGCGGCGAGCCGAGTAGACGCGTGCGAGACAACCAGGCGCCGCCGTCCACGTACCGGCTGCAGATCACCCCGGAGTTCGACCTGTTCGCGGCTGCCGGGTTGTGCGGCTACCTGCGCGACCTCGGCGTGGGCGCGATATACGTCTCGCCGATCCTGCAGGCAGCGGCCGGCTCGCAGCACGGCTACGACGTAGTGGACTTCTCGCGCATCGACTCGGCCCGCGGCGGCGCCGCCGGCTGGCAGGCGCTGGTCGCGACGGCGCGCCGGCACGGCATGAGCCTGATCGTCGACATCGTGCCCAACCACACCGGCGTCGCTGACGCGGCCGAGAACCCGGCCTGGTGGGACGTGCTGCGCCGCGGCCCGGCGTCACCGTACGCGCAATGGTTCGACATCGACTGGTCGCGCGGCAAGGTGTTGCTACCGGTGCTCGGCGATGATGCCGGGCGCGCGCTCGTCGCCGGGGACGGCGGGCTGTGCTACCACGAGCAGCGTTTCCCGCTCGATCAGCAGCACTACGAGCTCGTCAACTACCGGCGTGCCGATACCGAGCAGAACTACCGGCGGTTCTTCGCGGTGACAACGCTGGCGGGGCTGCGGATCGAGGATCCGGCCGTGTTCGAGGCGACGCACCGCGAGGTGCTGCGATGGGTCGCGGCCGGCGAAGTGCAGGGCCTGCGCGTGGACCACCCGGACGGGCTGGCCGACCCGCTCGGTTACCTGCGCAGGCTGCGGGCCGCTGCACCCGATGCCTGGCTGCTGGTCGAGAAGATCCTCGAACCCGGCGAGACCCTGCCCGCGTCCTGGCCGGTGGACGGCACCACGGGCTACGACGCGCTCAGCGAGGCAACCGCCGTGCTGATCGACCCGTCCGGCGAGGCGGCCTTCGACAACCTCTACCGAGAGCTGACGAGCGATCATCGCTCGTTCGCCGATCACGTCGACGCTGGAAAGCGCCTAGTGGCCACGACGATCCTGCGCGCCGAGGTGCTGCGGATCGCCCGGCTCGCCGGAGTGGACGACGCCGCGGCTGCGCTCACGGAGTTGCTCGTCGCCCTCCCGGTGTACCGGTCCTACCTCCCGGACGGACGGGCTTATCTGGACGAGGCGTTCGCCCGCGCGCGAGCCCGGCGACCGGACCTGGGAGCGGTCTTCGATGCCGTCGCACCGCGGCTGACCGACCCGGATGACGAGTTGTGCGTGCGTTTCCAGCAGACATCGGGCGCCGTCATGGCCAAGGGCGTTGAGGACACCGCGTACTACCGCTACACGCGCTTCGTCGCTCTGAATGAGGTGGGCGGCAACCCGGCGCGATTCGGCCTGTCGCTCGACGACTTCCATGCCGCCCAGGCCCGCCGCCCGCCACGGACCATGACCACTCTCTCGACGCACGACACGAAGCGCGACGAGGACGTGCGCGCCCGGCTCGCCGTGCTCGCGGAGCTTCCCGACGAGTGGGGCACCGTGGTCCGCCGGCTCATGGACGCCGCCCCGGTGCCGAACGCCGCATTCGGCTATCTGCTGTGGCAAACGTTCGCCGGTGCCGGCTTCATCGCGCGCGGGCGGATGCATGCCTACGCCGAGAAGGCGATGCGCGAGGCGGCTGACGGCACCGGGTGGCGTGACCCTGATGCGACCTTCGAGCAGGCCGTGCATGCGGCCGTGGACGCCGGCTACGAGAGCACCGAGCTGCGCGACTTCGTCGAAGCCATCACCCCGTTGGGCTGGTCGAACTCACTGGCTCAAAAGCTGGTGCAGCTGACCATGCCGGGCGTTCCCGACGTCTACCAGGGCAGCGAGTTGTGGGACGACTCGCTGGTGGACCCGGACAACCGCCGCCCTGTCGATTTCCCGGTGCGGCGTGCCCTGCTGGCGTCGCTCGACGCGCCGCCGCCGGTCGACGGGAGCGGTGCTGCCAAGCTCTGGATCGTCGCCCGGACGCTGCGCGCCCGGCGCGATCACCCCGACCTGTTTCGCCGGTACACGCCCCTTTCCGCCTCGGGTATCGCGGCACAGCACGCGATCGCCTTCGACCGGGGCGGGGCAGTTAGCGTGGCGACCCGGCTGCCGCTGCGGCTGGCCCGCGACGGTGGCTGGCGCGACACCGCACTGCGCCTTGGCGCGCCGCACCGGGAAGCGTTCACCGGAGCTGTGTACGCCGGTGAGGTCGCGCTGAACGAGCTGCTCAAGGCGCTGCCCGTCGCACTGCTGCTGCGCGCTTAGACAACACCGTCAATACGAACCGTCTCGTATTAATATTGCGGCTGTGACCGTCGCCGATCGGAGGTCGCCCGTGCTCCGCCGCGGCCGGCCCCGCAGCGACACCAGCCGGCAGGCGATCCTCTCGGCCGCCCTTGATCTGATCGCCGAGGTCGGCTACCGCGCAACCACGATCGACGGAATCGCCGTGCGCTCCGGCACCGGGAAGCAGACGCTCTACCGCTGGTGGCACGGCAAGGCCGACGTCGTGCTCGACGCGCTGACCGTGCACGCTGCGCGGGTGATCACGGTTCCCGACACGGGCGACCTGCGCGCCGACTTGCGCGCCTTCCTCGATGCCACGTTCGTGGCAGCCCGGCGCCGCGGCACCGCTCCGGTGCTGCGGGCGCTCATGGCGGAGGCGCAGCTCGACCCGCACTTCCGGCAGACGTTCGATGCCCGCTTCCTGCGCAGCCGCCGTGACGCGCTGGCGTCGCTACTACGCCGCCATCCCGAGCAGTTGCGGGTGCCCGTGAACCTGGCGGTCGACGCGGTGTTCGGCGTGCTCTGGTACCGCATCCTCGCGACACACGGGCGCCTCGACGCGGCGCTTGCCGGCGATCTCGTCGAACTGCTGGTACGCCCCTAGGGCGCTCAGTAGGGCGGCTGCAGCCTCTTGCGCAGCCGTTCGACGTCCAGGTCCGTCTGCGGATATTGCGGATCCAGCTCTTCGACAACCTCGCGCAGGATCTGCACGATCGCCCAATTGCGGTACCACTTCCGGTCGCTGGGGACGACGTACCACGGCGCCGCTTCGGTCGAGCACTGCTGCAGCATGCCGGCAAACGCAGCCTGGTAGTCGGCCCAGTAGGCACGCTCGTCGATGTCGCTCTCGTGGAATTTCCAGTGCTTGGAAGGGTCGTCGAGGCGCGCGAGTAGCCGTTCGCGCTGCTCGGCGTATGAGATGTGCAGGAAGCACTTGACGACAGCTGTTCCGGTGGCGACGAGCTCCGCCTCGAAGGCGTTGATCTCGCCGTAGCGGTGGCGCCACTCCTGCTCGGGCAGCGTCTCGTGCACGCGTGGCACCAACACGTCCTCGTAGTGCGACCGATCGAACACTCCGACCATGCCCGCTGCCGGGAGCGCTCGGCGGACACGCCACAGAAAGTGGTGGGCGAGCTCTTCCGGGGTGGGCTTCTTGAACGCGGTCACCCGCACGCCTTCCGGTCCGAGCAGGCCGACCACGTGCTTGACGACGCCGCCCTTGCCGGACGTGTCGATCCCTTGCAGCACGAGCAGGATGCTTCGCGTGTGCTCAGCCCATAGCCGCTCCTGCAACCCGGCGAGAAGGGGGCCCACCGTGCCGGCTTCCTCGAGGGTCTTGCCTCGTCCACCTGGCGCGAGCGGGGTCGCATCCGGCTCGTAGCCGGCCAGGTTCACCGTCCCGGGCTGGACTCGCAGTGCCTCGCGCACCGACCCCTTCGCGTTCGTCATCCCCGAAGCGTAGTGCGGACGTGGCAGGGTGGACTGGCATGACGTCATTCGAGGTCTGGGCGCCGCACACGCACCGCGTGCGGCTGGCACTCACAGGCGAGCGCCACGAGATGCGGCCCGCACCCGAAGGGTGGTGGCGCATACAGGCCGACGCGCCGCCCGGCACCGATTACGCCTACCTGCTCAACGACTCGGACGAGGTGCTCCCGGATCCTCGATCGCGATGGCAACCGCTCGGCGTGCACGGCCCGAGCCGCGTATACGATGACGCGGCATTCGGCTGGACCGATCACGGGTGGCGCGGCCGCGACCTTTCCGACGCGATCGTGTACGAGTTGCATGTCGGCACGTTCACGCCGGGGGCGACGTTCGATGCGGCGATCGAGCGGCTCGATCACCTCGTCGGCCTGGGGGTCACGCACGTCGAGGTGTTGCCGGTCAACGCCGTCAACGGCGTGTGGAACTGGGGCTACGACGGGGTGGGCTGGTACGCAGTGCATGAACCGTACGGCGGGCCGGGCGGGTTCAAGCGATTCGTAGACGCCTGTCATGCACGGGGGCTCGCGCTGGTGCTGGACGTCGTCTACAACCACCTAGGGCCGAGTGGCAATTACCTTCCCCGGTTCGGCCCGTATCTGAAGGGACGCAGCGGCGCCAACCCGTGGGGTGAACTCGTCAACCTCGAGGCACAGCCGGTGCGCCGGTTCGTCATCGAGAACGCGCTGATGTGGTTGCGCGATTACCATGTCGACGCGCTGCGCCTGGACGCGGTGCACGCTCTCGTCGACGCATCGAGTCCGCACCTGCTCGCCGAGCTCTCGGCCGCGGTCGCGGCGCTGTCCGCCGAACTGGGCCGGGACCTTTCGCTGATCGCCGAGTCCGACCTGAACGACCCGGTAATGATCACGCCCCGGCCGGCGGGCTACGGCATGGATGCGCAGTGGGACGACGACATCCACCATGCGCTGCATGCATTGCTCACCGGCGAACGGCAGGGCTACTACTGCGACTTCGGCTCCCTCGCCGTGTTCGCCAAGGTGTGGACGTCGGCGTTCCTGCATGACGGCACGTATTCCGCGTTCCGCGGCCGGCCGCACGGTCACCCGGTCGACCGTATCCATACGCCCGGGTATCGGTTCGTCGGGTGCCTCCAGAACCACGACCAGGTCGGTAACCGTGCCGCGGGTGAGCGCCTGCCCGAACTCACATCGAAAGGACGGCTGCAGGTCGGCGCCGTATTGCTGCTCACGTCGCCGTTCACGCCGATGCTCTGGATGGGCGAGGAGTGGGCCGCATCGACCCGCTGGCCGTTCTTCACGTCCCACCCCGAACCGGAGCTCGCGGCCAGCACCGGACCAGGGCGGATCGAGGAATTCCGCCGCTACGGCTGGGACACCGCTGCGATGCCCGACCCGCAGGACCCCGCGACGTATCGGTCGGCGATCCTGGACTGGTCAGAGGTATCGGCGCCCTGCCACGCTGCGATGCTCGACCTGTACCGCCGCTTGATCGCGCTGCGCGCTGCGGAGCCGGACCTGCGTGACGTCCACCTGGACCGGGTCCACGTGACGTTCGACGAGGACGCAGGGTGGCTCGCGGTGCAGCGCGGGGCGTTCCGGGTGGTGGCGAACCTGGCCGAGCGGCCACAGGTCGTCGCGGTGTCCGCGCAGACCGTCGTCCTGTCGACCGGCCGCGCCGAGATCGTCGCAGGCGGCGTCGCGCTGGCTCCGGAAGCGGCCGCGATCACGCGTTGATCAGCGCCACGCCCCCGGCGACCAACACGGTCGCGACGATGCGCCAGCGGCCGAACCGTTCGCGGAACACGAGCGCGCCGATGATCGCCCCGATGATCACGCTGGTCTCCCGCAGCGCCGCGATGGGCGCGAGTGCGGCACGCGTCTGTGCCCACAGCACCAGCCCGTATGCCGCTATCGACGCGACTCCCCCGGCCAGTCCGGCCGCAAGGTGCGGACGCGCCTGCACCCACAACTTCTCGCGCCGCGCCACAACGGCAACCACCGGCATGACCGCGCCCTCAGCGATGAACAGCCAGGCTGCGTATCCGAGTGCGCCGCCGGAGTGCCGGACGCCCAGCCCGTCGACCGTCGTGTACGCGGCGATCGCCACGCCGGTGAGCAGCGCAGCGCCGATCGCCGGCGCCTCGGCGCGGGTCAGTGGGCCCGCGAGCACCAGGCTGGCCAGCCCGACGGAGATGACGGCGACGCCGGCCAGCCGCAGCGGCGTGAGCGCCTCGTGCGCAAACGCAGCCGCGCTGATCGCAACGAGCCACGGCGAGGTGCCGCGGGCCAGCGGATACGCCTGCCCGAACTCGCCGAGCTCGTAACTGCGCAGGAGCAGCAGGTTGTAGCCGGCATGCAGAGCCGCCGAGACCGCGAGATACGGCCAGCTGGCCGCCGCCGGCCGCGGGACGACGAAGGCCATCAGTGCACCGCCCGCCGTGGCTGCGGCACCCATGAGCGCGAAGCCGACCAGCCGGTCGGCGACCGCGTGGGCGAAGGCGTTCCAGACGGCGTGCAGCAATGCCGCGAGCAGGACCGCGCCGGCGACAGTCAGGGGCACTGCAGGGCTCCTTCGGTCGGCGTCCGTTTCCGGGCGCGCTCGGATGAAGCCCTCGGGGCTTTTGTCCCGTCAGGTGTGGGGCGGGCGACTGGCTGCGACCCGCCCTGGCGCCGCTCGGTCCAGCCCCGGCCGTCCTGGTTGTGTGGGAGTTACGTGCGACGCGGCGGACGGCCGGCGGAACCCTAGGCGCAACCACGAGCTGCGACGAAGCTTAGCCTCAATCCGTGGACTGGCTGATCGGATGATCTCGCCGGGCCGTGGGTGATCTTCGATGGGGTGCGGCGTGGCTGTGCTGGTCTTTCCAGCTTTTCCACGTTGGGGTCTTGGTCTGGCCTGTGCGGCGGTGGTCGGGTCAGGCGAGTGCTGGTGGTCCGGTGCCGAAGACGGTGCGCCACAGGGTGGTGCATTGCTCGGCCCGGGGCCA